>NZ_KV800660.1:0-3460 GCF_001810285.1 Corynebacterium sp. HMSC071F07
CGAACGGACACACATTCTGCTACTTAACCCTACTTTTTGGTTGTTCATGTTTCAGCTTCTCTACACATTCAAAGGACAACTGCACAATGACCTAAATCAGGCCGACTTGGCCTCAGTGGCTGCGCTTACCGCCATCCATTTTCATTTAATTGTCAATAAGCGTCGACGGGGATAGGCTGAGTGCATGGCACACGAGCACCACGACCACGATCACTCCAGCACGCCGCTGCGCGCACTCTTGATTGCGCTAGGCATTACCGGCACCGTCTTCTTCGCGGAGCTGATCGGCGGCTGGTTGGCGGGTTCGATGGCGCTGATGGCGGATGCGATGCACATGCTTTCCGACGCTGCGGGGTTGATCATCGCGGTGTTAGCGGTGTTGGTTGGGCGCCGACAAGCATCGGCTCAGGCCACGTACGGCTACCGACGAGTGGAGGTGCTTGCTGCACTGGCGAACGCAGTGATGGTGCTGGCGATCTCGGTGTGGATTGTCGTCGAGGCGGTGCGCCGCCTGCAGAGCCCGGCCGAAGTGCAGGGAAAAACGATGCTGATCATCGCGGTGATCGGCCTGGTGGCGAATGCGCTATCGGCGTGGGTTCTGCACCGGCACCGCAAATCCTCGATCAACGTGGAGGGCGCGTTCTTGCACGTGTTAGTGGATATGCTCGGCTCGGTCGCAGTAATCGTGGCCGGCATCGTGGTACTGACCACGGGGTTTGTGGCGGCGGACGTGATCGCCTCCCTAGCGATCGCGGCGATGGTGCTGCCGCGCGCCTGGCAGCTCATGCGGCTTTCGGCGAGCGTGCTGCTCGAGCAAGTCCCGGCGGACTTCGACGCCAGTGCGATCGAGCCCGCGCTGCGGCAGGTCGAGGGCGTTGCTGACATCCACGACCTGCACCTGTGGAGCCTGGACGGCGTGAACGTGCTCACGACCGTGCATATCGTGCGCGACGGCACCGTCGGCACCGGCCCGCTGTTGGATGCCGCCCAGCAGGCCCTGCGCGAACACGGTATCGAGCACTCCACCATCCAGATTGAGCACCCAGAGCACGAATCCCACGAGACGGTGTGCTGATTCCCTTCTAACCTGACTTAGGCCAATTTTGTGCGGAAGTTCGCGGCCGGTGATTACTTGGATGGTGGCAGTGAGGTCGGGCGGGAATGGTACGGCGGCGTGAATGGTTTCGCCGCCAACGACGAGTTGAAAGCTGCGGTATTTCTTGAGTGTTCTCACGAGGCGTTTGATGAAGTGACCACTGCGGGTCTCCATCAGGTGGGTCACGGCTAGTGCTGCCATCACAATATTGAGATGTGCTGTGATCGAGTTTTGTTTCCTCGCATAGATTGGGCGTGCTTTCAGGTCTGATTTCGACATCCGATACGACATTTTCAATGTGGAATAGCCTGCGGTAATGCCTGATAACCTCCTGGGCGGGAAGAGCGGTCAGGTCGGTTTCATAGCCTTTAATTCCGGCTAGGGCTCGGTGTTTGCAGCGAGAGCGTAGTTGACCTTCTTGTTCGGGGTGGAAAGATCGAAATAGCGGTTGCGCTTAATGGCGATTTCGCCGTCAACAGCGCGTTTGGCTTTTGCGACTTGCTCTTTGATTCCGCGCAGGCCGCGTCTGGCCCGATCATAGGAGTACTGGAAGTGGGTCACCGTATTCGGGGTTGTGTGTTTGCGCGCATCGCTTGCCGAGGCTTGTGTCCAGATCTGGCCGTGGGCGTAGGCTTCACCAGGGATTTCCCGCCGCCAGGTTTCAATCACCTCAGGCACGGTGGGGTTTCACCGACAAAATGTAGTGCAGACCTGCATCTATCAATGCTTGCTTGTTCGGAGGGTGTCAAGTTGTTTGTGTGTGGGGCTAGGTTTATAGGTATTTGTCGAAGCGGTCGGGGTAGGCAACGGCCATTTGGTTGATGGCTTGTTTCCAGCCGGAAACTCGGGCTCCTTCCATGAGTCTGCCGGCTGTCGCTGAGACTCGTTTGCCTTGCTTTGCCCTCTTTGCGGCTCGTTTGTCTTCGATGTTGCAGGTCATCAACCACAGCGTCTTTATCGCTGATTCATCGTTGGTGAACTGCACCCTGTTGCGGGTAGCTTTACGCAGTTCATTGTTAAACGACTCAATGGAGTTCGTCGTATAGATTACCTTTCTGGCTGCTGGTGGGAACTGCAGAAACGGTACGAAACGCGCCCACGCATCACGCCAGACCTTGACTGAGCGGGGATATTTCTCACCCAGCTCGGAGGCTTCAAATTCGTCTAAAGCAACCTGTGCTGTGGGCTCGTCCGTGGCAGTGTAAATCTTTTTCAACGCGGCTGATACGCCCCGGCGATCCCCGTAGGCTACCCACCGGTTAGCGGCGCGAATCAGGTGCACGATACAGGTTTGCACCATAGAGTTCGGCCAGGTTGCCTCAACTGCCTCTGGCAGGCCTTTCAGCCCGTCACAGCAGACGATAAAGACGTCCTTGACCCCACGGTTAGAAAGGTTGGCGCATACCTGCGCCCAGAATGAAGCGCCTTCTTCCTTGGCAATCCACAATCCTAAAATGTGCTTAATACCGTTGAGATCCACGCCGATTGCCATGTACGCAGATTTGTTGACTACTCGGCCGTCGTCGCGGACTTTAATGCGCAACGCGTCCAGGAAAACCACGGGGTAGAACTCGTCTAGCTGGCGGTTTTGCCAGACCATGACCTCATCGAGCACGGCGTCAGTAACCGCAGAAATCGTCTCATGGGAAATATCGACACGCATCGACGTTGCCATATGGTGCTGGATGTCCCTAATTGTCATCCCACCGGCGTACAAGCTGACGATCATGTCATCGACATCAGTCAAGCGCCTAGAACCTTTAGGGACCATAGTCGGCAAGAATGTTCCAGCCCGATCCCGAGGGACATCAACGGTGACTGGCCCGTAGTTAGAATCCACGGTCTTTGGATACGACCCGTTGCGGTAATTGTCTGTTCTAGCTGCAGCTTTAGCGCTCCTGTCGCCAGACTCGTAGCCCAGGTGGGCATCCATTTCAGCGTTGAGTCCCCTGGTAATCGAGGCTTGTAACATGCCGCGAACTAGGTCGTTGGCATCCGTTGTGGACGTGCCTAGGTCATCAATCAGTTTCGCGATGTCAGGGTTAGCAAGCAGCTTCTTTTCAATCGCATCAATCTTGGCCTTATTAGCCGGATCTCGTCTCGCCACAGTAGTCATTCTGGTCCATCTCCTTATGCGGGTTAGGTACCCACACACAAACCATCAGACACTCTCTGGTGTGCTTTCCGGGTGAGTAAAAACAGGCCACGATGCCCGGTATGTGCTGGGCAAATGAAGAAAAACGGAACCACATCCAAAGGCACAACCAGGTGGCGGTGCAAAGACCCGAACTGCGGCAGCTCCACGACACGAACTCGCACCGATCTCACGCAGGCCTGCGACTTCAAAGCCTTCATCTGGGCCTG
>NZ_KV800662.1:0-8442 GCF_001810285.1 Corynebacterium sp. HMSC071F07
TCCAACCGACCCGACGGATCCAACCGACCCAACCCCGGATGAACCGTCTTGGAACGATGCGAAGGCCCCGGCTGGTGGCGTCGTGAAGGTTCCAAATGTCGGCGGCAAGGTACCGGCAGGTGCCAACGTCGATAAGACCACCGGCCCAGGTTCCGCGACCTTGGAAGAGAACGGCGATGTCATCGTCACCATCAAGCCAGACGCCAAGCCAGGCGATACCGTAACCGTCATCGTCCGCGATGACTCCGACAAGGAAATCGACAGCATCACCGTGACCGTCACCGAGCCGAACACTGATCCGGGTACTGACCCCGGCAAGAACCCAGGCAGCTCGGATGGGTCTTCTGATGGCTCTTCGGATGGTTCCTCGAGCTACCAGCCTTCTGAGCGTTGTGTGGCTACCGGCTTGGCAGTGGGGCTGCCACTGTTGCTGCTCATCCCGGCAGGTCTGGCAGCACAGGTTCGCATTCCAGGTCTGTCTGAGATGCAGGCACAGCTGGCACGCCAGTGGCAGCAGTTCAACACTCAGACGCAGAAGCAGCTGGGTATCTTCAACCCGCAGCTGGCCGGCCAGGTCGAGCAGGCTAATCGCCAGCTCGCGGCCTTCAACGCGAAGATTTCCCCGGAGGTGCGCAAGCTAGGCGCCGGTCTTGCCCTCGTGGCTGCCGGACTTCTGGTAGGCGGTCTGGTCTACGATGCCTGTGCTTCCGACGACGGGTCTTCCACCGGATCTTCTGACTAGTCAGTTGGCAAGCTCAACTGATTGAGCCCTAGGGCTTAATCAAAAGAAGGGAGGCTGTCACTAACGCTTTGGTTAGTGACAGCCTCCCTTTTGCGTATGAGCGTGGGCGGCAAGCCAGCAGGACTAGTTTTCGATGTAGTACATCTGCTTGTTGACGAACTCATCCATGCCCAGCGGGCCGAGCTCACGGCCGAAGCCAGAGCGCTTCACGCCGCCGAAAGGCAGCTCTTCACCCTCACCGGCCGGGGTGTTGACGTTGGCCATACCCACCTCGAGGCGGCGGGAGATGGCCGCTGCGCGCTCGGTGTCCTTGGAAAAGACGGTGCCGCCCAGGCCGAACTGGGTATTGTTGGCCAGCTCGAGCGCTTCCTCGTCGGAGGAAACCTGGTAGACCACGGCAACCGGGCCGAAGAACTCCTCGTAGTAGATGTCGGAGCCGACTGGAATGTCGGTGATAACGGCCGGGGAGACAAAGGCGCCCTTGTCCGCCAGCTCGCCGCCAGCGCGCAGGGTAGCGCCTTCCTTCACCGCGCGCTGAATCTGATCGTGCAGGGTCTCCGCCGCCGCACGGGAGGACAGGCAGGAGTAGGTGCCCTCACCCTGGGCGTCGGCAGGCGCTGCCTTTGCTTCCTGTGCGAGCTTGGTCAGCTCAGCCACGAACTCCTCGTAGATGTCTTCCATGACGATCATGCGCTTGTTGGAGTTGCAGGCCTGGCCCGTGTTGTACATGCGGGTCGTCCACGCCAGCTTGGCTGCTTCTTTGACGTCGTCGGTATCGAGAAGAATATAAGGATCGGATCCACCGAGCTCGAGCACTGCCTTCTTCAGGTGCTGGCCGGCCTGGGCACCCACGATGGCGCCGGCGCGCTCGGAACCAGTCAGGGAAACGCCCTGGATGCGTGGATCCGCGATGATGGTGGAAATCTGCTCGTGGGTGGCGAAGATGTTGTTGTACACGCCTTCTG
The DNA here is from genome assembly GCF_001810285.1 of Corynebacterium sp. HMSC071F07. Lineage (NCBI taxonomy): Bacteria > Bacillati > Actinomycetota > Actinomycetes > Mycobacteriales > Corynebacteriaceae > Corynebacterium > Corynebacterium sp. HMSC071F07. The sequence goes on from NZ_KV800662.1 coordinate 1,708, forward strand.
GAATGCCAGCGTCATCCATGATCTTCTGCACGGCGAGTGCGGAGCGAGGGCAGATTTCTGCGTCCTTTAAGATAATGGTGTTGCCGAGGACCAGGTTCGGGCCCACGAAGCGGGCAATCTGGTAGTAGGGGAAGTTCCACGGCATGATGCCAAGCAGCGGGCCGATGGGCAGGCGGCGGATTACCGCAGTGCCATTGGCAGAAGCCGGAATCGGCTGATCCTTGGTGAACTCCTCGCCGTTATCGGCGTAGTACTTGATGATGGCCGCTGAGAACTCTGCTTCCTCGATGCCTTCGGAGATAGGCTTGCCCATCTCTTCCGCGGCAATCTTGGCCAGCTCCTCCTTGCGCTCCGCAAAGAGGTGTGCTGCGCGAGCAACGATTTCCGCGCGCTCGGACATCGGGCGCGCGCTCCACTCGCGGTAGGCTGCGGCGGCCTTCGCCAGTGCGCCTTCTACCTCGGCGTCGGTGGCGGAGTCGAAGGTCTCGACGATCTCGTCAGTAGCAGGGTTCTGAACTCGGTAAGTGTTAGACATTAATACTCCTTGTTGTGTGATCCAGCTCTTTTTAGAGCCTAATAGTGAACTAGGTTGAAATAGGGCTAGCCTCTAAACTAGCGGCAATTGAGAGTCTTCGCCGGACGTTATCCGCTTCAATGTGCGGCCCTTGAAGAAATCCGGATGGGCAAAGCGCGTGAACAGCATTAATACGGCGCCGAGCAACAGAATTCCCATGCCCAGCACGAAGACGGTGCCCACTCCGAAAATTGAGGAGCCAGAACCGTATTCCGGGCTAAGCGAATCGAATGCGGTGGTAAAGAACATCAGCAGCAAGAAGCCGCCACCCAGCAGGGGGAAGACGAACTTGAAGATGATGTTGTGTACGCTGCTGAAAAGCTCGTGGCGGAAGTACCAAATGCAGGCCACGGCGGTGATGCCGTAGTAGAAGCAGATCATCAATCCGAGGGCAGAGATGGTGTCCCACAGAGCGTTCTCAGAAAGGATGCGCGTGACCGTGTAGAAACCGCCCGCTGCAATAGCGGAGGCAATCGTGGCCGTAGACGGCGTGCGGAACTTGGGGCTGATCTTGGAAAAGACCGGCGGCAACGCCTTGTAATAGCCCATCGCCAGCAGCGTACGGGCGGGGCCCACCATCGTGGACTGCAGCGAGGCGAAGGAACTTGAGAGCACAGCGACGTAGATAAGCAGGGCGGCCGAGCCGAGCACGGGGGAGGAGAGCGCGGCGAAGATCGATTCCTGGTTCTCCGGGTTGCCGGCACCCAGGCCTTCATCACCCGTTCCTGCCCACGTGATGACGGCCAAGGCAGTCAGAATGTAGAGGCTGATGATGACCAAGACCGTGATGGTTGCAGCGCGCCCTGGAGTCTTTTCTGGGTCCTTCGTTTCCTCGTTCATCGTCAGCGTGACGTCCCAGCCCCAGAACATGAAGATGGACAAGGAAATGCCGGCCGCGATGAGGGAAAAGTTGCCGATTTCCAGCGGATTAAACCATGAAACTGAAATCGGGGTGAAGTCGAATCCGCCGCCCTTATAAGCGCGCACGATGGCCACGATGTCAAAGACCACAATGGCCATTATCTGGATGGCAACCAGCACGTATTGCAACTTCTGCGTGGAATCTAGGCCACGATAGGAAACCCAGGCTGCGATCGCGATGAAGACCATCGTGGTGGGGATATTAATCCAGAGATTGCGCGTCAGGTCTGCAATTTCGGGGCGGCCTGATATCTGGGCAAGGAAGAGATAGAAGAAGTCCACAGCGACTGCGGCAAGGTTCGAAAGCACCAGGATGGTGGCAGTAATAAGGCCCCATCCGCCCATCCAGCCCACCCAGGGGCCAAAGGCTTTGGTGGCCCAAGTAAACGAGGTACCGGAATCCGGAACCGCATTGTTGAGCTCACGGTAGGCAAAGGCCACCAGGAGCATCGGGATGAATCCCAAAAGGAGGACCGCCGGAACAAACTCGCCCACCGCGGAAATGGTGGGGCCAAGTCCGGAAGTCAGCGTATAGGTCGGCGCGATGCAGCTGATGCCGATGACGACTGCGCCGAGTAAGCCGACGCGTCCGGTAGCCAGGCCTTTGGTGGAGGCGATGTTATCGCCGCTGCCCGGCGTGGGCTGAATCGGTGGTGCAGGAGTGGCACTAGTCATGACTACTCACCGCCTTTCAAAAAGAACTAGGAAATACGGTCTGGTGGTAGGAAGCGATTTGGGCGAAAGCGCCTGCTAGATCGCTTCGTGGTCGGCGCCGGCGTGCATGTAGCCGGCTGGTACGACGACCATAGGGACAGGGATGGAGCGCAGCATTCGCGACGCCGTGCCACCCAAGAAGAGCCGGCCGGGAACCGCGAGGCGAGAAGAGCCAACCACGGCGAGCTCTCCGTCTTGCCAGGTGACGTTTTCCATTGCTGCTTCGACGTCGCGCCCAGTGGCGACGTCGGTTGTGGCGTAACCAGCCGAGAGCATTTCTTCGGCGATATCGCCCAGCTTGCGGTTGGCGTAAGCGCGTACTGCATTGGGAACGTCGGTGCCGAGGCCATGCAGATCGGACTCGCCAGGCAGCACGAGCGAAAGCAGGCGCAGCGGAATGCGACGGCGCCGTGCGCGGTCCAAACCAATTGCGATGACGTCCGTGGTGCCTGGGCGCGGACCAAACATGGCGGTGATGCGGCTGATGGGACCGGGGTAGGAGTAGCCGTGTGGCGCGAGAGCGATAGGGACAGTACCGGAGTGCAACAACGTGTTGACCGCGGTACCCATTTGGAAGCGGCCAAAAAGGCCACCCTTGCGCGCACCAACCACGATCATGTCGCAGTCCAGTTCTTCCGCCGTGCGATTGAGCGCCTCGGCCTCAGACTCGCCAGGGACGATCCGGGCGGTGGCGCGGATGTCACTGGGGATTTCGCCCAGCGCCTCCTGCAACCAACCTGCAATCTGCTCTTCCAGGATGGAGCTGTATCCGCGGTCGTGCGGGTAGACACCGGAGAAGGAATTATTGGCCGGTGCGGCCATGACGATCTCGAGGTTAACGTTGCGGGTCTTGGCAAGGGCGATGCCCAAGCGGAGCGCGTCCTTGCCGTAGTCCGTAGCAACGTAGCCCACCAAGATATGTCCGGTGGCTGCGCGGCGATCAAAATCAGAAGCAGACAATATTTAACCCTTATCGGCAATCTTCTGGGCGACGAGCTCGCCCTGGCGGATAGCGCCGTCGACGTGTTGGTAGCCCTCGGCAGCGATGTCGGAGCAGGCGTAGTAGATGGAGCCGGTCGGCTCGTTCTGCAGGTGGCCCCAGCGGGATAGGCCGCCTAGGTCATAAGAGGTGGCGTAGGCGCCGCGGGTCCACTCCTCAGCGGCCATGTCGGAGAGGTAAAACGCGATTGGCTCCTTGGTCTTCGGGCCCAGGTAGTCCGCCATGGCAGAAAGTATGCGCTCCTTGCGCTCTTCTTCTGGCAGGTGCCACATTTCCTCGGCATAAACGTCGGAGACGAAGCCAACCAAGGTGCCGTACTGGTCTTCTTCGCCCTCGGCGGAGGCAGCAAAGTTCTTGCCGTAGTTGGTGTTGTCGTAGACTTCCTGAACCAAACGGCCGCCGCCGAAGCCGGTGCCGGAAAGGCCCTCTTCGCGCCAGAAAGGCTTGTCGTAGATGGCGTGGACCTTGATGACCAAGCCCATGGAGATGTGCTGGTGCACGATCTGCTGGTCTCGTGGCAGCGGCGGAACGAAAGAGATGCGGTTGTACAGGTTTGGTGGAACCGCGAGCACGGCGTAGCGCGCCTTCACGGTGACCTTCTCGGAGTAGGCGGTCACCTGGCCAGCAGCGCCGTTGTTGGGCACGCCGTTGCGAACGTCGGCTGCGACTTTGTTGAGGTCATCAGCGGTGGTTGGGTCAACCTCGGCCCAGTGCAGTTCGCGCACCGGGGTACCGAGGTAGACCTCCTCGCCCAGCTCTTCTGCCATGGTCAGCGATACGGACTGCATGCCGCCGATCACGCGGCGGTCCAGGATGAAGTCCTCGTCGACCAAGTTGGAGAAGGAACCTGCGGAAGCAGCCATCAGGGCTGCCTGCAGGGTGGAGAAAGCATAGGAAGGCTTGGTGAGCATGCCCGAGGCGACGTAGATGGAGACGTTGTCGATTGCCTCCGGGTCATCAGACAAGCCTTCGAGCCACGTGCGGAAGGAGATGGAGTCCAGCTCCTTCGCACGCGGGTGTGCCCAGGGGCGCGCCGGGTCCATTTCGGCTGCGAGGGCATCCATGATCTTGATGAGGCGGTCCATCTCCACGATGGTCTTCTCGGAAGTAGGGAAGACGGCGCCCTCGTACTCGTGGCGGGTGCCGTCTGGGGCAACGTAGATGGACTTGCCCTCGCGGTAGCGCTGGAAGGTCTCGAGTCCTAGCTCATCAACGAGCTCGATGAGCCGCGTCTGATCCGGGGAAATCCACTGTCCGCCCAGCTCCACGAAGTGCTCGACGCCCTCGGCATCCTTGACCTTGCCATTCCAGGTACGGCCGCCGACGCGGTCGCGGGCTTCCAGGACTGCGACGGAAAGGCCCTTCTTCTTCAGCGTGCGTGCTGCCATGAGGCCGGCAGGGCCCGCGCCGATGACGACAACGTCGCGCTCGAGGACCGGGTTGGTGTTGGATTCGTTGCTAAATAATGACGACATGGTGGGTTCTCCTGTGTGAAGTGGTGAACATCTTCCTCTACGCGGTGCAGAGGAAACGTCTATGGGAAGATTGTTTGAAAGCTCAGCGCAAAATGAACAACATTCATTTTGTGTTGCGTGTCACTGTACAGGACTTAATGTGACTCTGGATAGAGGTTTGAGCCATGAATTTTTCGCGCGCTAAAGGTCGGCCGCCAAAGGCGCTGGTAAACCGTGAGAAAATTGCCGAGGCCGCTTTAAAAATTGTGGAGGAAAGTGGCTATGCCAAACTCACGATGGCCCGAATTGCCCGCGAAGTGGGGGTGGCGCCGAGCGCGTTGTACAACCATGTACTTAACAAACATGAGTTGCTCATCCTTGTAGAGGATGCGGTTATGGCGCAGGTAGACGCATCGCTTCTCGACGCGGCTTTAGCTGGCGAGGTGAGCGTGCGTCACGCATTAGAGTTCTGGGCGCGTTCCTACCGCGATGTATTCGCGCGGCATTATCCGCTGGTGGAGGTCATTGCTTCTACCCCCGTGTCAGGTGCTCCACGGGCAGGGAAAATGTACGAAAAATTAGCTGAGGTACTGGCATTTGCCGGCGTCGAATCCGCGCAGATTCTGCCGCGGATTATCATGTTGGAGTCCTTCATCTACGGCTCCGCCTTCGACGCCAATGCTCCCCAAGAAATCTTCGAGGTTCCCGAAGACGGTGGTGTAGAAGCGCCGCATCTGCGCAGCGCCCGTGCTGCATGGCAGGAAAAACTTTCGGCTGCGGCAATTGAAGAGCAAAAAGCCGCCAACCCGTTTGCGGAAGATCCGTTTCAAACGGGTTTGGCGGCGTTATTGGCAGACTTCCTGCCGGCGGTTCCAGGTGAGCAACCGCCATCTAAGTAGGGAAAGGGCGATGGGATAGAAGGCGATTATTCGCCGAATGGGCGAATGCCCGCACGCTCCCAGGCGGCCAAGAAAGTGTTTGTTTCTTCCTCAGTGGTAATGGAAACGCGAACGCCCTCATCCAGGTAGCGGCGGATGATGACGCCTTCGTCGGAAAGCTTGCGTTCAACCTCTTCGGCGTCGCTGCGTGGAATCCAAACGAAGTTGCCCTTGGAAGGGCGCGCGCCAATTGTCTCTGCTACGCGCTCGCGCTGCACCTTGGTCTCTTCGACGCGGGCAAGCAGCTCCTCTGCCGAGTTAAGCGCTGCGATGGCAGCCTTTTCTGCCATGTAGGTAACCGTTAGCGGCATGGTCATTAGCTTGAGGCCGTGGATGAGTTCCGGGGAGGCGATGCCGTAACCCACGCGTGCACCGGCAAGGCCGAAGGCCTTGGAGAAGGTGCGGGCGCCCACCAGGTTCGGGTAGTTGAAAATCTCCTCGGCAGAGTCCGGGGTATCCTCCGCGTCGTTGTACTCCCAGTAAGCCTCATCGAGGATAACCACGATGTCCTTCGGAACCCGCTCCATGAAGTCACGGAACTCGCCCTTGGTGATGGTGGTGCCGGTTGGGTTATTCGGGTTGCAGAGGATGATGACGCGGGTCTTGTCCGTGATGGCCTTAATTACGGCATCCAAGCCCAAGCGGTCGTCCTCGGTAAGCGGAGTCATCACTGGTTCCGCGCCGGCCATGCGCACGTAGAGCGGGTAAGCCTCGAAGCTGCGCCACGGGAAGATTACTTCGTCACCAGTGTGGCAGGACATTCCGATGGCCTGCTGAACGATGGCCGAGGCGCCCGCCGCGATGGTGAGGTGATCTTCAGGAACGCCCAGGTACTTAGAAAGCTCGGTGGTCAGTTCTGGGCAGCCATCGATCTGGTAGCGGTTGGTCTCCGCTGCCGCCCGCGTCATTGCCTCGAGCACGGAGGGAAGCGGCGGGTTAGGGATTTCGTTGGAGGAGAGCTTCAGCTTGTCGCCGTCGGACTTGCCGGGCTTGTAATCAGGGAACTTGTTGAGATCAGAGCGAAGCATATGGTTTTAAAACTCCTAACTTTAAAGCGACTTTTAAGAAGTGATAGATAAGAATTAGAACATGTTCCACACGGTAACTGTCAGATGCGAGTTTTTGGTACCGGTG
>NZ_KV800663.1:0-1169 GCF_001810285.1 Corynebacterium sp. HMSC071F07
GAGGTAGGAACTAAACCCAGGACGCTTCACGGTCATGAAAGACAAGTTGATCTTCACCCATGACGATCAGCGCCAGACAGTCATTGCGCTGGCCCAGCTGGAAGGAGAATAACAGTGGCTACGGTTACCGCGATACCAGCAACCAAGACACGCATCCACGACAGCGCGCTTTCAGGTTTTAGCTCCAAACGCCGGGTGGCAGCCTACGCAAGGGTGTCCACCGATATGGAAGAACAAGCCACCAGCTATCAAGCCCAAATCGATTACTACACCGTCCACATCCAATCGCGTGCTGATTGGGTGTTTGCTGGCATGTATGCCGACGAAGGCATTAGCGGTACTTCTACCAAACACCGTGAGGGCTTCCAAGCCATGATCGCCGACGCGTTAGCCGGGAAAATTGATCTGATCCTCACCAAGAGTGTCTCGCGGTTTGCTCGTAACACCGTCGACTCCCTGACCACCGTCCGACAGCTAAAAGAAGCCGGTGTGGAGGTGTATTTCGAGAAAGAAAGCATCTGGACCCTTGATTCTAAAGGCGAACTACTCATCACCATCATGAGTAGTCTTGCCCAGGAAGAATCTCGCTCCATATCTGAGAACGTCACCTGGGGACATCGCAGACGCTTCGCTGATGGGAAAGTCATGGTGCCCTACTCCTCGCTACTGGGATATAAGAAAGGCGCTGACGGTAACCTCGCTATTGATGAGACTCAAGCCCCGACCGTGCGCTTGATCTACCAGCTGTTTCTAGACGGCTCATCGATCACCGAAATCCGTGCCGAGCTACAGCGTCGCGGTATTTTGACTCCGCGAGGTAAAACCAACTGGTCCACCTCAACCGTGCGCTCCATCTTGACCAATGAGAAATATAAAGGCGACGCCCTGCTCCAGAAAACGTTCACCGCTGACTTCCTAACCAAACGAATCGAAGTAAACGAGGGCGAAGTCCCGCAATACTACGTCACCGGAAACCACGAGCCGATTATTGATGCGCCCGTCTGGGATCAGGTTCAATACGAGTTGCCCCCCCGCCACGCAACCAACAGCTCCAAAATCGGCCTATTTGCCAGCCGACTCAAATGCGCAGATTGCGGATCCTGGTACGGACGCAAAACCTGGGCATCCAACACTAAATACAAGCACACGATCTGGCGGTGCAACCAAAA
>NZ_KV800664.1:0-376 GCF_001810285.1 Corynebacterium sp. HMSC071F07
CATCGCGATGTGCCTTGATGGTGCTAGCTACGCGCAGATCACACACGCATTGGGATGTTCACGACGAGAAGTATCCCGAGCGAAGAAAGTCATCAACGATGAGGAACTAACTCCAGAGCGTTTCCATCAACTTCCACCGGGATGGTTCGATGAGCGATTCAGCGACGGCCGGAGTAAACGGACGATGACCTACGACCAACCTGATTTTCATGCTCTTGCCCGCAAACTGAAAAGTACAAAGCATGTGACCAGGCACAAGCTGTGGATGGACTACTTGTCGCAGCCGTGTCCGACGGACAAGACAAAGTACCAGTACTCCCAGTTTTGTAGTGGGCTCAATGAATTTCTGCGTGCCAACGATCTCGTCGAAGTTATC
>NZ_KV800665.1:0-354 GCF_001810285.1 Corynebacterium sp. HMSC071F07
GAGTTGACAACCTATATAGGAACACCCCCCGCAGCACGGAGCACCCTAAGTGCACCAACAAGGCTCAGAGCGAAGAATGCGGTAGCGGCTACGAGCGACCACTGCGCGGCGTTGGCCATGCCTTCGCTTAAGGTCTACACCACTGCCCCAGGCGCACGGTGGTTTGCGTTGCGGAGGCTTGCCTGGAGTCATCGACGGGAATATCCCGCAGCATCGTGTCGGTCGGCTGCGTGGAGGCGAACCCCAGGCCCAAGCCGTACAGGGTCAGCGGCGCGGCGATGATCCAATCATTCGTATCCGGCCCCATAAGCAGGACGAAGCTAAGTGAAGCGTCCTGGGTTTAGTTCCTACCTC
>NZ_KV800666.1:0-325 GCF_001810285.1 Corynebacterium sp. HMSC071F07
CAAACGCGATGCCGTAGCCCTCTATGAGAACAACTAGGATCTCTCGCTGAACTCAGCATCAGCTGAGCTCGGTATCAACCGTGCCTCGCTACATTCTTGGGTCAAAAAGTACGGCACTGGCAAACGTGCCCGCACGAAGGCCGTGCACGATCAAGCCCAAGCGGCGAATGATTCTGCGCGAATCCGTCAGCTGGAAAAAGAAGTCTCTAAGCTGCGCGAAGAACGCGACATCCTGCGTAAGGCCGCGAAATATTTTGCCGAAGAGACTCACTGGTGATCCGCTTCCAGTTTGTCGATGACCACCGAACCGAGTACTCGGTTAAGC
>NZ_KV800667.1:0-227 GCF_001810285.1 Corynebacterium sp. HMSC071F07
TAGTTCAACGCTTTGACATGGCACTCAATCCACGCCGGCATCTTCTCGTTCGCAGCGGCCGTGACATACATCAGCCCTGAGTATGGGCTGACCGCGACGAACAGTGACGCCTTGAACGCGGTATCACCACTGGCCTGATCTACTACAGGCACTTTGTCACCGGCCCAGTCAACGTAAAGCTCTTGCCCTGGCTCATGGGTGATAACTTCGACGAGATCGTTGGCACG
>NZ_KV800668.1:0-3526 GCF_001810285.1 Corynebacterium sp. HMSC071F07
AAGGTGTTTGTGGAAGCAGGGGAGTTCTTGAAGTTCTTCATGGCGCACAACCTAATTGGTGTAGCTGACATGAAAAGAAAATTGTGCGAAAATTTGTTCGAATTGGGATTTTTCTAAACTATTTCTAGTGTCATTTCCATCCTTAGCTGCCGGTTTGCCAAGCGGGTTAAGGTAAATGTTGCTATGCCCCACAATGAAAAAGCAGCTATTGCAGCAGATGAATTAAGTGCCGGTGAGCCCAAACCGCAAGCAGTGCCAAAGATCCCCCGTGAAATTTGGATTATGGTCTCGGCGGCCTTCATTATCGCCTTGGGCTACGGCATCATCGCGCCGCTGCTTCCACAGTTCGTGGTGAGCTTCGATGTATCCATGGCCGCCGCGGGCATGGTGGTCTCGATTTTCTCCGCCAGCCGTCTCATCTTTGCGCCCGGTGCGGGCAAGCTCGTGGACAAGTTTGGCTCGCGCTGGGTCTATCTGACGGGCCTATTTACGGTGGCGATTACCACGGCGCTCGTAGCGGTGGCCCAGGAGTATTGGCACATCGTGCTCTTTCGCGCCCTGGCGGGTATCGGTTCCACGATGTTCACGGTCTCTGCCATGGGGCTTATCGTGAAGCTTTCGCCGCCGACTATCCGCGGCAAGTGTTCTGCAACCTATGCCACGGCCTTCCTGCTTGGCAATATCATCGGCCCGCTGCTTGGCGCCAGCCTCGCGTTTATGGGCTTTAGGTGGCCTTTCGTGCTTTATGGCGCGGGCGTCGCGCTTGCGGCGGTTGTGGTCTGGGTTCTCATGCCTTCGCTTTCGCGCGATGGTTCTGCGGGCGCGGCGCTGCCGCCGATGAAGCTCAGCGAGGCATGGCACGATACCGCGTATCGGGCGGTGTTGACCTCAAACTTTGCGCAGGGCTGGATCAACATGGGCGTGCGAGTTTCCGTGCTGCCGTTGTTTGCCGCCTCGGTCTTTCATAACGGCGCCGCTGCCTCCGGCTTTGCTCTAGCTGTATTCGCTGCGGGAAACGCTGTGGTGCTGCAATTTTCTGGCAGGTGGGCCGATATCTACGGCCGTCGTCCTATGATCCTCATCGGATTGGTGGGCACGGGCGTGTTCGTGGGGCTTATGGGCTTGGCCGATACCATCCCGACGCTGCTCATTGTCTCGGCTTTTGCCGGCGTCGCCTCCGGGCTTATCAATCCGGCGCAGACTGCCGCTATTGGCGACGTCGTGGGCAACAAGCGCTCCGGCGGTCAGGTGCTTTCCACCTTCCAGATGGCCGGTGACTTTGGCCAGATTCTTGGTCCCATCGTGGTTGGCGGCCTGGCGGACTACTTCGGCTTCGCCAAAGCCTTCGCGGTATGCGCGGGCGTGGCCGCCATGGGGCTCGTGGCTTGGCTGTGCGGCCGTGAGACTCTCCAAGAACGCCGCGCTATCGTCCGCCGAATCCCGCTGCGCAAGAAGAAGCGCCTTTAAAACTCGCCAGTGTGAGCGTCCCAGATTTCCTCGACTCGTGCGTCGAGAAGGGCGGCGGCAGCGGCGAAGCTTCGCATGCCGGACGTGGTAACAATCGAGGGCATGGGCGGCGGCCTGTTGGAGGCGCTGCGCTCCAAGGTGGGCCAGGAGCAAGCGGGCGGCCTATTTGCGGGATTTGTACGCTTTGATGGCAAAGCATGAGCTGCGCGGTATTCCATTTGGTCACTTCGGTAAGGGCTGCGTGCACGTGCGTATCTCCTTCGACTTCGGCACGGATGAGGGCATCGCGCAGTTCGAATCCTTCATGAATGAGGCAGCGGAGTTGGTCTCGGCCCACGGTGGTTCGCTCTCGGGCGAGCACGGCGATGGCCGCGCACGCTCGGCGTTGCTGGACCGCATGTACTCGCAGGAGATGCGCGAGCTATTCGAACAGTTCAAGGAGATTTTCGATCCGGAGAATTTCTTTAACCCGGGCGTTCTAGTAAAGCCGGAGGCAGTGACTGAGGGGCTGCGCATGGCGCCGGGGCAGCGACGCTTTGAGCTCACGCCGGTGCACAAGTTGGGCAAGGACAAGGGCTCGCTGGTCAACGCCATCAATAGGTGCGTGGGTGTATCCGCGTGCCGCAGTGAGACAGGCTCGATGTGCCCGTCCTCCCAGATTACCGGCGACGAGATGCACTCGACCCGCGGCCGTGCCCGCATGTTCAGTGAGATGTTCCGTGGCGAGTCCATCAAGGACGGCTTCGGTTCCAAAGAGGTTGAGGAAGCTCTCGACCTGTGCTTGTCCTGCAAGGCGTGCGTTTCCGAATGCCCGGTGAACGTGGACATGGCGACGTACAAGGCGGAGTTCCTGCACAACCACTACAAGGGCAAGTTGCGTCCGGGTGCGCATTATGTGATGGGCTGGCTGCCGCTTTTGGGCTACGTGGCGCACAAGATTCCGGTGGTGCCCACGCTGTTGGATAAGGTGATGTCTGCGCCGCGACTGGCGCCGCTTATAGCGAAAGTCTCCGGGTTGGATGCTGGCCGTCCGCTCATCCACTTCGCGCATACCTCGCTGCGCAAGTGGCACAAAGAGCATGAGCCGGTGCCCGTGCTTGGCGACGCCGCGGTAAACCGAAGCACGGAAAGTAGCGATGAGGCAGTTTCTTCGGCCGCTCCAGTTCCACCATTGCCACCGGGGGAACGCACCGTGGTGTTGTGGCCGGATTCTTTCAATTCCTCTCTGGGTACTTCACCCGCGACGGCCACGGTGGAGGTGCTCGAAGCGCTCGGGTACACGGTGGTCATACCGCAGGAGTTTGTGTGCTGTGGTTTGACCTGGCACTCGACTGGGCAGCTCGACATGGTAAAGCGCGTGCTGCGGCAGACGGTCAAGGTGATGAAGCCCTACCTGGACCGCGGGCTGCCTGTGATTGGCGTGGAGCCCTCGTGCACCGTGATGCTGCAACATGAAGCCGCTGAGCTTTGCGACGACCCGACATACGGCGCAGTGATTAAAAACCTGGCGCGCAACACCCACTCGTTTAGCGAGTTTATTGCCAAGCGCCTTGAGCAATTCGTCGCCGCCGGCGTCATCGCGCCGGGCGATGTCTCCGCGTTGACACAGGTGCACTGCCACGAAAAGTCATTAGGCGATCCGCAACATTCCGCTGCCGTGCTGCGGGCATTGGGCATCAACGAGGAACAGATCGCTACCGGCTGCTGCGGCCTGGCCGGCAACTGGGGCTTTGAGAAAGGCCACGCTGAAGTGTCCATGGCGCTGGGGGAGCGCGAACTATTCCCGAAGGTGAAGAAGGCAGCCACGGAAGGCAAGGTTGTCATCGCTGATGGCTTTTCTTGCCGCACTCAGATCGAACAGGGCACCGGCACAAACGCCCAACACATCGCTGAAATCGTCCACGGCATCATCGGCAAGGCCAGTTACTACAACTAAGCAGGCGCCCGATAAAAACCACAACATCGGCCGGGGCTTCCGCCACAAAGTAGGGAAGACTGGCCGCTGGCTGTTTTGTACTAGCGCTGGTTGTTGGACCTGACCCCTGTTTGGTAGACACCT
>NZ_KV800669.1:0-1378 GCF_001810285.1 Corynebacterium sp. HMSC071F07
CGGCGAAACAATGGAAGAAGAACTCAGGCGCCTGCGTCGAGAAAACCGCGAACTGAAACTGAACTTGCCCCCGAAAGTTGGACTAGGGGTAATCCTACCCGGCTAACGTCTTAAGGGCCTTATCCCGGTATTTCATCGGGGTGCAACCATCAAGTCCCAGCTGGAGTCTTTCCGCGTTGTACCAGTCGATGTACGCGTCTACCGCAGCGGTAAATTCTTTGACAGAGTGAAGTGCCAAGGTAATCCCCGCAGCCATTCCTGCGAAGCCTCCGCCAACAATAAGCACATCCAGATTGGTCGGTTCCATCAGATATCCTCCTCTCCTCCGTGCTCAAGACCCTAACGAGTTTTGCCGGTCAGCGCATTTGCAGAGAAGATTCAACCCCATATAAGGAATGGCAATTATCACGTAGCCAACGTGACGGTATTCCATTTAGTCATTGTTGGTTATCGTCATTGCGTCGAATTTCAGACTAGGCTACCTCCCACGCCTCAATCAGACTTTGTGCAGCACTATCGCCACCAGGAATAAACGTATTCAGCAAACACTTTGCTAGTGACCTACTTTTAAACTCGGTAATATCTTCCTTCTGGTTTATCTCCCTTATACGGGATGGATTCCCCCACACAAACCATCTGACGCTCTCAAAGAAGATGCACCCATAGTTTCTCCTGAGCGGACTCACTAGCATGGCATTATGCTCACCAATTCATTGCGTTCGTTATTAAAAGAAGCAACTTCATTTACGCGCCAAGCAAGCGACGATGATGACCACACCGTTGGCGCCACATTACTAACAAAATCAGGGCGTACTATCCATGGACTTAACGCCTATCATTTCCTTGGCGGACCCTGCGGAGAAATTACAGCTTTAGCCAACCACGCTGCCGCCTGCCCAAATGATCCAATCGAAGCCATCGTAGCGATTTACGGCCCGACAGGTGATGTAATACCGCCTTGTGGAAAATGCCGCCAAGTTTTATATGACATCGACCCATCCATCAAGTGCATAATCCGCGGCAGTAATGGATTCGAATCCAAGACTGTCACCGAGCTTCTCCCTCATTCCTTTGACTGGAAAGAACTTGAAACCCCGCAGAAGATTTTTATGTGGGAAGGATATGAAGAAGCCATTCGCAACGGATCAAAAGAACAAACTATTAGAATCGATGACCCTTTTTGCGTCGGACCTGCTTCCTTGGTATTCGAAAAAGGAAGCGGATTGGTAACCACTCTTCCTGCCCAAGTCACGGCGGTGGTGCAAACGCAACGGTGCAAATTAACCGAAGAAGATGCCTGCAACGATGGTTTTCAAAACTTGGCAGAACTTCACTCTGCACTCGATTTCCACTATCCAGAACTTGGACCAAACGATCC
>NZ_KV800670.1:0-210 GCF_001810285.1 Corynebacterium sp. HMSC071F07
AACTCAATACACAAAAAAGAAGGGAAGGGAAGCAACCAAACATGCTGGTTGCTTCCCTTCCTTCTTTTTCGTTTTCCACCATTGAACCAACACCATCCGGCCACGACTATCGGCACGACATTCCCACGCCTATCGTTGGCCAGCCTGCATTCGAACCATCCAACAGGTCTATAACAACATGTTTCGGCGGCTTCGATGGGTCGAATGCAG
>NZ_KV800671.1:0-7713 GCF_001810285.1 Corynebacterium sp. HMSC071F07
ACACCGGTACCAAAAACTCGCATCTGACAAATTGGCGTGTAAGAGCGCATGGACGAAAAGTGCATTAATTTCTTCAACAGGGTCTCCCGAGTCATTAGGCGGTAGCAGGCCGCGTGGTGAAGATTCCGAGACTCATAGTGGCTCAAACGAAGCAACTGGAGGACAAGGCGACACGGCCGTTCTGTCAGAATCTATTGATGGGGACAAAACCGGTGTGCGTCGAGCGAAATCCGATGGCATCTCAAAGGTTTCATGGGATGACGATTTTCCATTCGAGGTTCGGTTCCTCGCAGCGAGGTTCGAACCAAACGAAAGGTTCAGAACTAATAATGGTGGAACGGGTAAAGGCGTTTTACATCTGAATTTGTATTTTCCGCTTTTCCAAAATGAGTTTAAGTATTGGCAGGAGCAGTATGGTCACGCTCCGTATGAAGAAGTCATGGAAATCGTGAAATCTGCATACGAAAGTGAAGCAGTGTCCAAGGTGATGCATGGGAAAAAGCTGAATGGTGCTCGAACAATTAGTCCAGAGGCGCTAGAAGAAGCTGAGTCCCCCGTAGATTTGAGTATTTCTCAAACCGTAGTGAATGCTTGGCTAGGGACAGAAGCTCTGACTGCTGCGCTGTTGGGGCTGGTTAATGTTGAGTCGCGGATCGTAAATCGATTCAATGGGCGTCACTACATCAGGACCGGAGTTTAGACGTCTACTTGAATGGGAGTGTCGGGGCTGGTTCGACTGCATCGGTTGGTGTTGCAATTCGCCAGTAAGAATCATCGATATAGGTTTTAGAGCCCTCGAAGCTTTTCTCACACTTAACTAATCGCGTTGATAGTGAATCACCGTCTTTGGGGATTGGCAGGCCTAATTCGGCGGCAATTTTCTGGTGCTTGAGGTAATCTCCAAGGATCACGATCCCCTCAGGCTGTAGAGCAGAACGAGAGCCTCCGTTGTATCGAATACGCTTCATATAGTCCTTTTGCTGCGCGACAGTGGCGATGATGCCACGTGGGACTATGATGCCTTGAGCAATTCTGAACAATTCATTGAGGCGCTGAGCTCCGGAACTTGAAGAGAAAATCTTTGCTCGGTCGTCCTCGCTGAGTTGTAGGAGGGTGTTCGGCGGAAAAGCTTCGTCTAGGAAAAGCCATTGAATTGCGCTGCGACCAGCGGCGGAAATCGAGCGCTTGCCGTCGCGATTGCTGCCTCTAGTCAGAATTGAGTAATCGAGAAAAGCGAATCCCACTCGAAAAGTTCCCTGCTCATCGTCGGCATGGCAAAGCATTCCATGATGCCCGAGAGCCTCGATAGGGATCATCCAGCCAAACTTCTGTTTCGAGTACTTGCAGTCAACTTCGAAGCCCTCGATGTCGAAATCCATCACCTCACCGTCGCCGATAAAGCCGTCGAATTCTCGGCGAATGTTGATTTCGACTATTGAGCCGAGGTGAGCAGATTCGGTCTTACTGAGCTGGCTAATGGCGAAACGTCCAGTATGTTGACCATCATAAATCTGGTCGAAAGACTCGCGGAAGACACGTCCGAGGCGTTCTCCCGTGGGGTCTTGCTCTTTGAATGCAGCCGCTAGCTGTATAGAAATCGTGTCAGGTTGAATCTTGGCAATCACCTTGCCAATTTTAAATCAGACTCAGCTGGTTGACACGGGTTGGTGTTGCAGGTTCTAGAGACTTCGGAATTGGTTTCTTTCGCAGCGCGAACTTTATGCGTTCGCCGAGTGCCTTGGCCACCGGCGGAGGAAAGGCATTGCCAACCTGCCGCCATTGTGCGGTTTTCCCACCGGCCCACTTCCAGTCTTCGGGGAAACCTTGGATGACACCACCCATTCGTACCGTCAAACGCGGCATTTCTTGTTCGGGGTCTGTTGTGAAATCAGCAGCTGGCGGTGATTCGGCGATAGAGGAGCCCTTAATTCCGAGTTTCTTCCAGGCTTCTCGAGCACGCGTTGGCCCTACATCTGGGCCACCATGTTTTTTGCTTCCGCCCACAAGAGTCGGGCCCACTGTGTTTGCGTTTCGAGCCCAAGCTTCAGCTCCAGGCCAACCATTTTCTGCCATTAGCGGGAGAAGTGCTGTTCCCACCGGCATGTGTGATTTAACTACTTTCGGCCAGGCAAAATAGTTGGCAAATTCGTCCTTTAAAGCGACAAGGATGAACCTTGGTCGAAGCTGCGGCACTCCATAATCAGCTGCTTGGAGAAGTTTCCAAAAGGCGGTGTACCCCATTTCTTCAAGCTGATCGATTATTTGATCTCGGTAGGAGTCAAACCGTTTTTGACCGAGCCCTTTAACGTTTTCTAGAAGCACAGCACGTGGATCAATTTCGTTGATCAGACGTAGCGCCTGTGGAAAGAGGTCGCGTTCATCGTCGGCGCCAAGTTGCTTACCTGCTATTGAAAAAGGAGGGCATGGAACTCCGCCAGCAAATAGGTCGATTTTCCCTCTCCATGGCCTACCATCCAGGTTATGGACGTCCATTTCATGGACATTCCATTTTCCAAGAGGTCCTTCAGTTCCGCGGTTCTGGCGGAGAGTTTCAGCGGCCCAATTATCGATTTCGACGACCGCTGCGTGATGGAAACCTGCCTGTTCTAAGCCCAAAGCCTGGCCGCCAGCGCCAGCGCAAATCTCGAATGAGTGGAGGCGTGAGGTAGCCATCGAGCCGGTTCCTTTCTGAGCGTGAAAACGTAAACAATCATCGTGTGATAATGGTTTGATTAATAAAGTGTCTGTGTTGATTCTCTGTTGAGAGCATAGCGAGTTGGCGGACATTCCATATAATTTTACGAACGCTTGTTCCCTTAAGAGGTGTAATTGCATGAAAACGACGCGAGTGCCCTGGCATCGAGATGAGATCTTGGTAGTGGCTGCGATCGGGATCAAGTATGGGTGGCCGAACACGTCGCCGCGTTCGGAAATGGAAAAGCTCTCGAGTCTACTGCGTAGATGCGCCGTCCACCCTGAAATTGAGCCAGGTGAAGAGGACACGAAATTCCGTAATGTTAATGGAGTCGAGCGAAAATACTACGACTTATTAACTGCACGCCCAGGATATCCAGGAAACGCGACCAATGGTGGAAAAACTACTTATTCGATTGTTGAATACATGATTGAGCACCAGATGGAAGTCTTTGAAGCTGGAATTAAGATACAGCAAATGCTGGAGTCTGACACATACCGGAGTTTCGTTATCCCAGGCCTAAGAGTTTAAGGCTCGGAATGTCGGTCGGCGCCCACTCTAGTTCTTGGGCTTTGTCTGGGGTGACCCAGTGGGTAGCGTCGTGGTCGGTGAGGGCGAGGCCTTCGGTTGTCAGGTTGGCCTCGGTGGTGCAGCGAAAAGTAGTCAGCTCGATGGTGGCGAACTTGTACTCGTGCACGGTGGTGGTGACCTTCTCGCCGATGGTGGCTTCGATACCGAGCTCTTCGTGAAGCTCACGGGCGAGGGCTTGCTCGGGGGCCTATCTAGTTGGTCAAGTCCGCGGGTGGATTCCTTTCTTAGCTGTGACTAGAAGCAATAGCTTCTACCGCAGGGATATCTGCGGGAGCCCAAGTAAGATGCGCGGCCTCTGTGGAGGTAACCCATTTCGTATCGTCGTGGTCGGTGAGGCTGAGGTCGTCGGCTAGCAGGGAGGCGGTGGTGGTGCAGTAAAAGGTGGTGAGCTCGATGGGGGCGAAATCGTAATGGTGAACGGTTGTCGTTACCTTTTCACCGACGGTGGCTGAAATGCCGAGTTCTTCCTTAAGTTCGCGCGCGAGTGCTTGCTCTGGTGTTTCGCCGGGTTCGATCTTGCCGCCGGGAAATTCCCACATGCCAGCAAGGGAAGTGCCGGGCTTCTTGCGGAAGGCTAAAAGCTGTGTGCGTTCTTCATCGACGAAGACGGCGCCCACAACGCGAATGGGTTTAGACATGACTCTATTGTGCCTTGGATCTCGAAAACGTGTAGACAGCAGTCTGTAACTTAGCTAACATATTCCCAATGTTCGCGTAAAGGCTGTCGCGCGGGCTTGAATTTTGTATGCAAGCTTGAGGGGACGGTTTTACTGTGACTTCTACCGAATCGGTTTACTCCTCCCACCAGAGTCATGACGGGGAAATTCCGCAGCCTGGGGGACGGTGGAAACTCTTTTTATATAGCGCGATTGGCGCATTCGTATTCTTCCTGCCGGTGACGTATCAGGATAAGCGCTCTATTCCTTTGGACCACATGGTCACCATGGTGCGTGAGGGGATTCCGGCGGCGGTGCCGTGGATTATCTTTGCCTTGGCCGTGTACGGAACGGTGCGGAGTTTTATTACCGGCGCATTTAAAGAAAGCGCGCTTCAGGCAGTCTTTGCGGTGCTCAATGTTGTCGGTGCGGTGATCTCGTTTCTTATGGTCATCGACGCGCTGCCGTGGGTGCTCGGTGACGAGGACTTGGTGCCGTTCCTGTGGAACTCGATTGCCATTCCGGTAGGCCTCATCGTGCCTATTGGTGGTGCGTTCCTAGCGTTTCTCATTGGCTTTGGCCTGCTGGAGTTCGTCGGCGTGCTCATGCAGCCCATCATGCGACCGTTGTGGAAGACGCCGGGACGCTCTGCTATTGATGCAGTGGCCTCGTTCGTGGGCTCATATTCACTGGGAATTTTGGTCACGGACCGCGTCTACCAAAAGGGCGGATACACCGGGCGTGAGGCAGCGATTATTGCCACCGGCTTTTCGACGGTCTCTGCGGCCTTCATGGTCATCGTGGCCAAGCAGCTCGACTTGATGAAGGTATGGGGCACATACTTCATCGTCACGCTCATCGTGACTTTTGTGGTTACCGCCATTACCGTGCGGATTCCGCCGCTGCGCACCATTCCAGACGAGTATTTTGCGGACGCGCACCCAGATCCGGAAAAGCCGGTGGAAGGCTCGCGCATCAAAAACGCGTGGCGCGAGGCGATGTTGGCGCTACAACGCGCACCGTCGTTGTGGGAGTCCATCTGGGAGAACCTGCGCGATGGTGTGCGCATGGCGGCAGCAATCGTGCCGTCCATTATGTCGGTGGGTCTCATCGGACTGCTGCTTGCGCGCTTTACGCCCATCTTCGAGTGGATTGGCTACCTGTTCTACCCATTTGCGTGGGTAGCGCGGCTTCCGGAGCCGGTACTAGCGGGCAAGGGCGCGGCCATGGGAATTGCGGAGATGTTCCTGCCCGCCACCGCAGTGGCAGGCAGCGACAGCATGGTGCTCAAGTTCGTCATCGGCGTGGTGGCAGGCTCTGCCATTATTTTCTTCTCCGCATTGGTGCCGTGCATCCTGGCAACCAAGATTCCGGTGAAGCTGACTCACTTGGTCATCATTTGGTTTGAGCGTGTCGCGCTGACCATTCTTATCGCCACCCCGATTGCCCACCTGCTGTTTTGATAGGTTAAACCCAAGACGGGTTAGAGGATCTATATCGCTGGAGGGCAATGATGCTTATAGCCACTATCGCAGCTGAGGTAGCCTTTTGGCTTTGCTTAGTGGCTGGCTGCCTCTTGCGCTACGTGTTTAATCTGCGCAAACTCGGTTTGATACTTATGGCCGCGACCCCAATCATCGACCTGCTGCTCTTAGTATTTTTCTACGTGAGCCTGAGCCAAGGCGGTAGGGCCGAGTTCATGCACGGATTCGCGGCCTTTTATATTTCTTTCTCTGTTGTCTTCGGCAAAGACATTATTGGATTCGTAGACCGGAAGGTTTCTGGAGTTGCACCCCGAGAAAGTGCTCATGCGGACAGGCGCAGTTTCACAAAGTGTGTGGTTGCGAGTGCTGGCGCAGCGCTTTTGCTGCTCATAGGCATTGTGGTGACTGGCTTAGCGGGTAGCTTCTGGCTTGTCTACTGGCTCATCGCTGTTGCCTTTACTCCCGCTATGTGGTGGGGAGTCCAACGTTGGATGAGTAAGAAAGCTACCCGATAAACTGCGCGGCCTGGGTAAACCCAACGCCGTTGGCGTTTAGCTAGTGAGGTGGGCCGTGACAATGTCATCGATAAGCCGTGCCGCTGCTTTGGCGGTGCGGTTATCTATGTCAAAGGTGGGATTGAGCTCGACGACGTCCACCAGAGCCAGCTTGCCCGTCCGCGCAATTGCTACGGCCATGGCGCGGATACGCTCATAGCTCACGCCCAGAGATGCCGGGGCGGATACGCCCGGCGCGGTAGAAGCCGGCAGGACATCGAGGTCGATGGACAAGTGAACCTTGTCCTTGCCCTCGGTGGCGCGGGCTGCAAGTTCGCCGCACTCGGCCGGGGTGAGGTTGGTTAGCTCTTCATCCAAAGTGATGGCCACGCCGAGAGATTCGGCTTCATCAAAAAGCACCTTGGTGTTATTGGGGCGGGAGATGCCCAGCACGGTGTAATCAAAGTCATCGCTAAGCTCCGAAATCTGCTTGAACGGGGTGCCGGAGGTGGCCTGGTCCGCGCGGCGGAGATCGAAGTGGGCGTCGAGATTGATGATCTTGGTGGCGCCTACCGCGCGATACAGGCCGCGGTGGGAGCCGAAGGCGGTTTCGTGCCCGCCGCCCAGGATGATGGGGAGGGTGCCGGCCGCGACGAGTTCTTGCACCTTATCGGAAAGGGCGTCGTGGGCACCCTCGAGGTCATCGGCCTGTGTGGTGATCGTGCCGGCGTCGGCAAGCGCATGCTCATGGTGCACCGCCAAGGAGCCAAGCGCGGAACGCAGCGCGGCTGGGCCTGCGGCTGCCCCCTGGCGTCCGCCATTGCGCAGCACGCCCTCATCGGAGGCAAACCCCAGAAGTGTTACGGGGGCAGCGGAGTCGGTGGACTGATTGATAACGCTATGCCAGCGAGCATGCTCTGGTCCCAGGCCATCGGAGCGGCCGGACCATTCGGGGGCGGGGGTGAAAAGTTCAGCTGTTTCAGTGTTCATGGTCTTCGATGTTAGGCAAAACCGCGGCGTGTGGCAGGAAACTCTGCCTACAATCACTAAGCGTGAGTACCAACAGAGTCCCCGCAGCACGTCACGCGATGGAGATCCTCAAGCTTTTATCCACCATCGACGTCCCTATTTCTGCCGCACGCATCCAAGGTGAGCTCAACCTGCCGCGCTCATCTACGTACCACCTGCTGGCGGGGATGGTTGATGCTGGGTTTGTAGCCCATTTGCCGGAGCATAAGACCTATGGCCTAGGGCTGGCCGCGTATTCCATGGCCTCGGCCTATGTAACGCAGCAACCCTTGGTGCGCATGGCTACTCGGGACTTGGAACAGTGTGCGGCGCTGGTGGGTGGATCGGGGCATCTGTCACGTATGGCTGGATCGGAAATTTTGTATCTGCAGGAGGTGCGTGCGGCCGGGGCTACCTCCTTGGTGACCGAGGTGGGCGTGCGCCTGCAAGCACATAAGACGGCATCCGGGCGTGTGATGCTGGCGCATCTGCCTGATGCGGAGGTGCGCGCCGCCTTTGATACTGCGGGAGGTAGCGGCTTTGCCGCGTTGAAAGAACGCTTGGGTTTGGTAGCTGCACGCGGGTGGGACCAAGAGATTGAAGAAATTACTCGCGGTCAGGCCTCTGTGGCGGTACCCATCCTGGATCATTTGGACCGCCCAGCGGCGGCGGTGGCGGTGACGTATCCGGTAGGGACGCCGGATACGAAGGTAGACGCCGCTATTCGAGCTTTGCTGGAGGTATCGGACAAGATGGCGGCTAAAATGTACCGCAATCATAAAAAG
>NZ_KV800672.1:0-376 GCF_001810285.1 Corynebacterium sp. HMSC071F07
TCCACGTTCGTTCGCCACTACTAGCAGAATCATTATTATTTTCTTCTCCTACGGGTACTGAGATGTTTCACTTCCCCGCGTCAACCCCCACAACAGCTATGAATTCACTGAAGGGTAACACTCCATAACAAGTGCCAGGTTTCCCCATTCGGACATCCTCGGATCAACGCTTAATTGACAACTCCCCGAGGCTTAACGCAGCCTTTCACGTCCTTCATCGGCTCAGCATGCCAAGGCATCCACCATGCGCCCTAAATAACGAACACACAACCAACACAACAACAAGAATAAACAAAAAACAGCCTGTCCCTCGCAGTTGTGTCGGCGTGAACTACACAAAACACAAAAGAATAAAGAAATTACACACCCAAACAAC
>NZ_KV800673.1:0-206 GCF_001810285.1 Corynebacterium sp. HMSC071F07
TTTGGAAAGCCGGCAAGAAGCACAAAACAGGCGAGACGTCGCCCATATAGTTGCCCTGCAGGGCCAAGGACAAAGTGCTGGTATCCGACTGCGACACGTACGCGGTGGCGATGATCCCCTGCTCTGGATTCCAGATGCCGTTCTGGGAGCACTGAACTCCGTCCATCTAGGGGAAGAGCAGTACTGGGAGAAGCTGCACGAGAAAG
>NZ_KV800674.1:0-903 GCF_001810285.1 Corynebacterium sp. HMSC071F07
TGAGGTAGGAACTAAACCCAGGACGCTTCAAAACCCCCGGAGAAGTGGCTGGAACGATCGCATACCAAGTATATGCAAGCGCAACCGCAGCACAGACAGAAATAAGAGGCTTAAGCGAAAAGCCAAGTGCGCTTCCAATCAACACCCAGCAAATACCTACGACGCATGAGTATGCCAACATCATCCAAAAGAACTTGGACGCGAACGATATCGATTCAGTACTTTGGGCTAGGTTAGCCAATACGTAGCCAACAGGAAAAACTAGCGACCATAAAAGCATTCGGTCTCTAAAGATACGAACTACAGAGCTTCGCCCCAATTGCGCAATTTCGCGAAAACGTGATGCTTCCCAAGCCATTCCGGCAGAAACCGCTGGAGCAATAACAACGAACACTAAAGTAGATTGGGCAGCGTTTGACTGGAAATAGGTTGTTTTCCCAAGCTCTGATATAGGAACTGCACTGAGAACGATTCCAGCAAGACAAATCCACAATGACGGGCGTCGAAACCAATGTCTGAATCCGAAATTAGGAACCATCATCGTTCCTCCTCCGCGCAAAAGCGCGTGCGAGATTGTGCACTGGATTGTCGTCTAATTCTGATGCTAACTGTATGAATTCTGACCTTGAACCATCGAATCGCAACTTGCCTTTATCAAGGACAAGAACGCGCTCGAATGGTTTCTGCAGTTCACCTGCATCATGGGTGGAGACAACTAAATTATGCCCCATTTCCACGATCTTTTGATAAACCTTTGTAATGAGCTCCTTGCTAAGGGGATCAAGCGCCGCACTAGGCTCATCAAGAAGCAGAGTTTTCGACCCAGAATTCAATGCTGTAGCGATTGCCAATCTAGAGCGTTCCCCTCCGCTAAGGGACCTGACCCCTGTTTGGTAGACACCT
>NZ_KV800675.1:0-16507 GCF_001810285.1 Corynebacterium sp. HMSC071F07
CGACATTTAGGCGGGTTTGGATACTTAAAAAATTCTCGACCAACGCTATTGCTAAATCCACAGCAAGCGCTCAGGAAAAAGCAGAGACACTTCGCTACGGTGGTTTTACAACAGGCAACCAAATACCGGTTGTCATAAACAGTTTTAGAGGTGATTTAGAAGATGAGCATTTTAGATAAGGCAAAAGGCGCAATTGAAAAGAGGGTTTCTAACAACGCGACGGGCCCGGCAAATCCCACCAACTCCGACAATGTTTATGAGATCAACCCGGAGGAAGCCAACCGCGTCACCAACGCGCTTTTAGATGGCCTAGACAAAGCAGTCGCAGCGCAGTCTGGTGTTATCAAGAAATACGTTGATGGCCTTCGCAAACGCAATCCGGAGTCAAGCCCAGCACAAATCCAAGCAATCCTCGATAAGCACTTGCTTAACCTAGTCTCTGGCACTGGTGCTGCTGCCGGTGCTTCCGCCGCAGTTCCGGGTGTAGGCACCATCGCCGGCATCGCTGCTATCGCGGCAGAATCCGTGGTTTTCCTGGAAGCTACCTCCTGGTACGTATTGTCTTCTGCTTACCTGCGCGGTGACAACATCGAAGACGAAGAACGGCGCCGTGCCCTGGTTCTGCTGGTGCTGACCGGTTCTAAGGGCAGCGCCTTGGTTGACACCTTGGTCGGCGACATGGGCACCGTCAAGGGCGTTACTTCCGCAGCCACCCTGTCGCGCTTTACCGGCCCAACCCTAAGCGGTCTCAACGGCCGTCTCACCAAGCTTTTTGCCAAGCAGGTAACCAAGCGCCTGAAATGGGCATGGGTCTCCAAGCTGATGCCAATGGGCATCGGTGCAGTGCTCGGCACTTCTGCCAACCGGAAACTTGCCAAGAAGGTAATTGAGCATGCTGGCGAGCAGCTTTCGCCTTTGCCCACCTCATAAGGGGCGCTTTCACCCCTGACCTAGTGAGCAAAACAACTCGGAACGTATCATGGTTGAAGACACTTTTCGGGGTGCTGTGTGCACCCGCGCAAAGGCCCTACTAAAGTCCCATTAACGAACCGTAATTAACAAGGAAATGAGGCGAATTCCTGCCGTGAGCAACTCGAGCATTTTCGGCCCCAATGCGTGGCTGATTGACGAACAGTTCCAGCAGTACTCAAAGGATCCCAACTCCGTAGATAAGGAGTGGCGCGATTACTTTGAGGCCAACGGAGCACCGAAGAACGCGGCTTCTGCCCCAGCAGCCGCTGCACAATCCTCCGCGAAGAAGTCCACTCCGGCGAAGCCAGCTGCAGATTCTGCTACCCCGAACGGTGCGCCAGCAGCAAAGCCAGCGAAGGTAGCAGAGAAGCCAGGCAAGGATTCTGACTCCAAGAAGAACTACCCAGATTCCCCGCTCGATCGCATCGGCGAGGCTCCGGAGGCTGGCGAGCGTCAGCTCAAGGGCATGTTCAAGGCAATCGCTAAGAACATGGACGAGTCCCTCGAGATTCCAACCGCAACCACCGTGCGCGACGTTCCAGTCAAGCTGATGTGGGAAAACCGCGCGATGATCAACGATCACCTCAAGCGCACCCGCGGTGGCAAGATTTCCTTTACCCACATCTTGGGCTACGCCTTGGTCAAGGCGACCCAGATCCACCCAGACATGAACGTCCGTTACGAGGTCAAGGACGGCAAGCCGACTGTCGTACAGCCAGAGCACGTCAACCTGGGCCTCGCTATCGACCTCCCGCAGAAAGATGGCTCCCGCGCACTCGTTGTGGCAGCGGTCAAGGAAGCCGAGAAGATGTCCTTCTCCGAGTTCGTTGACGCATACCAGGACATCGTCAACCGCTCCCGCCAAAACAAGCTCACGATGGATGACTTCTCCGGCGTCACCATCAACCTCACCAACCCGGGCGGCATCGGCACCCGCCACTCCATCGCCCGCCTGACCAAGGGCTCCGGCGCCATCATCGGCGTCGGCTCCATGGATTACCCGGCTGAGTTCGCCGGCACCTCCGAGGACCGTCTGGCTGACATGGGTGTAGGCCGTCTGGTCACTCTGACCTCCACCTACGATCACCGCGTCATCCAGGGCGCGGAGTCCGGCGAGTTCCTGCGCACCTTGGGCCAGCTGATCACCGATGATCGCTTCTGGGACGAGCTGTTTGAGTCCATGGGCGTTCCTTACCAGCCATTCCGCTGGGCACAGGATGTCCCGAACACCGGCGTGGACAAGAACACCCGCGTCATGCAGTACATCGAGGCTTACCGCTCCCGCGGCCACCTCCTCGCCAACGTCAACCCACTTGGCTGGCGTCAGCCGGGCCTGCCTTGGCCGGATCACCGCGACCTTGACCTTAAGACCCACGGCCTGTCGATCTGGGATCTGGACCGCACCTTCAACGTCGGCGGCTTCGGTGGCCAGGAGACCATGAAGCTGCGCGACGTCGTCAAGCGTCTGCGTGATGCTTACACGCTGAAGGTCGGCTCCGAGTACGCCCACATCTTGGACCGCGATGAGCGCAGCTGGCTGCAGGATCGCCTCGAGGCTGGCATGCCAAAGCCATCCAACGCTGAGCAGAAGTACATCCTGCAGAAGGTCAACGCTGCTGAGGCATTCGAAAACTTCCTGCACACCAAGTACGTCGGCCAGAAGCGCTTCTCCCTCGAGGGAGCTGAGTCCCTCATCCCGCTGATGGATGCCATCGTGGACACTGCTGCGGGCCAGGGCCTCGACGAGGTCGTCATCGGCATGCCGCACCGTGGCCGCCTGAATGTCTTGTTCAACATTGTTGGCAAGCCACTGGCTGACCTCTTCGGCGAGTTCGACGGCAACTACAAGGGTGGCCAGCTCGGTGGCTCCGGTGACGTTAAGTACCACTTGGGTTCCCAGGGTCACCACATCCAGATGTTCGGTGACGGCGAAATCGACGTCAGCCTGGCTGCTAACCCGTCTCACCTCGAGGCCGTTGACCCAGTCTTGGAGGGCATCGCCCGCGCTAAGCAGGACCTACTGGACAAGGGCCAGGACGGCTTCTCCGTTGTCCCAGTCATGCTGCACGGTGACTCCTCCTTCAACGGCCTGGGCATTGTTCAGGAGACCATCAACCTGTCCCAGCTGCGTGGTTACACCACCGGCGGTACCGTCCACATCGTGGTCAACAACCAGGTGGGCTTCACCACTACCCCGGATTCCGCACGTTCTACCCACTACGCCACCGACCTGGCAAAGGGCTTCGATTGCCCGGTATTCCACGTCAACGGTGACGACCCAGAAGCAGTTGTCTGGGTTGGCCAGCTGGCTACTGAGTACCGCCGCAAGTTCGGCAAGGACGTCTTCATCGATCTCATCTGCTACCGCCTGCGCGGCCACAACGAGGCAGATGATCCTTCGATGACCCAGCCGGAGCTGTACTCCATCATCGATGACCACAAGTCTGTCCGTGAGATCTACACCGAGGAGCTCATCGGCCGTGGCGACCTGTCCGAAGCAGACGCTGAGGCTGCAGCTCGTGACTTCCACGACCAGATGGAATCCGTCTTCACCGAGGTCAAGGAATCGGAGGCCGGTGCCCCTGGCGAGCAGCACGGTATCACCTCTGCGCAGGAGCTGACCCACGGTCTGGATACCTCCATCACCGCCGAGGAGATCGAGGAAATTGGCCAGGCCTACGCCAACGGCCCAGAGGGCTTCGAGTACCACAAGCGTGTTGCCCGCGTTGCCAAGGAACGCCTGAAGACCTCCACCGAGGGCGGCATCGACTGGGGCTGGGGCGAGCTTATCGCCTTCGGCTCCCTGGCTAACCAGGGCAAGCTGGTCCGCCTGGCCGGTGAGGATTCCCGCCGCGGTACCTTCACCCAGCGCCACGCTATCCCGGTCGATCCGCGCGATGGCTCCGAGTACAACCCGTTGAACTACCTGGCTCAGACCAAGGGCAACGGCGGCCGCTTCCTGATTTACAACTCCGCCCTGACCGAGTACGCAGGCATGGGCTTCGAGTACGGCTACTCCGTGGGTAACCAGGACGCACTCGTTGCATGGGAGGCACAGTTCGGTGACTTCGCAAACGGTGCACAGACCATCATCGACGAGTACCTGTCCTCCGGTGAGGCAAAGTGGGGCCAGCTCTCCAGCCTGGTTCTGCTGCTGCCGCACGGCTACGAGGGCCAAGGCCCAGACCACTCCTCTGCCCGCATCGAGCGTTACCTGCAGCTGTGTGCTGAGGGCTCCATGACGGTGGCTCAGCCTTCTACCCCGGCTAACCACTTCCACCTGCTGCGTCGCCAGGCGCTGGGCTCCATGAAGCGTCCGCTGGTCGTCTTTACTCCGAAGTCCATACTGCGTAACAAGGCATCCGCTTCTGCTATCTCCGAGTTCACCGAAATCAAGCACTTCCAGTCCGTCATCAATGACCCGAACTTCGTTGACCACGAGGGCAAGGTTGTAGGCGACGCCGAGAAGGTCAAGACCATCATGCTGGTCTCCGGCAAGCTCTACTGGGAGCTGGCTAAGAAGAAGGAAGCAGACGGCCGCGATGACGTCGCAATCGTCCGCCTCGAGATGCTGCATCCGATTCCGTTCAACCGTCTCGCAGAGGCATTCAAGGCCTTCCCCAATGCCACCCAGGTTCGCTTCGTCCAAGACGAACCAGCAAACCAGGGCCCATGGCCTTTCTACAACGAGCACCTGCGTGAGCTCATTCCGGATATGCCGGAAATGGTCCGCGTATCTCGCCGTGCGCAGTCCTCGACTGCAACCGGTATCGCCAAGGTCCACCAGATCGAGCAGAAGAAGCTGCTTGAAGAGGCCTTCGACGTCTAAGGCTTAAAAGCCAGATAGAACGGCTAAAGCGCCCTTGCCGCCTCGAATAGAGGTAGCAAGGGCGCTTTAGTATATTTTCGAAAAAGCAAGCTCTACAAGGAGCTGCTCAGCAGCCAAGCTAGGACTTCGGCTTGCTCGAATTGTCCTTTTTCTCATCGCCGGAGGTCAGATCGGATCCTCCGGAAGAGTTGGAATCGCCACCAGTATCCATGACGGTGCCCGCATTGGATTGCGAGTTCCAGTCACTTACCGTTTGCTCCAGAGAACCGGACTCGTCGGTCTTTTCCAGCAGCTCACGGATTTCCCCATCGGTCAAAAACTTGGTCAGGGAAGACACTGCGAGGCGTTCCTCACGGTCAAAAAGGCCCTTGTAATAGACTACGACGTAGTTCTGCGGCAGGTTCGGCTCCGCTTCCTTGCACCCCTGCGCGCTGGAAGGCTCTACCACCGCGAGGTCCGGCGGTAGCGCATTCATCAGCGCCACGTGGGTAGTAGCCAAAAAATCCTCGCCCGAGGGGTCCTTTTGGTCTTCCTCGTAGCGCTTCGAAATCTCACGTGCGGCAACAGGGTTGAAGGCATCGAGCAATTCACCGGTGCAACCGATGTAGAAGTTCGTTGCGCCGTCGCCGCTCTCGATAAGCGGGAGGTTCTGCTCGTTAGCAGAGGTGGCCTCCAGTTCCTCATTACTGGCCACATTTGCGGCTCTGCCCTGGGACTCCAAAGTCTGCTTATACAACTCAGCGAGCAACAGCTGCCGCTTGGACTTTGGGTTGACGGATATGGTTACCGCTTGGTGCAAGCCAGGCTTTTCATCCGCCGAAGGATCAAATTTGGTGCAGGAGCTCAATGCAGCCAATGCCAGTCCGGCAGTCGCTAGCGTCGCTACAAGGCGGCGGGATCGCATCGGCACAGTTCTCCTTAAAGTTATGGTTCTTCCTAAATATTCCTAAAATTCTACACGGCACTGCTGGGCTTTCCGACGCCGCCTTATCCCAGCGTTTTCCTGTATTTAATAAGGGGCTAAGATGGGTTGGGTTATGACTAGCGCTATTACTGAATCCGCCGTTCGGGAGGCCCTTAGCCGGGTTGAAGACCCAGAAATCGGCCGCCCTATCACCGAGCTCGACATGGTGAAATCCGTCGCCATCGACGGCAATGACGTCAGCGTCGAAATCTATCTGACCATTGCCGGCTGCCCGATGAAAAACACCATCGAAGCCAACACTCGAGCCGTCCTCGAGGACATCGAGGGCGTTGGCAATGTCAGCGTGACCATGGATGCCATGAGCGATGAACAGCGTCGCGCTTTAAAGCAGAAGTTGCGCGGCGGCCAGGCTGAGCCGGAGATTCCTTTCGCCAAGCCAGAATCCACCACGCGCGTGTTCGCGGTGGCCTCTGGTAAAGGCGGCGTCGGCAAGAGCTCCACCACCGTCAACCTCGCAGCCGCGCTTTCGGCCAAGGGCTTAAAAGTTGGCATTGTCGACGCCGATATCTACGGCCACTCCGTACCGGGCCTGCTGGGTTCGACCGCCGGCCCCACCGTCATTGATGATGAAATGCTGCTGCCACCAATTTCCCACGGCATCAAGCACATCTCCATTGGCCAATTCGTCGAGGGCAACGCCCCTGTGGTCTGGCGCGGCCCGATGCTGCACCGCGCGCTGCAGCAATTCCTGGCTGACGTCTTCTGGGGCGATCTGGACGTTCTACTGCTCGATCTCCCACCCGGCACTGGCGACGTCGCGCTTTCCGTGGCTCAGCTCATCCCGAACGCCGAGCTGCTCATCGTCACTACCCCGCAGGCAGCAGCCGCGGAGGTGGCAGAGCGTGCAGGCTCCATCTCGCAGCAGACTCGCCAGCGCGTAGCCGGCGTTATTGAGAACATGGGCGCCATGGTGCTGCCTGACGGTTCCACGATGGATATCTTTGGTACCGGCGGCGGCAAGGTTGTAGCAGAGCGCCTTAGCACCATCTTGGGCTACGAGGTGCCTGTCTTGGCTGAGGTGCCGCTCGATCCGGCTCTGCGCACCGGCGGCGATGCCGGCGAACCAATCATCACCGCCGCCCCGGATTCTCCTTCTGCAACGGCAATCAAGCAGCTAGCGGATAAGCTCGCCATCCGCAACGACTCTCTGGTGGGCAAGACCTTAGGTCTGGGCGTTACCCGCCACTAAAAAATTAGGCAGACGCCTAAAGCAGTTACTGCTTAGGTAACATCAGCCCAAGAAAAGCCGGTTCCTTCTGCGTTGTCATTTGCCGCAGTTGGTGCCGACTTTGGCGCCGACTTTGGCGCCGACTTTCGCGTAGGCGCCTGCGGCTGTTGAGCCGAGCTCTGCTGCGGTTGTGCCGGTGCCGCGTAAATCTGGGAGTAGTCGAAGGTCGGGCGCTGCTGGCCCTGCTGACCTGAATTCGCCTGTTGACTGCGCTGACTGTGTTGGGCACGTGGCCCGGAAGCACCGCGCTGCGCTGCGGAGTGCGCTTGCTCATCGCCCGCGCTTAGATGCGGTTTGCCCATTCCCTCTGTCAGCTTACGCGGGTCGAAATCATCCCAAGCGGAATCGTCTCCGTCAAAAAGAGCCTTGGTGATAGCACCGCGTGGGCCCAAGCGCGTCCATTCGGCGGCCTGGCTGATGGGGCCACGCAAAGTTTCAAATTCCTCGCTCAGGCCGCCCATTTCACCTTGTAGTTCGGCCTTGGCATTGTTGATTGCCTTACGCGCAGCATAGATTGCCGCACGGACATCCATGATTACGCCGGGGAGCCTCTCTGGACCGATGATCACGATGCCAAGAAGCACGATGACGGCAATCTCTGTCCAACCGATTGAAGAAAACACTATGCTATCTTAGCCCTCCGTTAGCGCCTGTGCGCTATGTGAAACGGGCACCAACCTCATTCGCCTTGACTCCGCTGCTAATAGCGCCACTTAGCGCCACTGCATTAACGCCTCTGATTGTGCTTGATGGCGCGAATGACCATCTCGACCTTGTCAAGGATATCGCGCTCGCCGACGCCACTGGTACCGCCGTGTGCGCTGAAATTGTTTCGCCCTTTTTCAGGTGTGGCGGCGTCCTCGTCAGCTGCTTCAGCTGCGATTCCGGCCAGCTTGGCCATCAAATCTTTCGGTGCACGCACTTGGTGGTCAACGTTGCAGTTGCGCACCCACTGGGAAGCACGGCGCTGCTCACGGACGTCGGCGCGACATTCAGCGCAGTGCACCAGGTGAACATGCACACGATGAGTGGCTTTGGGATCCATCTCGCCATCGACGAAGGCTGCCACAGCTTCGGGGCCTAAGTGCCCAATGGAATCAGCCCGCCGAGCCCTTGCTTTGGCCTTATCACGGGCCTTGGCAAGAGTCTTGTCAAAGGTGGTGGTGGCGCCTTCTACTCCACGCATATGAAACGAGGCGCGGTGCTGATGTGCAGAATCCTCCACGGGAGTTTAGCCACCTACCTTTCTATCGAACGTTGGGTTCGTTAATTAGTCTCCACAATAGACCTCATTGCACTTTGGCGTGGGCGGCCTAGCGGCTACGGAGCAAAACTCGGGCTTCGTCGTTGGTCTGCGCGGCGGTTTCGAGAGCCGCGCGCAGCTGTGCACGGCCGCGGTGGATGCGCGAACGAACGGTACCCATCTTCACGCCCAGGGTCTCTGCGATTTCGTCGTAGCTCATTCCCACGACGTCACACAGAACAACTGCTACACGGAAGTCAGGGGCCAGCTCGTCGAGCGCCTTTTGCAAGATCGGGTCCAAGTTGGCCACGGTATAAGCTTGCTCCGGGGTCATATCGGTGCCGGGCACGCGCTCATAATCTTCCGGCAGGGCCTCCATCCGTATCTTGGCACGATGGCGGACCATATCTAAGAAGAGGTTGGTGGTAATCCGGTGCAACCAGCCGCGGAAAGTACCGGGCTGATACTTATCAAGCGAGCGGAACACACGCATGAAGGTCTCTTGGGTCAAGTCCTCTGCATCATGCTGGTTACCGGACAAGCGGTATGCCAGGCGGTAAACGGAGTCTGCATGCTCGGCCACGAGCTCCGACCACGAAGGCATCGCAGCCTGGCCGGCGTCGAACGCGGCTGTGCCGCTGAGTTCTTCGGAAGCAGCGACGTGAGGCTCCGTTGGGCTAGTGTCCACACCAGTTTCCTGGCGCAAAGACGAATCGACGCGATGCTTCCTTTCATGCATTTCATCTTCCTATACCGAGCTTCAAAACGCCAGACAGTACTCTGCGAAGTGACTGTGAGCGTCACCGAAAACAAAAACTTCTACCTCATCAGTAACAATCCTGGCGTCTTGACACCGCATACACAGAAAATTACCTATGGTTTAGGTTGTGACTAATACGGCATACGACGCACTGCGTTCTTACATCGAATCCACCAGCGAAGTTTCTACGGCACTCGCCGGGGCCCGTTCCCATGCCGAGGAATTTGGCTTGTCCGTACCAGACGAAGCAACCGGTCAGCTTCTTTCCTCCCTTTCCGCAGCCAGCTCTGGCGCTGATCGCCCCCAGGCCATCGCCATTACTCCGGCTGCTGCTGTAGCCGGAATCTACCTCCTGCAGGGCCTGCCTAACAATGGAATCATCACCTGCATCGATCCGGAGGCAGAGCATCAGGCCATGGCGAAGACCACTTTCCGTGAGGCCGGGTTTGCCACCACCCGCGCGCGCTTTTTGCCTTCCCACCCCCTGGAGGTCATGGGACGTCTCGCCACCGATGCTTATCAATTGATCTTCGCAGACGTTCCCGCGCTGGATATGCCGGCTCTTATCAACGCCGCTTTCCCACTGCTGCGTAAGAACGGCACTCTGGTTCTCGCGAATTCTTTGCTGGATGGCACCCTCGCCGATACCACCCGCAGCGACCGCGACACTGCCGCTGCCCGAGAAGCAGACGAGCTCGCCCGCTCACTCGAAGACGCCGTAGTAACCCGTCTACCACTGGGTTCCGGCCTAACGCTTATCACCAAGCACTAAGAAGTAGAAGCCTCACACGAGATACAGGCGGCTGCCCCTTCATCTCGTGTGAGGCTTCTGTGTTTTCTCCCCGCCGCGGTGCGCTAGACGGTTTCGTTCTTGCCCACGACGACAACGCCGCCGTCAGAGACCTTAAAGCGGGACTCGTCGCGCTCGCGGTCGCAGCCGATGATGGCGCCTTCGGAAACCACCACGTTCTTATCCAAAATGGCATGGCGGACAACCGCGCCCTTGCCCACGCGCACGCCTGGCAGCAGCACCGAGCCTTCTACTGAAGCTCCGTCGGCCACATGCACGTCCGAGGACAGCACAGAGTTGCGCACGGTGCCGCCGGAGATGATGCAGCCGGGGGCCACCATGGAAGACTGCGCGATGCCGTTTTGGACGAACTTCGCTGGCGGAAGGTTGGACTCATCCGTGGAGTGGATGGGCCAATGATTGTTATAAAGATTAAAAATCGGGTGCACCGAAATTAAGTCCATGTGTGCTTCGTAGAAAGAATCGATGGTGCCCACATCGCGCCAATAACCATGATCGCGCTCAGTGGAACCAGGCACGTCATTCGCCATGAAGTCATAAACATGCGCCTGCCCGCGCTCCACGAAGTACGGAATGATGTCGCCGCCCATGTCGTGGTCGGAGTTTTCGTTCTCCTCGTCCTTTAGCAGGGCCTCAATCAGAGCATCAGCCGTAAAGACGTAGTTACCCATGGACGCATAGGTCATGTTCGGATCATCCGGAGTCGAAGGCGGATTATCCGGCTTTTCCAAAAACTCGGTGATGGTTCCCATGCCATCTGCCTGAATGCAGCCAAAAGCGGTGGCCTCGCTGCGCGGCACACGAATGCCCGCCACGGAGCAGTCGAGCCCGGTAGCGATGTGTTCCTGAACCATCTGCTGCGGGTCCATGCGATAGACGTGGTCGGCGCCGAAGACGATGACATAGTCCGGCTTTTCGTCATAAATCAAGTTAAGCGACTGGACAATAGCGTCGGCGGAACCGTTGTACCAGCGCTTGCCGCGACGCTGCTGGGCGGGCACGGAGGCGATGTACTGGGAAGTTGGGCCAGACAGATTCCAAGCCTGCGAGATGTGGCGGTCAAGGGAATGGGATTTGTATTGGGTGAGCACCGCAATCTTGAGGTAGCCCGCGTTGACGAGATTGGACAGGACGAAATCGATGAGACGGTAGGAGCCGCCGAAGGGAACGGCGGGCTTTGCGCGATCTTCCGTAAGCGGGAATAGACGCTTGCCTTCACCGCCGGCGAGGACAATAGCGAGGACATTAGGCTGGGATTTCACATGTTCCAACCTATTCAGTTTTAGGCCGCTTCGCAGAGGAAATAGGTCAGAAACTACCCCCACGGGAATTTTCTGCACGGTATGGATTTTCTCCGTATTCTGGGAGGACATGAGAGCCGGAATTTTTTCCAAGGAATACCCACCTGAGATTTACGGTGGCGCTGGCGTGCACGTCGCCGAGCTAACCCGCTTCATGCGGGAGTTAATCGATGTTTCCGTTCACTGCATGGGTGGCCCACGCGAGGAAAAGGACGTCTTCAACCACGGCGTTGATCCAGAACTTTCCGCAGCCAACCCCGCCATCCAAACTCTTTCCACGGGTCTGCGCATGGCTAATGCAGCTTCCGATATTGATATCGCGCATTCCCACACCTGGTACTCCGGCCTCGGCGGCCATCTCGCCGCCCGCCTCTACGACATCCCGCATGTGGTCACCGCCCACTCTTTGGAGCCGCACCGCCCATGGAAGCGTGAGCAGCTCGGTGGCGGCTACGAGATTTCCTCGTGGTCCGAGAAAAACGCCATGGAATACGCCGACGGCGTCATCGCGGTTTCCGCCGGCATGAAAGCCTCCATTCTGGATGCTTATCCCCGCATCGATGAGTCCAAGGTGCATGTTGTGCTCAATGGCATCGATACCGAGCTGTGGCAGCCGCGCGAGGCAGACTACCTGGACAAACTCGGCGTCGACAAGCAGCGCCCCATCGTTGCCTTCGTCGGCCGCATCACCCGCCAAAAGGGCGTGAAGCACCTGCTGAAGGCCGCGGCCCAGTTTGATTCAGACGTCCAGCTGGTGCTGTGCGCAGGCGCTCCCGATACTCCAGAAATCGCCGCGGAAACCGCATCTTTGGTCGAAGACTTACAGGCCAACCGCGACGGCGTATTCTGGGTGCAGGAAATGCTCTCTCGCAGCCTCATCCAAGAGGTGTACTCTGGCGCCGACGTCTTCGTGTGTCCTTCTATCTACGAGCCTTTGGGAATCGTTAACTTGGAGGCCATGGCGTGCGGGACTGCAGTAGTTGCATCTGACGTTGGAGGAATCCCCGAGGTTGTCGTCGACGGTGAGACCGGAATTCTCGTCCACTACGACGGAAATGCGGTCGCTGACTTCGAAGCAAACCTCGCTGCTGCCGTCAACCAGGTCGTCGCCGACAAGGAGCACGCAACCGCATTCGGCCAAGCCGGCCGCACGCGAGCTGTGGAGAAGTTCTCGTGGGCCACCATCGCCTCCCAGACCGTAGATATTTACCGCGCACTGATTTAAATCGAGAATCTTTAGAAAGGCACTTTGTGACAACCCATCGCCCCGAACTGCACTTCACCCCTGAGTCTGGAGTCCTCGAGGCTC
This sequence comes from Corynebacterium sp. HMSC071F07, assembly GCF_001810285.1. NCBI lineage: Bacteria > Bacillati > Actinomycetota > Actinomycetes > Mycobacteriales > Corynebacteriaceae > Corynebacterium > Corynebacterium sp. HMSC071F07. The sequence goes on from NZ_KV800675.1 coordinate 12,439, forward strand.
CGGCCGGCGTGCTGCTAGACGGCAATACGTGGCACCTGTTTTTCCAGTACCGCCACGAACTTTCCGCCCCGGCGCGCTGGGGACACAACTATTCTGAAGAATTTCCATTCGATTGGTTGGAGTGCGACGACGCACTTGCCCCTGTCGGCGGTGAGCTTTCCTTGCGCGCCGGTTCTGTAGCCGCGGGCGAAGATGCTATCAACCTCTACTTCACCTCCGTGACTTCCACCGGCACCTCGGTGCGTTTAGCACGCTACACCGATTTCAACGATGTCTGCGAAATTTCGGATGACTCCAACGCACTAGACCCGAATGTCGTGCGCTATGGCGAGGTAGCCGCCAACGTCACCAATTACTCCCGCTTCCGCTCGCCTTCCGTGGTTCCAGACTGGGTCGCGGCCGACCGCGATGAAGGCCACGAGGGCTGGCTCATGCTCGCACTAACCGGCCACTCCGACGCGCCGCTGCCCGTTATCCTGCGCTCGGCCGACGGCTTGACCTGGGATGTGGAAGGCCCGCTCGAGTTCAATGGCGATCCTGGTTTCAACGAGGGCGAGGTCCCGGCAAACTCGCCGATTCCACCGGTTGTCTCTCCACGCCTGGTCCGCTTGCGTGACGAGGTAGATGAGCGCATTTACGACGTCCTCCTGGTTACCCTTGAGCGCGATAACCGCGATGTCTCCGGTTACCTCGTCGGCCGCTTGGAGGGCACCACCTTCACCGTCGCCTCCGGTTTCCAGCGCATCGACTTCGGCCACGATTTCTCCCGCCCGCGCAACACCAACGCCACCGAGGGCACCGTCCCGCAGGAGACCCGCTACGACGAAGCGGTTGTCCTGGGTCTTCTCAACGGCAATGGCCGCGGCGACGATCCTGCAGCGCATCCTTCCTTCGAGGAGGAAGGATGGGCCAATACCCTCGCACTGCCGCGTCGCATCACCCTCCAGGGAGGCAAGCTCTTCCAGACTCCGCCGCGCGGCCTGCCGGATGCCATCCGCCAGTCAGAGCGCGCCCGCTCCTGGGTCGGCGTAATGGATGTCCCGGAAGGCTCCTCCGTCACCGTCACCTTGCTCGACGGCAACGGCAAGCCCGCGGCAGTCATCACCCATGCTGGCAGCACACTGACCTTAGATCGTTCCATGGGCACTGCTTTCGATTCCTATTTCAAGGACTCGGCTCCTGCCGTAGCGCATTTGGCTGAGGGTGATTCCGATTCCCTCACCGTCGTGGTCGACGGTGCCACCGTAGAGGTCTACGCCGACGGCGGCCAGGTAGCCATGGGCTCCCGCGTCTACTTCGACGGCGGTTGCTCTGATCTCCAGGTCGAGACCGCCGGTGAGGCCGTCATCGAGCAATCCTGGCAGCGCAAAGGCTCGCAGCTCTAAGCGCGACGTGTTTTAACACTCAAAGCGACAATAGGGAAAGGCAGAGCATCTGTGCTCTGCCTTTCCCTATTGTTTGTGCAACCGGCCAGACCTTTGGCCTTGCCCACCGCTATTTAGACTGCGCGCAGACGGTCCAGGCGGGCATGAGCGGTGACCTGCATGGTCTCTGGCAATTTTGCCATGCGCTCAGCAAGCTCTTCCTTTTCAAGGTGGCGGGCAGACGGGCTCATGCCAACCTGCGCGGCAATAGAGGCGCGATCCAGGGTCATCGGATAAGAGATATCAACCGGATCTGCCGCCTGCTCAAGGTAGCCCGCGGCCTGCTCGTACATGCGCTCGATCTTGCCTTCTTCCACGCCCAAGATTCCCAGCGGCTCGCGTAGTTCATCCAGATGACCGAGGTCCGGAGTCAAGACAACAACCTCACCGCCTGGACGCAAGATACGCTGGAACTCCGCTGGGTTGCGCGGGGCAAAGACCACCGATACCGCATCGATGGAATCATCCTGCAGCGGCAACCGCTCCCACGCATCCGCCACCACGGCGCCAACGCGCGGATGGCACTTTGCCAGATGCTTGGCAGCATGTGGGGAAATATCCAGACCAACGCCACGGGCCTCAGCGATGGAATCCAAGGTATGAGCTAGGTAATAGCCGGTGCCGGCACCGACTTCAAGCAGCATAGGCTCGGCAGTCTCAGGCAACTCGTTGGCATCCAGTGCGTCCTGCACTGCGCCCGTGACAGCCTCCACAAATGGGGCGAAGTGGCCCAAAGACAGGAAGGTCTCACGCGCGGAAACCATCTCACTGGAATCGCCCTTATGCTTTAGCCCTGCCCCGGGGGCAAGGGTGACATAGCCTTGTTTTGCCACATCAAAAGAGTGCCCAGACTCAGAGACGAGACGAGCAAAATCGTCGGCGCCGCTTAGCGCGGTGCCATCGTTTGGGTCGGCCAGAACATCGATGACGTGTGAAAGCATGCCTTAAAGACTAGCTGGAAACTTCGGTCAGCAATGAACCAAGTTCCGCAGCCTCCTCTTTTGTGAGCTCCACAACAATACGGCCACCACCATCGGAGGGGATTCGCATGACAATTTTGCGGGACTCCTCAACTGCTTCCATTGGCCCACCTGTCGTGCGTGGCTTCATAGCTGCCATAGCTGTACCGCTCCTTTGGGATGTAAAAGTTTTTGGGTTACCCTAACCACTCTACGCCTTATTGCTAGTCACGGGGCGGTTGCGAAATTGGTCTAGCCGTTTCACCCTCGCTTCGGTAGCGCTTTTTCTACCTCCGCCAGCAAGGCATCCACCTGGGATTGGCGGTATCCATGGGAAACGACGTCGAACTTGATGTCATCAAAGTTTCCATCTTGAAGTGCTCTCTGATTGTTTGCCAGCACATCGCGTTTTTCATCAAGATCGTCTAGTACTTCCCCACGCCCAAAAATCGAGCCCCACGCCCACGTTCCTAAAACCACCAACGCGAGCAGAACGACGATAAGCAAAATCCACGACAGCATGGGCTAAAGCTTACCGCCGGATGGTTCACGTTGAGCCACAGGACCTATTACCCCTGCGCGCGACAAAATCGTGCGCGCGACCACCTCAGCCATGGGCGCAAGCTCATGCAGCGGCCGGTTGCGGTGGATGCGCTCGCCAAGGTCTACTTCGGCGATGGAAGAAACACCGCAGCGCTTAGCGACGTCGATAAGCAGCCCGGCTTCCACCCCGTATCCGTCAACAAATGGCAATGTCCGAGCCAGCGACGTGCGCAGCGCATATTCGCCACCTAAGGGCTGAGCGATATCCCCGAGCTCCGGGAAGAACGTGCGCAGCAAAGGCTTCGCGGTCAACTCCGTGACTCGCCCGCCCCCGCTTGGGGCACCGTTGATGGTACGCCGATAAGTAGCTTTGACCATCTGGATCTCTGGATCCGCAAACGGCGCAGCCAACTGCGCAACCATTCCTGGATACGCAGACTCCAAGTCGGCATCAACGAAGACCACGATGTCACCTTGAGCCGCGGCGACCCCGCGCCAGAGCGATTCACCCTTGCCCGGCCGCGGCGCAATCTCCGGCAGGATTTCGCGCCAGTTGTATACCTTTGCTCCGGCAGCGGCAGCGCGCTGCGCGGTGTGATCCGTGGAGTCAGCATCGACAACGATGACCTCCATTGGGTCATCTGCTAAACAGGCTCGCACCACGTCCGCGACGGTTGCTTCCTCGTTGAGTGCTGGGATGATGACAGAAACGCTCATGCAAGCCCACGGGTGGTGTTCAGCGGGGCCATCGCGCCTTCGATAGCTGCGGTCATACGAATGACGTCGAGGGTCTCCGCGACCTCGTGGACGCGGAAAGCGGCCACACCATGCGCTGCCGACCACGCGGTTGCGGCCAATGTCCCTGCCACGCGCTTGCCGACGCCGCGGTCCAAAGTCTCGCCTACGAAGTCCTTGTTAGACAACGCCATCAGTACCGGCCAGCCCGTGGCAACAACCTCGTCGATGCGGCGCAGCAACTCCAGCCCGTGGAAGGTGTTCTTGCCAAAGTCGTGGGTTGGGTCGATAAAGACCAGCTCCTCCGGGCACCCCAGGCTCGCCGCCCTTTCTGCCAGAGCAGTCGTCTCCGCGATGACATCCGCCACGACGTCGTCAAAGTGCACGCGGTGTGGGCGCGTGCGTGGG
>NZ_KV800675.1:16607-39024 GCF_001810285.1 Corynebacterium sp. HMSC071F07
GGGTGACGCCGCCCGTATGCGAGCAGACATAGCCGGCCTTATGTTCTCCGGCGACCTCGATGAGCTCAGGGTCCCAGCCCGCCCATGTGTCATTGATGAGCGTCGCCCCGGCTGCGATGGCGGCTTCAGCAACGCTTGCGCGCCATGTATCTACTGAGATGGTGACATCCGGGTAGCGCTCGTGCGCCGCGGCAATCGTGGGAACCACGCGCTCGATCTCTTCCTGCGCATCCACGGCTTCGCCAGGCCCTGCCTTCACGCCACCGATGTCGACGATGCTGGCACCCTGCTCGATCACCTCGGCACAGCGGCGAAGGGCCTCAGCTTCGGCGAAAGTTGCGCCCTTGTCATAGAACGAATCCGGCGTGCGATTGACAATTGCCATCACCTGCGCCAACTTGGCGCTACGCGGATTAGCGCTCATCACGAATCCGCTTATCGCTCATCACCTTGTGCGAGTTCACGATATGTGCGACCGCTTCGTCGACGTCATCAGTAAGCAGGAACAAGTCCATGTCTGATGCGCCGATAAGGCCGCGTGCTGCCATGGTGGACTTCATCCACTCCAGGAGGCCGGACCAGTACTCGGTGCCCATCAGAACGATTGGATAATTGGTGACCTTTCCGGTTTGCACCATGCAGGCCACCTCAAAGAACTCGTCCATGGTGCCCATGCCACCGGGCAGACAGATGAAAGCCTGGGAATACTTCAAGAACATCGTCTTGCGGGCAAAGAAGTAACGGAAGTTCAATCCCAGATCGACGTATTCGTTAAGTCCCTGTTCATGCGGAAGCTCGATGCCAAGGCCTACCGAAAGGCCTTTCTCCTCATAAGCACCACGATTCGCAGCCTCCATTAGTCCTGGGCCGCCACCGGTGATGACCGCGTACTGGGCATTGGTTAGCGCTTTGCCCACGCGAACGCCCAAGTCGTATTCCGGCGTGCCCTCTCCCAGACGTGCGGAGCCAAAGACGGTGACAGCCTTCGGCAGCTTTGCCAAAGCATCAAACCCTGAGACGAATTCCCCCTGGATGCGCAGAACCCGCCACGGGTCCGCGTGCTGCCATTCGTGGTCGGCCCCGGATTCCAGCAGGCGCTGGTCATAGGTTGAGGTCTGATCGCCCTCGGTGCGCAGCAATAATGGTCCGCGCAGGGTGCGATTACGTTCTGGCGACATTTTGGTTAGGCCTCCTTGGCGTTTGCGCCGCTTAAATACTCAATCAAAGCATCGGACACGGAAGTAATTTGCGCAATTGGAACCTGCTCGTCTTTCTTATGTGCAAACCCTGGATCACCCGGGCCAAAATTCACGGCCGGAGTGCCCATCTCGGAAAAACGAGCAACGTCAGTCCAGCCGTATTTCGCACGGAAGTTACCGCCGACGGCGTCGACAAGCGCGCGAGCGGCGGGCTGGCCCAGTCCTGGAAGGGCTGCGGAGGATTCGTCATCAACCTCAATGGTGATGTTTTCATGCTCTCCGATAACCTCGCGCATATGCGCCATGGCCTCGCGCAAGCTCCGGTCTGGCGCGAAGCGGAAGTTCACAAACATCCATGCCTCATCTGGAATGGTGTTGGTTGCTACTCCGGATTCCAGATGCACGATGTTGAGACCTTCCTTATAGGTACAACCATCAATGGTGACCTCGCGCGGAGTGTAGTTAGCTACATTGACCATGATCGGTGCCAGTTTATGAGCAGCATTAGACCCCAGCCAGGCACGCGCGGAATGAGCGCGGGTTCCGTGCGCCGTGATGCGGAGACGGATGGTGCCCTGGCAGCCGGCCTCGATCATGGCGCCGGAAGGCTCTCCCAAAAGAGCTAGATCGCCGTGCAGCCACTCGGGGTGATCCTTTTGCAGATGTCCCAGCCCATTAAATTCCGAGGAGACTTCCTCCCCCTCGTAAGCAATGACTGTTAAGTCATGGGCGAGGTCGGGGGCGTCGTAAAGCGCAGCAAAAGCGTGCAGGTACACGGCCATGCCAGACTTCATATCGACGGTGCCACAGCCCCACATGACATCGCCTTCCATGTGGTGGGGAACGTTATCCGCCAGCGGGACGGTATCGATGTGGCCAGCCAGAATCACGCGGGATTCGAGCCCGCGATTGGTGCGGGCACAGACGGTGTTTGCGTATCGCACCACTTCGATCTTGTCATTATCAAGGCCCCGTAGGGCTGCCTCTATTGCATCGGCGATCTCCTCCTCATGATGAGAGGGGCTCGGGATGTCTACGAGCGCTTTGGTCAATTCGATTGGGGAGGCAAAGAGATCTAAAGTCACAAAGCGCCATCGTAGCGACCTTGCACGATGGCTGCATTGTGTAATATACCTCTCAATACTTTGTTCTAAATCACAAAAGGTGCATTCATATGGCAGAAACCTCACAGCAGCTCAAGACACGCCACCTCACGATGATGGGGCTCGGGTCTGCGGTTGGCGCAGGCCTCTTTCTAGGCGTTGGCCTGGGAATCCAAATGTCCGGTACCTCGGTTCTGCTTTCCTATGCGGTCGCCGGCCTCTTGGTCGGCGCCATCATGTGGATGCTCGGCGAGATGGCAGCAGCCCGCCCCTCGCTAGGATCCTTTTCCACCTATGCCGGCCAAGCTTTTGGCAATTGGGCACGCTTTACCCTGGGCTGGTTGTTCTGGTTCATGCTAGTGATGGTGATGGGAGCCGAGATTACGGGCGCTGCCGCAATCATCGCCTCTTGGTTTAACATCGCGGCGTGGATTCCCGCCCTTATCGCAGTCTCCTTCTTCGCAGTGGTCAACTTTGCAGCTGTTCGTGGATTCGGCGAGTTCGAATTCTGGTTCGCCATCATCAAGGTGGCAGTCATCCTAGCCTTCCTGACAGTGGGCGTACTGATGCTGATTGGCGTGCTGCCAGGCTTCAACGGCGACCTCGCAAGCACCAACTTCACGGAGAACTTCCTTCCGAATGGCATGCCGGGCTTTGCTTCCGGATTGCTCGCCGTTGCATTCGCCTTCGGCGGTATTGAGATGGTAACCATCGCCGCCGCCGAGTCGGAGGATCCTGCACGCAACGTCGCGACCGCCGTGCGTGCGGTTATCTTCCGCATCATGGTCTTCTACATTGGCGCCATCGTGGTCATCACCATGGTTTTGCCATTTAAGTACATCCAAGATGCCGATGCAGCCGCCGATTCCCCATTCACCCTGGTGCTAGAGGCCGCGCAAATCCCATTCGCCGCGGGCTTTATGGAAGTCATCATCGCTTTGGCCCTGCTTTCTGCATTCAACGCGCAGATCTACTCCACCTCCCGCGTAATTTTCGACATGGCTAAGGACGGCTCGGCACCGGCTATCTTCAAGAAACAGAACCCATCGGGCTCCCCAGTCTTCGCCGTCATCTTGTCCATGCTTTTCGCATTCGGCTCCGTGCTGCTGCAGTTCTGGAATCCGCCAGGACTTCTGTCCTTCCTCTTCAATGCAGTCGGCGGCTGCCTACTGGTCATCTGGAGCTTCGTGGTCCTGTCCTACCTGAAGCTGCACCCGATCATGAAGAAGAACGGCGAGCTTTCCACCGTCGAGGTCATCGCCTACCCGGTTCTGCCATGGGCCACCCTGCTGGCGATTGCCGCATTGGTTGTTCTCATGCTCTTCGACCCATCCGCACGCAACCAGGTCCTTGCAGTGAGTGCGTTGACCGTCGTGCTCATCGTTGCGTCCCGCCTCACAAAACCTCGCCAAGTAAACAAGGTGTCGAAATAGCTGTGTATGCTCTAGCGGTGAAAGAAATGGCCTAGTTTTCGCTAGGCTCTACCCCGCATTTGTGAAGGTTTTTCTTAAAGCTATGACTTCTGCATCCGCACGCGGCCTTGCCACCCTTACCCACGATGGGACCGTTCTCGACGTGTGGTTCCCCGCCGTTCATATCGGCGATGACGCCCCGGTAACCGAGTCCGGCACCACTCGCCTGGAAGAGACCCCTCAGCAGTTCGCCGCCCTGGCGGGCCCGGATGAGGAGCGCGGCGTCGCCCGCGTGGCGGTTGAGACCTCCATTAAGGACTTGGATGATGCGCCGCTGGACGCATATGACGCATACCTGCGCCTACACCTGCTCTCGCACCGTGCCGTCAAGCCGCACGGTCTGAACATGGACGGCATCTTCGGACTTCTGGCCAACGTTGTGTGGACCAACTACGGCCCATGCGCTGTGGCTGACTTCCAGATGATCCGCGGCCGCCTGTCCTCCCGCGGCCCGGTCACCGTCTACTCCGTAGACAAGTTCCCACGCATGGTGGACTACGTTGTGCCAACCGGCGTGCGCATCGGCGATGCTGACCGCGTCCGCTTGGGCGCTCACCTGGCTGAGGGCACCACCGTCATGCACGAAGGCTTCGTCAACTTCAATGCTGGCACCTTGGGCGCCTCCATGGTCGAAGGCCGCATCTCTGCAGGAGTTGTTGTCGGTGACGGCTCCGATATCGGCGGCGGCGCCTCCATCATGGGCACGCTTTCCGGTGGCGGCAAGGAAGTCATCTCCATCGGTGAGCGCTGCCTGCTCGGCGCTAACTCCGGTATTGGCATCTCGCTTGGCAACGACGCCGTTGTCGAAGCCGGCCTCTACGTCACCGCCGGCACGAAGGTAAGCGTCTTCGGAAAGGTTGCCGAGGCACTGGGCGTGGAGGAAGGCTCCACCGTCAAGGGTTCCCAGCTCTCCGGCGCATCGGGCTGCCTGCTGCGCCGCAACTCCGTTTCCGGCGCCGTTGAGGCCACCGAGTGGAAGTCTGACGCAATCGCTCTCAACGAGGATCTGCACAAAAACTAAGGCTGCTGGGTCGTGGATTTAGTCATGGCTTAAGCTATTCGAGTGACCGATAGCAATAAATCCACGCAAAATCTTGGCAAAGGCCTCAAGGTCCGCCATCTGACCATGATGGGCCTGGGCTCCACCATCGGCGCCGGTCTCTTCCTCGGAACCGGCGTCGGCATCTCGGCTGCAGGCCCCGCCGTTCTCCTCGCCTATTGCATCGCAGGCTTATTAGCCATCTTGGTGATGCAGATGCTCGGCGAGATGGGTACCGTCATCCCCGCCTCCGGCTCCTTTTCCGAATATGCCGAACACGGCATCGGCCGCTGGGCAGGCTTTACACAAGGCTGGATTTATTGGCTAGCCACCGTGGCCGTGCTAGGCGCTGAGATCACCGGCGCCGCCGGCTTCATCGGTTCTTGGTTCGGTGTTTCCCCATGGATTCCCGCGGCTATCTGCGTGGCGTTCTTTGGGGTCGTGAACCTGCTGCGCGTTCGACTCTTCGGCGAGTTTGAGTACTGGTTCGCAGCCATCAAGGTCCTCGTCATCGTGGCCTTTTTGATTGTCGGCTTCCTGCTGATTTTTGGTCTTCTGCCTGGGCATGAAGCAATTGGCACCAGGGTCTTCTTGGATGACGGCTTCATGCCGAACGGCTTAGGCGGCGTCGCCTCTGGCCTGCTCGCCGTGGCATTCGCTTTCGGCGGCATTGAGGTCGTCGCCATCGCGGCGGCCGAGTCTGAAGATCCGGAAAAGTCCTTGGTCAACGCCGTTCGCACGACCATCCTGCGCATCTCGGTGTTCTACTTGGGCTCCGTTTTGGTAATTACTTTCCTGCTTCCCTACTCCTCGCTGGGTAACGCTGATACCGCGGCGCAATCGCCTTTCACTCAGGTTCTCGAACACGCAGGAATCAAGGGCGCCGCGGGATTCATGGAAGTCATCATCGTGTTGGCGCTGCTTTCCGCATTCAATGCTCAGATCTACGCTTCCTCCCGCATGATGCACTCGCTGGCTTCCCGCCACGAAGCACCGAAGATCTTCACGAAGACCAATGCACAGGGTGTTCCGACGTACGCGATTGCGCTTTCGGTCATTCTCTCGGTCATCATGGTCGTGCTCAACTATGCCGACACCGGCTGGTTGCTGTCCTTCATGCTTAATGCGGCCGGCGCCTCCCTGCTCATCGTGTGGGTCTTCATCGCGGTCAGCCAGCTGCGCCTGCGCCGCCAGCTTGAGGCCATCCACCCGCTGCCCATCCGCATGTGGGCTTTCCCGTACCTGACGTGGTTTGCATTGGCCGTCTTCGCAGCGATTGCGCTACTCATGCTGACTGACGCCTCCGCTCGCGTCCAGCTACTGTCCGCCGGTGCGATGTTCGTCGTCCTTGCAATTGCGGGCGTACTCAACGCCAAGGCGCGCGGCATTTCTCCTACTTCGACGCTGCCGCTGCCGGACGTCGCCAAGCGCTAGCAATTCGCCTCGAATAGTCCCCGGGCCAGCTGTTTCCTTCCAAACACTGACCCGGGGATTTGACGTTTTACAGCATCAACCTTGACACAGTGTCAACCATCCTTTACATTAAGAAATGTAAGCACGACCCAGAAACCTGAAAGCTTTACATCATGCCCGAACATTCCAATATGGTTCGCAAGTGGCGTCGATGGCTGGAAATGACCCAGGCAGACCTCGCCGCTGAGGTAGGCGTTTCCCGGCAGACCATCGCGAACATCGAAAAAGGTAACTACTCGCCTTCCGTGTACTTGGCACTAGACATCTGCAAGGTGCTTGGCAAGTCCGTGGAAGAAGTATTCAACACCGACCCAGAAAGCGTGAACGATAATGGCTAATAACAACGATGGCTTCTTTGCCAACCTGACCCTCAAAGAGATTTCGAACTACTCGCACGATGAGTTCGAAGCGGAAACCTACTTCAAGACCTATGCCATTGGCTACACCACCGCCTTGTTTACCGTCTACTGCGTCTCCGCGCTCTTAGCGTGGGTCCTACCGGGCCGACTTTCCTTGTGGAGCCTCTCGCCCATCGTCGCGCTCGCGATTGCAGAATTTGTCTCGGCGCACTGGATGAAAAAGCGTGTTCCGCGTCCGAACAAGATGCGTTCTTGGACAGGCATCATCTTGATGCTGGTCCCCACCATTGCGCTTTTCGCTGGACTCGCTACGAAACTCAGCATCGACAGCGATTTCGACAACGGTCTCGTAATCGGCGCATTCACAGGTATAGCTGCGGTACTCATCCTCGGTCCCATTTTCCTAAAGTGGCAAAATGGCCGCGACCAGCAGCGCTTGAACAGCCAGCTAGAGGACTAATCAAGAGGTTCCTCACCATCTGGCTTCCTAGTCCCCTAGTGTGACACTCCTCTTTTGGCCCTTTTGCTCGGCTCCCTTTGCCGGGTAAAAGGACCAAACAGCTCGTTTTCAGCGGCCGTCGAGAGAGCTTGAGCTGGGTTAGCCAGCTTAAGCCGGCTCGGTATGCTCGACCAAGACTGGGGCCGTCGGGCTAGAGCGGAAGGTCCACAGCTTATTAATGATGAAGTTAATCGGCATCGCAATCAAGATGGATCCCGCAGTAGCCCAGTAAAACTTGGTGCGTAAGCCGGTGGAATTATCGAAAATATCCGAAGGTAGACCGACCGGCGAATTCGGGTTCATGAACAATGTCAAAACCAAAAGGCTGACGACATACGCCCCCAGTCCCGCAACAAGAAACGCAACGTACCCCCGAAGCCAGGAGACCTTTTCCACCGATTTGAAAGTCCACATGCGATTGAGCTGGTAGTTCCAGGTATTCGCTACGAGGAAAGCGATGGTCTGAAACACGTGGTACCAACGAACATGGAACGCGGAACCGAAAAGATTCACAAAGGGGTCATCGGGCGTAATGCCACCGGTGGCTAGTGCAATTTTGACTGCGATGTATGACACCGCCAGGTTGACCACCGTGCCCGATCCGCCGACCATGCCAAACTTGATAAACTGGCCTATATTGGACGCAAAACGCCCAGCGGCAACTGATGAGCTCACGCGTTCCTCTTTCCGGTTAATCGATAACTAATTCAGGTTACCGCCCAATTGCCGCAAAGTGGAAAACTCGCGGCGTGTGCCGGATAACGGATCTGCAAACTCTAGGCGGTGCGCCACGAGTTGGAGAGGCGAGGAAAAGTCGTAGAGGTCGAGCCCGCGGTCTATCGGGTAGGTGTCGTCGCCTTGGATGGGAGCGCCTAAGTAGTTACAGACCACCCGCAGCTGGTGGGTATGCCCCGTGTGCGGGATGAGCGAGGCCGCGTAGCCGTGTGCCTCCACATGGGTCAACGTGGGCGTACCGCCGAGCGAGACTTGACGGCTACCTTTGACCTTGTGCATGGAAAGCTCAACCGTTCCGGAGTATTCCAGGCAGGCAGAAAGGCGCGCATAGTAGGTCTTGGTTACTTTGCGCTCAGCAAAAAGCCTCTGATACGTCCCACGCGTGCGAAGGTTGCGTGAGCACACCACTACCCCGGCAGTCAGGCGATCGAGGCGGTGCAGCGGCACAATGTCATCTTCACCGAAATCCATGCGCAGGCGTGTCTGTAGGGTCTCGCGCACCAATCGCCCATTGCTGGTCGTGGGTAAAAAGTGTGGCTTGTCCACGACGATGAGGTCGTGGTCTTCATAAAGCATCGTGTAATCGAAGGGAATCGGCCTCTCTTCGGGCACATCAGGGTGATACCAGGCAGGAACCGGACGTGAAAGCGCCATTCCCGCAGGCAGAAGCTGCCCCGGTGAAAACGGCGAATCGCCCGCCGCGGCCGCGAAGTACTCGGTGTCAGCGGGCACAACTGCCTGCAGGACTACTTTGCGCGGAGAAATCCCCTCGCGGGCTGGCGGGCGATAGGTCACGGGCTAGTTGTCAGCAGCAAGGCGGGCCACAGCCGCGTCGATACGCTCATCAGTGCCGTTCAAACCAATGCGCACAAACTTATCACCCGATGGGCCGTAAAAGTCACCCGGGGCAACCAAGATTCCGCGCTCGGCCAGCCAATCCACGGTAATGCGGCACTGCTCATCGCGGGTCGCCCACAGGTACATGCTGGCCTCAGAGTGTTCGATGCGGAAGCCGGCGCGAGTTAGTGCGCGCAGGAGCTTAGCGCGGCGGGCGGCATAGCGGCGCACCTGCAGCGTCTCAGAATCGTCGTCGTTTAGCGCTTCAACCATCGCAGCCTGAATCGGCCCTGGAACGATAAGGCCTGCGTGCTTGCGCAGCTCGAGAAGCTCCGCGATAAGCGCCTCATCGCCCGCGAAAAAGCCCGTGCGATAAGAGGCCAGGTTATGAGACTTCGTCAACGAGTGCATCGCGATAAGACCCGTGTTATCGCCGTCAGTCACGCGCGGATCCAAGATGGAAACCGGCTTCTTCTCGTCGTCCCATGCCAACGCCAAGTAGCACTCGTCAGAGGCCACAATGGCGTTGTTCTCACGTGCCCATGCCACCACAGCACGCATCTCTTCCACGGTCTTTACTCGGCCGGTCGGGTTCGACGGCGAGTTGATAAAGGCCAGTTCTGCATCGCCAAAGTCGCGAGGATCGTCCGCGCGCTCTGGGTGTGCGCCAGCAATCAGCGCGCCCACCTCGTAAGTCGGATAAGCCACGGAAGGGATGATGACGCGCTGGCCGCGCATGCCCAGCAGCGTCGGCAGCCAAGCGATAGACTCCTTCAAACCGATTACCGGTAGTACGCCGAAGGAGGAAGGTTGAGCGCCCGTACGGCGCGCAACATTACCGCGGATGGCTTCCTGTAGCTGCGCAGTGCCCGCCGTGGTGGGATAGCCGGAAGCCTCCGCGTTCGAAGCCATCGCCAGCTGCACGCCCGGAGCTACCGGATCGACCGGGTTGCCCACGGAAAGATCCACGATGCCATCTGGGTGCGACTGAGCCTTCTTCTTCGCCTCAGCAAGCGAGTTCCATGGAAAGTCCGGCAGGCTATTTCCAAGCGGTTGGCGAGCCATTCTTAGTTCAAGCTCCTTATTTACAAGGTAGGCAGTGGGAAAGTTAAAGCCCGGACCCAAATGCGTGAGGTCCGGGCAGCAGGAATTAATCCTGGTTCTGCGGAGGAAGGGCCGCAATCAGCGGAGCGTCGAAGTCCTGTGGACCAAGCGCTGCAGCTCCACCTGGGGAGCCAAGATCATCAAAGAACGCAGCGTTAGCGTCGTTGTAATCAATCCACTCATCCGGAACGTCATCCTCATAGAAGATTGCCTCAACCGGGCAAGCAGGCTCACAAGCGCCGCAGTCTACGCACTCGTCAGGATGGATGTACAGGGAGCGCTTGCCTTCGTAGATGCAATCGACGGGGCACTCTTCAACGCAAGCGCGGTCCATCACATCGACGCAAGGCTGCGCGATAGTGTAAGTCATGAGGTGCTAAAACTCCTGTTTTCACGGGTTTTGGGATGTCTAACAGTATGTCACTTTTGGGCAAAAAATGGGAAAATTCCGCCCCCGATTCCGGCGATTAACAGCAGGAGCGAAAGAATATTATTGGCCAGCCACATATCGCCAGTCACGACCGCACCCAGCACGAATGCGAAGTATCCCAGCAGCCAAGCCGCCAAAGGAACAAGCCCGATGTAGGAATTATCACTCCAGAGCCTTGCTGTGCGCGTGAGCACTGTATTAAACCACCAGGCTAGAACGATCGTGATAGGAAAAGCCACGCTTGTCCCACCCGGCAGCGGCAACCTGGCGGTGAGGTAGACAACTTCTAGGACCAGGGAGGTCAGCGCACCTAGGCACAGCCAGGCCAGGCCGGTTATCTGCTCGCCGCGTGAGTATTCATTCAAAATCACAGGCCCTCCAGCAGCGCTTCTGCAGGCTCGCCCTGCCCCAGCTGGTAGTGCTCGGCACGCAGCAACGGCATAACAAGGAGATTGGACAGGCCATATGCGCTTGGCGACGCCGCTGGGTCCCCAATGGCCGCCGCAGCCGCTACCGGGTTCGTCTGAGTCACTGTGGAGTCAGCCACCCAAATTTGCGTGGCATGGGCGACCATGGCGTGACGCTTGGCGGCTAGCGCGGCATCGTCAAGCCGGTATTCCACGTCAGCGCCCTCGTTGGTGAAATTGTCGAGGTAACTCCGGTCCGGCTTTCGCCAGCCCTCCGGTGCGCCGATGGTCTCAAGCGCGCTGTAGTGCGCGCCGCGTTCGAAGATTGCCCACCAGATGCGCTGGTCTGGTGCTGCGGCCGCGTGGACTGCCTGGTGCACGGCGATGTGGTCTGGGTGGCCATAGCCGCCGTCCGGCCCGTATGTCAGCACGATATGCGGGCGAAGCTGCACAAAGTGCTCGCGCAACAAATCTGCTGCCTCGTCAATGCGGCGCACCAAGGCACGCGGATTCTCGTGAGCCGGTGAGCCCTCCATGCCGGAATCGCGGAAGAAGCCAAAGCCGCCGAGTTGAATACCGTGGACGCCCAAGATATCGAGGGCGTCGGAAAGCTCACGTGCCCTAAAACCGCCTAGCTGGTCTGCATTGCACAAGCCTTGATAAGGCGTGCCAATGACCTCGCCTTCCTCGCCGAGCGTGGCCGTGATGACCGTGACCTCAGCGCCTCTTGCAGCCATGTCAGCTAGTGTTCCGCCGGTAAAAAGCACCTCGTCATCTGGGTGAGCATGTACGGCCACCACGCGGTAGCCGCGCAAATCATTACTTTTCATCTTTCCTCCACATCGGTGCCGTAATAAGCCCTGCATCCCAATCTTCGATGCGTTGACCGGGCCCAAGGATACCCCTGCCCAAAGCATGGATACGCACCTCGTCCATCAAAGGTACGTAGAGCACCTCATCGGAATTGAGTTTGCGGACCTTTTCCAAGGCCGCATCCGGAGTGATGCGTCCAGACAAGATATCGCCGCGCATGTCCTCTGCCTCCGCAGGGCAAAAGCCGGAGATATCGCTGGCGCGTACGTCGTCGTTTTCACACATATAGAGGCTGGCCAGACTCTCCGGAGACACGTTTGCATTCTCCCAGGCCACCACGGCGTCCACCTCTGCCTCCGGCAGCATCTCGCCCGCAATGGTTTGAGTGCGCTCAGAGACTACCTCTGCACTAATTGCTTGTGTTTCGAGGACGTCGACGATGGTGCTGGCAGCCGCCACAGCCTCCGGATGCGTGGGATCAGCTGCGATGCGCAGCGGCTTGCGGCCCGCGCGCTCGCGAAGTGGCGTCAGGTCCACTTCTTCGTTGACCGGGTTTTGGCCCGGACGCAACTCCGAGGCACGGCCCGCCGCCAGGCGAGCGACCTGGTCGGTCTCGATGAGCGAGGCTAAAGCGCGACGCTGGCTTTGCTCTGGCAACGCGCCTTCCCGGGCGGAAAAGTGCAGGCGCAGCTGGCGATTACGGGTCACGGTCCCGGCGTTGACGTTGCTCAGCAAACTGAGGCTCTCCAGCGAGGTTTGTTCCGGAGTAAAGTCCACGAATCCCACCTGGCCCGAGCGCAACATGTTGACCGCCTGACTGGTATCGCGGACGGTACGCAGCTGGACGACGTCGACAAGCGCAGGCCCCGCGCCCCAGAAGCGGTCGTTGCGATTCAGGGTAATAACTCCCCTGCCTCGATCGACGGCCTCGACGGCATAGCGCCCAGCGGATGCGGGGATGCCGTCGGCAAGAGCTGCCGTAAACTCGGTGTCCTGCAGCAGGTGCGAAGGAAGAAGGTGCGCGAAAAGTCGGTGCCAATCGGACACGCGCTGCTTGAAATCCACCACCACAACGCGCCCTGCCGAGGACGTGCTGATGTCCTCGATGGCGAAGTAGCCCGCTGGGTCCACCACTCCGGGGTTGGAGGTCATTTGGGTCCACAGGTAGTGAAAGTCACTGCCGCTAATCGGAGTGCCATCGGACCATTGCGCCGGCGAGGCAATCTTGTACACCACGCGCTGGGCAACACCTTTCGGCGGCTCTACCTCCTCCGCGCTGGCCAGCACATCGGAATCCATGTGTTCGCCGTGGAAAGCAGAAGGAAGGACGAGCTCTGCAATCTGGCTGACCAGCTCGCTATTGTTGGCTACCAGATGCGGATTGAGTCCGCCGCGGAGCGGGTCGACGCCGATGGCGACGGTCTCGCGCTCGACGCCGTCCTCTTTTTCCTTCTCGGGCGTCGGTGTTTCGGTCTGGGTGCTCTCGGCAGCCGGCTTGTCCTCGATGGGCGGCGGGCCTGGATTGGCCATGCACGAGGTGAGCACGCAAAGTGATGAGGCAACCACTGCCGCGCCAAGCTTTCGCACTTTGATACCGCCCTTCTACCTAGATCTGAAACCACTTTAGTCGGAGGGCCGGCATTGCTTGGAATCTGACGCTGTGTTTACGGCGCTCTCCAGCTGCATTCGAACCATCGAGTAGCTCTCTTGGGTGCCTTTTGGCGCCCTTCGATGGTTCGAATGCAGGTTGTTTTAATACATGAAGAAATGTGGATTGAGAAGCCGCAAGACCGCCAGGTGCCACGTACCAGTTTGCTGATGAGGAGCACTGCCAAAATCCGGTTGGTCCGCAGTACGAACTTGCTCGATGATGGCTGGGAGATGATGCGCCACGCAATGCCCCGTGTAGCGCAAGGTGCGCCACCCGCGAAGCACGGCGTCATTGTTCTTCCAGTGATCCTTTATCCAGGTATCCAGTGCTGAGTGAAATTTCCGACCATTAATTTCGATGGCAATTCGCTTGTCCTTTAATACGATGTCCCATGTATAAACACCGATGAAGTAATTGCACTCAACGTCCATTCCCGCATCTTGTAATCCGCGGGCCACCTTAATTTCCGCCGAAGAATCGGTGAATAGGACTGCTTCTGACAACGCTTCCTGCGTTCTCGAGTCTAGGCGAGCAAGCTTTCTTCTATCTTCTTCAAGCCGCGTTCTGCTACGTCGTCCTCGGTAGACCGCTTCGAGCATTTCTACTGCTTGAGTGCGCTCTGCAAAAGCCGCGGCCGCGAGCGGATTGTGTACTTTAAGACCTTCATATTCAAAGTGGTCTCTGACTTGGCTGCGTTTATAGGTAAACAGTGCACCGCTTCGCATCTTGTGTGGGCCTGCCACGATGACTGGAAAACTAAGGTCTTGTTCACTCAGCAATTGAGCTGCTGTATTCCCCGTTGCGCAACATCCGTGCTTGGCTGTTAGCAACGTGAGGACATCCCGCGGGTTCGGTTTACCCCACACATAAATCCCGCGAGCAATTTTTGTTATTTCCCCCGAGCGCACGCGGGCAGCTATTTTCGATCGACTAAGCCCCGATACTGGTTGCATGCTTGCCCCTCCCCCTTGCATTGGCATCATCCAGTTTCGATGCTCAAGCTAGCACGAGAGAAAGCAACCTGCATTCGAACCATCGAGTGGCTCTTTTGGGCGCCTTTTGGCGCCCTTCGATGGGTCGAATGCAGGTTTTCTGGCAAAAGAAAAAGCGTGACCCCAAAACGGCCGCGCTTTAATCTCCTAAGCGTTACTTGTTGAGCTGCTTCGCACGGGAAGCTGCACGCTTACGGTCGGTAGCGGAAAGCTCGACCTTACGCACTCGCATGACGTTCGGAGCAACCTCGACGCACTCGTCGTTGCCACAGAACTCAAGCGCCTCGTCCAGGGAAAGGGTACGCGCCTTTGCCAGGGTGACGGTTGCGTCTGCGGTGGCAGAACGCATGTTGGTCAGCTTCTTTTCCTTGGTGATGTTGATGTCCATATCCTCATCACGGTTGTTAGCGCCAACGACCATGCCCTCGTAAGCCTCCATGCCTGGCTCGACGAAGAACTCGCCGCGGTCAGCCAGCTGCTGCAGTGCGTATGCGGTGATCTGGCCGGAGCGGTCAGCAACCAGGGAGCCGGTCGGACGGGACTTGATCTCGCCTGCCCAGCTATCCAGGCCATCGGCGATGGAGTTAGCGATACCTGCACCGCGGGTCTCGGTCAGGAACTGGGTGCGGAAGCCGATGAGGCCACGCGCCGGAACGCGGAAGATCATGCGTACCCAGTCACCCTCGCGAACGTCCATGGACTGCATCTGGCCCTTGCGGGTAGCCAGCAGCTGGGTAACGGCGCCCTGGTACTCGGAAGGAGTATCGATGGTGAGCATCTCGTATGGCTCCATGGTCTTGCCATCGACAACCTGGGTAACAACCTGTGGCTTACCCACGGTCATCTCGAAGCCCTCTCGGCGCATGTTCTCAATCAGAACGGACAGCGCCATCTCGCCGCGGCCCTGTACCTCCCAAGCGTCAGGACGCTCGGTCGGCAGAACCTTCAGGGACACGTTACCGATAAGCTCCTGGTCCAAACGAGCCTTGACCATACGTGCGGTCAGCTTGTCGCCACCGCCCTGGCCAGCCATTGGGGAGGTGTTAACGCCGATGGTCATAGAGATTGCCGGCTCATCAACGTGAATCTGCGGCAGAGCAACCGGGTTTTCAACGTCAGCGATAGTATCGCCAATCATGATCTCTGGGATACCGGAGATGGCGACGATGTCGCCGGCAATAGCCTCGGTCTCTGGCTGGCGCTCGAAGCCGACGGTACGCAGCAGCTCGGCAACCTTAACGTTCTTGACAACCTCGTTGCCGTCCTCATCCCAGGAGATCCAGGCAACCTGCTGGCCCTTCTTGATCTTACCGGAGTAGATACGCAGCAAAGCGATACGGCCGAGGAAGTCAGAGGAGTCAAGGTTGGCCACGTGCGCCTGCAACGGGCCGTCGACGGAAGCGGATGGCTCCGGCAGAACCTCGTAGATGACGTCGAAGAGCGCCTGCAGGTCCTCAGCCGCAGGAACGTTGCCGTCGCCTGGGTTCTCGGTGGAAGCCTTGCCCTCACGGCCAGAAGCGTAGAGTACCGGCAGATCCAACAGTGTTTCTGCAGCAGCAGCTGCTTCCTCATCCTCTAGGCCGGAGGCGATTTCCAGCAGGAGGTCGTGGGACTCGTTGACGACCTCGTCGATACGAGCGTCTGGGCGGTCGGTCTTGTTAACGCAGATGATGACCGGCAGCTTGGCTTCCAGGGCCTTGGTCAGAACGAAGCGGGTCTGTGGCAGCGGGCCTTCGGAGGCGTCGACTAGCAGCACGACGCCGTCAACCATGGAGATACCGCGCTCGACCTCGCCACCGAAGTCGGCGTGGCCCGGGGTGTCGATGACGTTGATGATAAGGTCGCCGCCGTCCTTGCCCAGGCCCTTGCGGTGAATAGCGGTATTCTTCGCCAGAATGGTAATGCCGCGCTCGCGCTCCTGGTCATTGGAGTCCATGACGCGGTCCGTGTGCTCGCCGTGGTCACCGAAGGCACCGGACTGCTCCAGCATGCCGTTGACGAGGGTGGTCTTACCGTGGTCAACGTGGGCGACGATGGCGACGTTACGGAACTCGGTATTAGTCACTGGTGGGGTGCTCCTTAAAGCAAAGTTGGAACGCTTAAGCGCAAGATTTTGAACGGGGTCTAAATATACTCTGCAACTTTGCAATTTGCAGCATTGGAACACCCCTCTGAAGCGGGAAATCGCAGGAGCCAGCGTTTTGTAACAAATCTATAACCCCGGACGAAAGACGGGTTGAGACACACTTTCGCTTCAGAAACTGGCTTGACCGTAAGAAACTTGACCGCAAGAAAAAGGTGAATATTGTTACCAGAGATACTATTGTGACCAATGTGCCGAATGTTATTGTCAAGCATCTCGCACCCATTTCCGTCTCCTGCACCCAATTCAAGGAATCTGATAATCGTGAGCACCTCGAGCACCGCACCTAGCTCCGAGCACAACAACGGACGCCGCCTCCGCGCGAGCTCCGGCATGATTGCTGCCGCTACCGCGGCGCTCATCGGTCTAGCTACTCCCCTTATCGCACCGGCCCAGGCAGACGCCCCGGACCTGGCCGCCCTGGAAGCACAGGCAATGTCGCACTCCCCGCTGGATTCGCTGGGACGTCCCAATGAGGCAACCCAGAATCGTATCCGCGAATTCGCCGCACAGCTATGGATTCCCAACGACATTCGCAGCGCCATCCTCTCCGGACTTGCTTTCAGCATGGGCCAGGGAGGCGATCCAGGCGTGAAATTGCCTGAGGGCCAAAGCCCAGCATTCCGCCAGTTCTACTGGCCTACCGTCTCCGCAAAATGCATCGGGGGCCAGGGCGATTCCATGGGTTCTGCCATCGCCGTCCCGGGCCCTACCAAGATGCCAGCACCGGGTGCAGGTCCAGGAGAGGCAGTCTTCCTCTTCACGGCACTAGGCACTTCCCCTGCAGCTAAGGAGCAGGGCAACATGAAGGTCCAGTGGTTCAACCTGGACACCTTCCAGTCCGGCGTTACCCCGCTTTTCAACAACGGCATCAACGCCGACGGCCCCACCACCGTCTCAGGCCGCGCCACCACGGGCAAGGGCACCGTCGTGGCCATCTTGTCCGGTTCCGTCAACACCCAAGATTCCGCGTGCGCATTCCCGCCAACTGCCGCCTTCCTTGAGGTCAATTAATGAGCGTCGATCTGCACCCTGTCAAGCAAGAAACCTTTAATACAGCGGAAAACATCAACGTCGATCCAAAGGGTTTCTTACGCGAGGTAGACACCTACAAAGAAACCGAATTCGGTCTTTACATGGCCCGCGGTGCTAATCATCCGCGCTTTGGCTACCTCGAATCTTGGTTGCTGCCTAAACTGGGCCTGCGCGCGAATATCTTCCACTTCCGGGAAGGGGTCGAGGCACACCAGGACTTCTACTTCGATATCGCTGACATCGATAACAAGGATGGAGTCTGGACTACCCGTGACCTTTACGTCGATCTGGTCTCGAACACGGGCGAGCCAATCGACGTTCTCGACATCGACGAGTTGGCCGCAGCCCCCTCCGCGGGTTTTATCTCGGCAGAAGAGGCAGAGCGCGCTATGGACCGTACCCTCGTCGCGGTTGAAGGCATTACCCGATACGGCGACGATTCCATGGCTTGGCTGCGCGCCCTCGGCATCGAGCTTTCTTGGGCAGACTCTGTCACCCTGACGCCTGCGGAGTAGTTGCGTAAGATATTTAGGGTTATTTGTCCCTATCATATTAAGGATGCTTTCCCCATGGCCGGTGGACTTTTTGCATTGCTTGACGACGTCGCGGTAATCGCTCGCGCGGCAGCCTCCAGCGCCGACGACGTCGCTGCCCTAGCTGGCAAGACCTCGGTAAAGGCGGCGGGCGTCGTGGTTGACGATGCCGCCGTTACGCCACAGTACGTCTCCGGCGTTACCCCAGCCCGCGAGCTGCCTATCATTTGGCGCATCACCAAAGGCTCGCTCATCAACAAGATCGTCATCATCTTGCCGATCGCGCTGCTGTTGTCTTGGATTGCGCCGTGGGCGCTGACCCCCATTCTCATGTGCGGCGGTACTTATCTGTGCTTTGAGGGCGCAGAAAAGATCTTCCACTACTTCGCAGCACATGGCGCAGAAGAAGAAAAAGAAGCACAGACGGATACAAAGGATCCAGACGCCGAAGACAAGTTGGTTAAGTCTGCCGTTACCACGGACCTTATCTTGTCCGCTGAGATCATGGTGATCTCGCTCAACGAGGTCATTGACCAAAGCTTCTGGATGCGCCTAGGCGCGCTGCTCATCGTCGCCTTCGCTATCACTTTGGCGGTCTATGGCGCTGTCGGCGTGCTGATCAAGATGGACGACCTTGGCATTAAGCTGCTGGAGCGCAACGAAGGAAAGTCCGCCGTCGGCAACGCCTTGGTCAAGGGCATGCCGGTAGTTCTGGACATCATCTCCGTCATCGGCACGGCGGCAATGCTGTGGGTAGGTGGACACATCGTTATCAAGGGTCTGCACGAGTTCGGCATCAACCAGCCGCACGGTTTTATCCATCACCTGACCGACCCCATCTCCAACGGCGCGCTGGCCTGGACCGTAGATACCGTCTGTTCCATGGCCTTCGGCCTTGTCCTGGGCGCCATCGTCTTGGGCATCGTCACAGGCGTCAAGAAGGCTCTCGGTAAGTAGTCGAGAACCCCTTAAGGTTTTTCTCGGCTACTCGATTACAGAAACATAAGCAGCGACAGCGCCATCACTGCCATTCCGGCAATCAGCCCGTAGATGGCGTGGTGGTGTTCACCAGTTTCCTCTGCGGTGGGCAAAAGCTCATCAAGCGAGATGAAGACCATAATGCCGGCGATGGCTGCAAAGCTAAAGCCCATCGTGGCAGGCCCCATCAGCGGCAGCAGGAGAACGAAGCCCACCGCTGCCCCGACTGGCTCAGCGAGCCCCGAAACCGTAGTCCACCAGAAGGCTTTGGCTCTCGAGCCCGTGGCTTCCCGTAGTGGCACCGCGACGGCGATGCCTTCCGGTATATTGTGAATCGCAATCGCCACGGCTACCGGAATCGCGATACGTGGGTCTTCCAAGCCGGCGAGGAAGGTGGCAAAACCTTCCGGAAAATTATGAAAGGCCAAGGCACAGGCCGTAAACACGCCCGTCTTCATCAGCCGCTTGCGGCGTGCTTCTTCTTCCGTGGTGGCAGGCTCGTGCGGATTAATCTCTTCCGGAACGATCCGGTCAATAACCGCAATTATCGCGATGCCGGCGAAAAACGCGAGCACCACCGCCCAGGTTCCTGTCTTCTTTCCGCCAAAGGCCTCAGTCAATTGCTCGAGGCCCGTCGGCAGGATCTCCATGAAAGAGACATAAAGCATGACGCCAGCTGAAAGGCCTAACGCGGCAGCCATAAAAGCCGAACCAGCATGGCGTTTACTGACGGCGATGCCGGCGCCGATGGACGTCGATAAGCCGGCCAAGAGCGTAAGACCGAAAGCCACCGCCAAGGAAGACGCTGTATACATAACTTAAGACTCTAGAACATTAGCGCGTCCCAGCCCCCACTCCGTGGTGCGTAGGCTTTAAATGCGTAGGCTAGAAGCCTATAAACCTTTAAAGATTTGGAGGCCCTCGTTGGACGTGAGCATGTACCCACTAGCTAAAAGCTACTTCGGCGTCACTCACGTCGCAGTTCTCGAGCATGTAGTCCACTCGGTAGCGCTCAGCCTCCCGCTTTTGCACAAAGGGCCGCTTGCGCTGGCGGTCACGCTCGAGCCCGAGGCTTTCAGCGGCGGCTGGCGTGTGCGCAGTGAGTTTGGCATCTTAGGCTATCTCGACGCCGCGGAAACCGCGGAGTTTCCTGCCCTGCAGCGCGTGCGTGCATCAGGGTTTAGAGTCGCAACTGACGCTACGGTCGAGCTCGTGCCTGAGGACGCGACTATCGACGTCGCGGTTAACCTCGGTCTTGCCCCGTGGATGGTGCCTGTCAATGAGCAACCCGCAGGCTCCGTACTATTGCAGGGCGGCCTCGGCCTCCTCATCGATACCGCAAACGGGCAGCTCAATGAATCTCAACTTTCGCGCTTAAATACCCAGCAGATCTTCGTCTCGCTGCATCTGGTTGAAAGCGATATTGTCGCCGCTACCCCAGGCTCCGTCCTGGGCCGCGTGTGCACCACACAACAACAGCCACACCTCGGTGCGATCCTGGAACGAGGCGCTGCACAAGGTGCCGCTATTGCTGCCCGTGCTTACTGCGCCGACGGCCGCATCGCTGTCGACGTGCCCGAGGTGGGTGCCACCGAGTTCTTCTCCCCCGCCGTCCCCGCCCTGCGCGTGCCGCCCGAAGCACCCGCCATCCCTCCTGCCGTCGAGCCCGTGGCCACGCAGGCTTGGGAGACCGGCCTCGAGGCCGCAGACTTCCATGCCGACCTGCCGCGCGGAGCCAAGAAAATCGCGCGCCTGGTGACTCTAGCGGCACAGCCTGCCCCGGAAGCAGTAGTAAAACCGGAACCAGCGGACAAACCTGAACCGCTGGCAGAGCCTGCACCGCATAGCGAGCTCGCAAGCCTCGTCAACCACGTCCCAGGCCAACAAGCGTTAGCATGGCGGCAGCTTCCCATCGCTGCAGCGCCGGGTCGCTTCTCCTCGGAGTCAGCGCGTGTGCGCGCACGACGCTCTGAACGTGCGGCCTCCCGGCAGCGGGGCGGGCACCACCGCAAGTAGACTTGCAGCTTTCCCACCGAAAGGACTTAACAATGCTTTCCCACAACCGGCGCTTGCTGCGCATCGGCGCGACCGTGCTGGCTGGCAGCCTCTTTTTGGCTGCCTGCGGCGAGGGCGAGTCCGCCAACCCGCGCATCATCCAAGGCTTGCACCAGAAAAAGCCGAAAGAGCCGATTGCCCGCCCGATGTCGGAGATGGTCCCAGCAGAGGTCGCCGCAGGACTCGGCAGCGAAAAGTACGGACTGCCCACCGCCCACGGCGCATCCATCGCATCGGGAGCGATGGAGCAATGCCGGGATTTCAAAGGCGATACCTTCCAAGCTGTTGCCGAGGCCAAGACTTTGGAGGACCACGAAATCGAGGTGGACTACGGCCTCGACGATGCCGACATGAAGTCCTGGGATGGCATGTGCGCACCCATCAAATTCGAAGGCGCCAATGCCTTTGCCACCGTGGCGACAGTGCCGTATAAGCAGGACAAGAACGAAGTCACGGGCCCGATGCTCTACATCTTCAACGGCGGTAACGGCGCTCCCCTGGTCACCCAACCTTTCGAGCTGCCGCACGAATTTGCCGGGAAGAAGATGAGTGATTTCGCCATCACCCAGGTGGGCGAAAAGCTGGTCTTTTCCCTAAACGATGTGCCGGAGGACAAAGCCCCACAAATCTTCACGCTCTCGCTTGCTGATGCCACCTCAAAGACCGTCAATCAGCCAGAGCCGCCGGCGAATACCTCGCAGCGCCGCCTAGAGGAATTCCGCATTCAGGATTCCTATGTTTATATCGCCGAACGCAACAGCGAGGCCGGATATCAGCTCGTTGCTGTCGATGCCCTAAGCGGCGAGGAAACCGTCTTGGTGGATGCGGGTTCCCCGGGCTTCAACGACGGCGAGCTGCCGCCCGAGGCCAAGGGCTATACCTTGCTGCACAACAACGACTTCCTAGTGGGACTCTCCGACAACGCAGCGCGCCCAACCTTTGTCTACGACAAGCAGCAAGGCCCGCGCATGCTTGGCGATGCCTTCCCGCTCGACGACCCTGAGGATCCCGCCCACGTCTCCAGTCCTACGGGCACCATCGTGCGCAATCATCTGACGCTGCTGGATAAAGATGCCGGCATCAAGGTCATCGATCTGGCTAGCGGCGAGCAGGTGAGGGAAGTCTCCAACGAGAAGATGACCGAACCTTTCGAGACCGAGGACTACAAGGAGAAGGGTATTTCTGCCATCTCCGACGGCCAGTCGCTCTACTTGTCTACCGGCAAGACCGAGGAATCCACCGAGCGCTACAAGCTCAACCTGGAGACCTTGGAGGTCGAGGAAAAGAACCCGAAGGCCGTGCCGCTCTTCGATACCCAGAACCTCTTCTTTGCTGGCTCCACCCTATTCGCCAACTTCGGCGAGGCCGGCGAGACCATCCCGGCCACAGGCGTTTACGCCTACTACGACTAAGCAAGCTCGCGCAGGCTGCCATCGAGGCGCCGGGTAATCCCCTTCGCATCCAGTTGCTCTAGCAGCGGGATGGCAACCCGGCGCGTGGTGCAAAGCGCCTGACGCGCCTGCGAGGTGCTAAAGGGCTGCTCGATTCCTTGCAGGCGGG
>NZ_KV800675.1:39124-91242 GCF_001810285.1 Corynebacterium sp. HMSC071F07
TCTCGCCTCCGCGACTGCCGCGGGCAGCAACACCACGCCGTCTTTTAGGCGCAGCAGTCTCCCGGCGCGCTCAGCTGCGGCAAGCTCCTTGTTTCCCAGACCAAGCTCGCGTAGGTCCGCGGCCTCCGGCGCGGCGAAGGGCTCTCTCTTTAGCCGGCGCTCCAGCTCGGCAACGCCCGCTTCTGCCTCGCCCAAGTTAACCGCAGCGCCGGGCAGCCGAATAACGCCTTCGGCGGACTCCAGCTTCGCCGCGGCAACAGCTAGGTTGAGCAGGCTATCTTCTTCGACACCCAATACATCGCGGGCGGCACCGCGCGGCAGGCCGACAGACAGCGGCTTGGCCGCCATGTGTTCCTGTACGGCATCATTAAGCGCCTGCTTCCACTGTCCCACCTGGCGGGCGGTGATCCACCACTTGTTAAAGGCAATCACCCCGGCAGGCGGCGCGGAGGTCTCATAGCCATCCTGTTCTAACTCGCTGAGCAACACGTAACCGCGGCGGCGCAGGCTCTGCGCCGGATTGCGGTAGTCTTCCAGCTGCGCGAGTTCTTCCGCGCGGCGGGCTGCAGCTCCCCGCCGGCGCAGCGCGGGCGGGACGAGGTCAACAATTTCCACGCCGGCCAACACGTGGCGAGCGCCGGGCCCGCGCAGCACAAAGCGATCCCCCAGCTGAAGAGCCAATGGGGCACTGAGTCGAATGCGCGCGAAGTCGCCGCTGAGAGGTCGCACGCGTGCTGCCACGCCCGCCGTGCCGGTATGGGCGATGAGCTCCTGGACCACGTCACTTAGGCTTTCGCCAGAGACCCGGCGCACGTCGAATTCTTGTGTGACCCGCCACGTGCTTG
The DNA here is from genome assembly GCF_001810285.1 of Corynebacterium sp. HMSC071F07. Classification (NCBI taxonomy): domain Bacteria; kingdom Bacillati; phylum Actinomycetota; class Actinomycetes; order Mycobacteriales; family Corynebacteriaceae; genus Corynebacterium; species Corynebacterium sp. HMSC071F07. The sequence continues at coordinate 39,970 of NZ_KV800675.1, forward strand.
GGCTGAGCAGGCTATCGCCGCGGCTAATCGCCTCTGCCTCCACGCCGCGCAGGTTTACCGCAACGCGGGTGACTGGCTGGGCTGAGACAACCGCCGTATTTTCACTGTGCAGGCCGCGTACCTCGACTGGGACCAGCTCCCCGCCGCTGAGCAGCTCAAGTCGATCGCCCACGGCAATGCTGCCTGCCCCAAGTGTTCCGGTGACCACGGTGCCCGCACCCTTCACGCTGAAGGAGCGATCTACCCACAGGCGAACGCGCCGCACGGCATCTGGAGCAGGCGCGGCAGCCAGCACGGTGTCGAGCTCAGCGCGCAGCTTCTCGATGCCCTCCCCGGTCTTAGCGGAGACCTCGATGATGGCGGCGTCGGCAAGCGCGGTGGCCGCGAGCTGCCTGCCTACCTCCGCGCGCACCTCCTGACGACGCTGATCATCCGCACGGTCAGCGCGGGTCAGCGCCACGACGCCGTGACTAATTCCCAGCGCGGCGATGGCATCGCGGTGATCGGTGGACTGAGCCTGCCAGCCTTCATCGGCGGCGACGACGAAAAGCACCACCGGCGCAGGCCCCAGGCCAGCCAGCATATTGCCCAAGAATCGCTCATGGCCTGGGACATCAACAAAGGCAACATCGGCGCCCGAGGGCAGGTGCGTCCACACGAAGCCCAAGTCGATGGTGAGCCCGCGGCGCTTTTCCTCTTCCCAGCGATCCGGGTCCATACCTGTAAGCGCCCGCGCAAGCGTGGACTTTCCATGGTCCACGTGGCCGGCGGTGGCGACGACGTACATCTTTTACTCCTCAGGCTGTAGCTCTTGGGCTTTGCGGATGGCCGCGATAAGCGCGGCGTCGTGGGAGGCAGGGATGCAGCGGACATCGATAAGACACTGCCCCTGGTGTACGCGCGGCAGCACGGCCGACTGCCCTACGCGCAGAAGAGCGGCGAGTTCTTCCGGCAAAGCCACGGCAAAGCCTTCGAGCGGGTACTCAGGTGCCCCACCACCGCCAACACGTCCGGCGTGTGCAACCACCTCGCCGCCTACCGCCTGCGCCACCTCTTCGGTGCGGCGGCGGTACTTGGCGGAATCAATATGCAGGGCCTCCTCGACTGCATTCGCCGGCGCATTCAGCGCTGCTTCCAGGGCGTTTAGCCGCAGCTTATCGATGCGCACCGCACGCGCGAGCGGGTGCTTTTTCAACAAAGCAATAGCCTTCTTGGTGCCCAAGATGATGCCGGCCTGCGGCCCGCCGAGCAGCTTGTCACCAGAGGCGATGACCACGTCCGCGCCGGCATCCAGCTGCTCGCTGAGGCTCGGCTCCTCGGGCAGGGTCGGGTCCGGCACCAGCAGCCCGGAGCCCAGATCGACGATGAGGCTGACCTGCCCCGCGCCCTCTCCACGAGACTTATTGTGCTTCTGCAGCGCCCCACGCAGCTGCGGCACATCCACGGCGGTGGTAAAGCCCTCGATGCGAAAGTTGGAAGGATGTACCTTGAGCACCGCACCGGTGTTGTTACCTAGCGCAGCCTCGTAGTCAGCGAGGTGGGTGCGGTTGGTGGCGCCAATCTCTTTGAGTACCGTGCCGGAGGATTCGATGAGTTCCGGCAGCCTAAATCCGGCGCCGATCTCGATGAGTTCGCCGCGGGAGATGATGACTTCCTTTCCGGGGGCAAGAGCGGCGGTGGCCAGCAACAACGCTGCAGCTCCGTTGTTGACCACGAGCGCATCTTCCGCGCCCAGGCAGGCTGCGAGCAGCGCATTGATGGCGCCGCGGCCGCGGTCCTTAGAACGCACGCCGGCCGGAAGATCGAGCTCGACGTCGGTGTAGGCGGCGGCATCGGCAAGCGCAGCGATGGCAACCTCCGGAAGCGGCGCGCGGCCCAAGTTCGTGTGCACGATAACCCCGGTGGCGTTGAGCACCGGGCGCAGGCTATACGGGCTTGCGTTGTTTAGAGCATCCCGGACCTTGGCGGTGACATCCGCTGGCGCGATGGCTCCCCTTTGCGCCTGCTTGACGACGCCCCGGATAACAGCCCGCACTGCATGTTCCGCGAGCTTCTCGCGCGCAGCTTGGGCCTCCGGCAGCGCCAAAAGTTGGTCGGTACGGGGGATGTTGCGGCGCTCGTCCTGCCGCTGCGAATCGCTCTTGCTTGTCACAAACGTTCCTTGGGTTGCGGGGAGATGCCACGGGTGCCAGATACGCTGGCGGAGACGGACAGGAATCGAACCTGCCAGACCGAGCTACTCGGCCTCACCGGTTTTGAAGACCGGGGCGCCCACCAGGACACGTACGCCTCCATCGCACGAGTTTACACTTAGGCCAATTCAGCCAACACCCTGCCCAGCACCGCGCCCGCGCTCATCCGCAAAAGCACTATTGTCCCAGCGTGTTGCCAGCGGTTGTACACTCGGGATAATGAACGACATTTTGTTGACATCTTTTGCAGCAGGCGGCGGATGCGCCTGCAAAATCCCGCCGGGCGAGTTGGAATCGGCCGTCGAAGGCCTCGTGGGCAAGGCCGATCCGAACGTCTTGGTGGGCCTCGATGACGGCGACGATGCCGCGGCTGTCAAGATTCAAGATGGCCTAGCGGTAATTTCCACCGCGGACTTTTTCACCCCGATGCTCAACGACCCTTATGACTGGGGCCGAGTGGCGGCAGCGAACGCGCTTTCTGACGTCTACGCCATGGGTGGCACCCCAGTCACCGCCATCAACCTGGTGGGTTGGCCGCGTGAGGTACTCCCCCTCGACGTTCTGCGCGAGGTCTTGCACGGCGGAATGGATATCGCGACGCAAGCTGGCATCTCCGTGACCGGTGGCCACTCAATTACCTCGCCAGAGCCAATCTACGGCATGGCGGCCACGGGCATCGTGGCGCCGGAGAAGCTGATGCGCAACGACACTGCGGAAGCGGGCCTTCCCATCACGCTGACCAAACCCATCGGCGTGGGCATCTTGAACAACAAGCACAAGGCCACTGGTGAGGTTTCCAAAGCGGCCGTGGACTCAATGACCACGCTCAACCGCGAGGCCTCCCGTGCAGCAGTTGAGGCTGGCATTTCTGCAGCTACCGACGTCACCGGCTTCGGCTTGTTGGGCCACCTCTACAAGATGATGCGCGCCTCCGGCATCGCCGCTGAGCTCGACGCCAGCGCGGTTCCGGCCGTAGAAGGCGCCAAGGAAGCTCTTGCTGAGGGCTTTATTCCAGGCGGCTCCCGCCGCAACCTGGATTGGGTACGCCCGCACATCGACAATGCCGCGGAGCTTAGCGAAGAAGAGCTCGTCTTCTTAGCCGACGCCCAGACCTCCGGCGGCCTGCTGCTCATCGGCGAAGTACCGGGCTCCCCAGTCATAGGCCGCACCGTCGCGCACGACGGCGGGCCTTTTATTCGGCTTGCTTAATCTACTGAAGTAATCACCGAATGACGCAGCCCTTCCTGCGCGCGGGCACGTTCCGCCCGGCGTTTTTGGGGCGCGATGGTCGTGGCCGGGTCCTTGACCGCTTCGATGCCGCCGTTAAGCACACCGAAGCGGGTGCAGGCGGAACCAGCCATGAGCGAGAGGCCGGAGACCACCGAAAGCGCACGTGACTTGGTGGCCGCGGCCAGTGCGGTGCCCATACCACCGGCGGCGATGAGGTACTCGCTGGCCTTCATCAACTTGCCTGGGGTGCCGTTGTGCAAAGGTGCGACGGTCTCAGGCTCCATGTTTTCCTCCATGACCTCGGTCATGACCAGGTCGCTGGCAGCGGCAGCCATGCCCAGAGCGCGGGCCGGGCCGGCGCTTTCGACCGGAGTAAAGACCATGGCGCAGCCGGAGGCAGCGGCAGAGGCCGAGGAAACGAACACATAAGGCAGATGCTGCTTGGCGTCGTTCCACGTCGGGTTCGAGGTATTGCCCAAAAGCACCGCGGTATATCCCGCCAGCGGCCCACCCAAGATGCCCGCCGCCACGCCGACCGGACCGGTAGCGGCACCAAGAGCCTTGCGCACGAACTTTGGCACAGGCAGCTTCTGCTTGGTCAGCTTGTCCGCCTCATGCAAAGCCGGCAAGGAGGAGGCCGTGGCAAAGGTGCCCAGAATCCACGAGCCCACGCTCATCGGGGAGGTCACCTTGAACACACGAAACATGTTCAGCAGGCGCTCAGGGCGGCCGAGGTCCAAGACCAGGAACACGGAGCCGCCCGCGGCAGCGCCAAAGGCCGCCAGGCGGGTGCTGCGCGCCAAGGCTTCATTCTTGGTGGCCTGCGCGCCAGCCGCCAGCAGTGCGGAGCCGCCAGAGACGCCGCCCAAGAACAGGTAAGCGCCAATCGGCCACTCCCATGGCGGAGCCTTGACCACGGGCTTGCCGTAGTAGGAGGAGAACTCGAAGTCCTCCGCCATGCGCTCTTCCTTGGAACCGTCCTGCGCCCCGGCGCCAGGACGCTTACGCTTCTTCTTTGGCTTGATGCCGTCGAACTTGCGGTAGCGGTTAGCGCGCGCTGGTTGCGGCGGGCGGTACTCGTCGAATTCACTCACTTGCGGCCTCCCATCACGAATGCGCCAGCGACGGCCAAGGCCATGCCGCCGATAGCTTTAGCTGCGGTCTTGTACATCTGCGGCAGGTCCGCAGTGGGCACGCGTGGGTCTGGCGGCAGGCCATAGACCTCCGGGGAATCCAGCAACAGGAAGATGGACCCAGTTCCGCCGACGCCGTCCTCGCGGTTGGCGCCGTACAGGCGTGCCTCGGTCAGGCCCTGCTCGTGCAGAGCTTTGACGCGCGCCTCGGCTGCGGCCAGCATCTCCTCATACGGGCCGAACTGAATGGAGTCAGTCGGACATGTCTTGGCGCAGGCTGGCTGCTCGCCGATCTTAAGGCGGTCGTAACACATGGTGCACTTCTGAGCGACGCCGAGATTCTTAATCGGCATTTTCTCACCCGGCGTGTGGTCCTCGCCCTGTGGTTTCAGCTGCGCCAGCTTCTTGAACACATTAATGCCAGCGTGGTCATCGGGCTGAAAATCGACGGTAGCCGTCTTATCAGTCTTCAGCGTCACACCGCCGTCATCGCGGCGCTCAATGACGCCGAACGGACAGCCGGCAACGCAAGTACCGCAACCGTTACACACGTCATCCTGCACAACCACCGTGCCGAACTCGGAGCGGAAGAGCGCGCCCGTTGGGCACACGTCCAAGCAGCCCGCGTTGGTGCAGTGCTTGCACACGTCAGAGGACATGAGCCAACGGAAGTCACCGGTGTCCGGCGGCGTGGTATCGACCTTTTCTAGCTGCGACCCGAAACCGGGCATGCCGAGGGAGACCAACTGACGGCCTTCCTCACGTGCCTGCTCGATGCGCTCTTGACCTTGTTCGATGAAGGCCACGTGGCGCCAGGTATTAGCGCCCAATGAGCCGGTGTTGTCGTAAGAGTCACCGGTTACCGCATATCCCTCAACCGGGTTGCGGTTCCATTCCTTACAGGCCACCTCGCAGGCTTTGCAGCCAATACAGATCGAGGTGTCCGTAAAGAAGGCCATGCGGTTATAGGACTCGTAGCCGTGCTGATCGGCTTTTTCAGTAAGCAAATTAGCCATGAGCTCTACTCACCTACCCTTCTTTGCCTTCGTAGTCGGCTACGTTGCCGGCGGTGTCATCAGCGCCGGTGTTTTCGTCCTTGGAATTAGCACCCTTGTCTTCGGGATTCAGCGTGAAAGCATCGTCGACGTCGACAAGCTGGTTACCGGACTCCAGGTCAAGGTGAGCCTTGTCCTGGTACTCCTTGAGCAACTCGATGCGGGCATGTCCGCGTGGACGACGGCCCGGGCGGATATCGCAGGCACCAATCTTGGAGTTCTGAATCCACACGTTCGGCTCAAGCGTGAGACCGAGCAGGTCATTCGCGCCGTCGCCAGCCACGTCCGTGGTTTCAGACTCGCCGTAGTGATACGGCAAACCGATCTGGTGGAAATCCTCGCCGTTAATCGTCAGCTTCTGCACGCGGCCGGTGACCAAGACCTGCGCCTCGATCACGCCACGCGGTGAAACGATGGTTGCCCATTCGCCATTTTCCAGCCCGCGCAGTTCTGCAAGCTCCTTCGAGACCTCACAGAACAGGCCCGGCTGCAGCTCCGCCAGGTAAGGCAGGCGGCGCGACATCGCACCCGAGGTATACATCTCGGTCAGGCGGTAGGTGGAGAACACGAACGGAAAGACCTCGGCTCCTGGCTCGCCCGGTTCTGGGCGCGACAGGTTATCTGGACGCTTAATGGTAAGACGCGTCGGCGATTGCTGCTGCTTGTAGAGCAGGTTGTGCGCTGGGGACTCATGCGGCTCATAGTGCGTTGGCAGCGGGCCATCCGATAGTCCCTTCGGCGCGAAGAGCCAGCCGACGCCGTCCGCCTGCATGATGAATGGATCGTCACCGTCGAGCGCGGCAGGGCCGACGGCGTCGATAGGCGCACGGTAATCCGGCGCCTTGTTGACTGGGAAGTCTGGGACGTCGTCGCCAACCCATGCCTCCTTGGCAGCATCCCACCAGATGTACTTCTTGCGCTCAGACCATGGTTTTCCGTCTGGGCGTGCGGAAGCACGGTTATAGAGGATGCGGCGGTTTGCAGGCCAGACCCAGCCCCACTCGAGGGCGACCTCGTTTTGTTCAGATCCCGGTACCTTCTTGGCGGCATGGTTGATGCCGTCCTTGAACACGCCTGTGTAAATCCAGCAGCCGCCGGAGGTGGAGCCGTCGTTCTTCATCTCCACGAAGGTCGGCAGTAGCTCGCCCTTCTTAGGACCATCGAGGTAGTAGCCGTTGATCTCCTTGAGGATCTCCTGGGAGTCTGGCTCACCTTCCTCGTTTTCGGTGTAATCCCAGGTGATCTTCTGAACCGGAAGATCGCGCGGATCGGTGGAGTCGGCCAAGCGCTCCTTGATCTTCTTACCCAGCTGGTAGAAGAACCACAGGTCACTGGTGGCCTCACCCGGCGGGGTGACCGCCTGGAAACGCCACTGCAGCATGCGCTGGGTCTGGGTGAAGGTGCCGGCCTTTTCCACGTGGGTAGCTGCCGGCATGAGGAAGACCTCGGTACCGATTTCCTCGGTCTTCAATTCACCGTTTTTAATCTCCGGCGAGTCCTTCCAGAAGCTGGCGGTCTCAATTTCTTGGAAGTCACGAACGACCAGCCACTTCAGCGCAGCCAGACCACGGCGCTGCATACCGCCGTTGGACTGTGCCACCGCTGGGTTTTGACCGAAGACGATGTAGCCCTCAACCTCATGCTCGAGCATGGCCATCAAGGTCTCATACGTCGAGTGCGCACCAGAAATGCGCGGCATGAGGTTATAACCCCACTCGTTTTCCGCCGTAGCGGCATCGCCCCAATAAGACTTCATGAGCGATACGGCATAGTTTTCGCCGATCTGCCAGAAGCCCTTCTGATCTTCCTTGCGGAAGGTATTGACGTAATCCTTCCAGCTCTGCAGGTTAACGTGGGGCATCGGCAGGTAGCCCGGCAGCGAGTTAAACAGCGTCGGGATATCCGTGGAGCCCTGGATGGAAGCGTGGCCACGCAGCGCCATGATGCCGGAGCCTGGGCGGCCGACGTTGCCCATCAGCAGCTGCAAGATAGCAGCGGTACGGATGAACTGAGCGCCCAGCGTGTGCTGGGTAAAGCCCAAGGCATAGGCAAAGCAGGTGGTGCGATCCGGCTTGGAGTTATCCGCGATGGAATTAGCCAGATAGAAGAAGTCCTCCTGCGAGATACCGCAGGTCTCCTCCACCATCTCCGGGGTGTAACGGGAGTAGTGACGCTTTAAAATCTGGAACACCGAATTCGGGTGCTGCAGAGTCTCGTCCTTCTCCACGTTCCACGAGGAGCCTTCCGGCTTGCGCACGTACTGCCACGAGTCGGTAACGTACTTGCCCGTTTCTGGGTCATAGCCAGAGAAAAGACCATCCAAGTCCTCGGTGTCCTGGTAATCAGGCGAAATGATCGAGGAAGCGTTGGTGTACGAGACCACGTAGTCGTGAAAATAAAGCTCGTTGTCGAGCATGTACTTGATGATGGCGCCAAGCAGCACCACGTCAGTACCACCGCGAATGCCGATGTGGCGGTTCGCGAAAGCCGAAGTACGGGTATAGCGCGGATCCACGTGGATGATGCGCGCGCCGCGCTTCTTGGCCTCAACTACCCACTGGAAGCCCACTGGGTGGCATTCAGCCATGTTAGAACCCTCAATGACAATGCAGTCCGCATTTGCCATATCCTGCAGCGGTTGGGTTGCGCCGCCGCGGCCAAACGAAGTTCCCAAACTGGGAACGGTGGCAGAGTGTCAAATACGAGCCTGATTTTCGACCTGAATCGCGCCGGTGGCGGTAAACAGCTTCTTAATCAGGTAGTTCTCTTCGTTGTCCAAGGTTGCACCGCCCAGACCGGCGATACCCATGGTGCGGTTGAGAGTGCGGCCTTCATCGTCAACGTCTTGCCAATGGGCCTTGCGGGATGCGATATAGCGATCCGCAATCATGTCCATGGCGGTTTCGGTATCCAGGTACTCCCACTCGGTGGAGTAAGGCGCACGGTACTTGATCTTGGTCAGACGCGAAGCAGAGTTAATAAGCTGCTCAGAGGCAGAGCCCTTCGGGCAAAGGCGACCGCGCGAGATCGGAGAATCTGGATCGCCTTCAACCTGAATGACTCTGTTGTCCTTGACATAAACGCGCTGCGCACAGCCCACCGCACAATAAGGACAGACAGACTGCACGACGCGGTCCGCTTCAACGGTCCGTCCGTGGAGCTCTTTGCTCTTCTTCGACTGGGTGCTGAGATCCCTGCCGAAGGCGTCTTTAGAACGCACCTGGCGCACAACGGGCCAGTTGAGAGGACTAAATTTCGACATACAGTCAAAAGTAGTGTGACCCATTGCCTAAATCTAGAAAGGCGTGCCTAACTTAGGGCCTTCAGTTCTGGAACAATCGGCCGCCCTACAGCGTTGACCAAGGTATGGCTAACCCAACGCATTTCGAACTCAAAGTCCCAGGCGGCAAGCTCCTTGTCGTAGACATCGAGGTCACCGACGGAACTATCTCCTCCGCGCAGGTCTCGGGCGATTTCTTCCTTGAGCCGGAAGAGGCCTTCGAGGCTCTCGGCCCTACGCTGGAGGGCTCCAAGGTTTCTGATTCCACGCAAGAGATCACCGCGCGGCTCGATGCCGCCCTCGCCAAGATTGAGGCGGAGCACCCTGTGGCCCTCCACGGCTTTTCCACGCACGACTTGGCCGTAGCTGTTAAGCGTGCGCTCTCAGGCGGCACCGACTTCACGGACCACCAATGGGAGATCCTCCAGCCGGGAGTGCTGCCTACCCCAGTGAACGTGGCGCTCGACGAGGTCATCCTCAACGAGGTGGCTGAGGGCAAACGTGGTCCGACGCTGCGTTTCTGGGAGTGGGACGACAAAGCGGTCGTGTTCGGCTCCTACCAGTCCTATGCCAACGAGTTGGACCAAGCAGGCGTCGACAAGCACGGCATCACTCCGGTGCGTCGCATGTCGGGCGGCGGCGCAATGTTCATGGAAGGCGGCAACTGCATTACCTATTCCATCTATGCGCCTGAGTCCCTGGTTGCCGGGTACTCCTACGAGGCTTCCTATGCCTATTTGGACCAGTGGGTGTTGGCCGCGCTAGCTAAGCACGGCGTCAATGCCTGGTACGTTCCCATCAACGACATCACCTCCGACGGCGGAAAGATCGGCGGTGCCGCACAGAAACGCCGCGCGGGCGCCGTTCTTCACCACACCACGATGAGCTACGACATCGATGCAGACAAGATGATGGAAGTCCTGCGCATCGGCAAGGTGAAGGTCTCCTCGAAGGGACTTTCCTCCGCCAAAAAGCGCGTGGACCCGCTGCGCCGCCAGACTGGCGTAAAGCGCGAAGAGATCATCGAAACGATGGCCCGTGAGTTCGCCACTCGCTACGGCGCCAAGGACGCCGTGCTTTCCGACGCGACCCTTGCCGAGGCCGAGCGCCTCGTTTCCGAGAAGTACTCCACCGAGGAGTGGACGAAGCGAATTCCGTAATTCTTTCGCGGCTCTTCTCAGAGTTCAAAAGCAGCCCGGCGAAATCGCAGTTCCCGCTCAGCGGCATTAGCCGTCATGCGGTCACAACCTCAACACGCAGCCCCACTGCGCTGAGCAGTTCTAAAACGGTGGAAAAGCTCGCTTTTCCGGTCCCCAGCTCCACATCTCGGACCGTTCTGTCGCTCACTCCCACCAACTCGCCCAATTCTTCCTGAGTCAATTGATACGCCTTTCGGCTTTCCCGCAGTGCGGTCCCGAGTTCAGTCAACCAGCCATCGATGCGATTCATGCCGGAAATATCCTTCCTTTTTACGCTTTTCAAACTCTAAAATAGCCTCAAAATCACAAAACAGGAAGTATTTTTCCGATTTATCCATTTCCCCTGACATCCTCCTCACCCCGGCAAGTTTCCGGAAGGATATTTCCCCTTCAAACAACCCGCACCACCACACGGGCTCGAAGGTCGACGTAGCGCCCCTTGCATCCCCGGGCACCCCAACCATGAGCCCGATCTCACAATAGTTGCACGGGAATTTATAAACGTCGTACAGTGTTGATGTCATTAGTGAACCGATCAGTCCATAATCGATGGACTAGACAGTTCAAATACATACAAAGTTGTCTACAACGCCAAACTCTCACAAGTTCGAAGTAAAAGGAATTTTCGTGTCTCAACCACAAACGCAATCACGGAAACTGCCCAGCTGGGTAACCGGCTTCGGCGCCCAGGTCATTGCAGGCCTCATCATCGGCCTGATCCTGGGATTTATCGCTTCCAAAATGGACGCTGGCCTGCCTGCCGACGATGAAAAGGGCTCCTGGCTCACCCAGACCCTCACCGGCGTGGGCAGCGCTTATGTCCAGCTACTCAAGGTGATGGTGCCGCCGCTCATCTTCGCGGCCGTTGTTACCTCCGTGGCAAACCTCCGCAAGGTTGCCAACGCCGCATCGCTCGCGATTTCCACCTTGGTGTGGTTCGCAATTACCGCCTTCTTCTCCGTCATCAGCGGCATCGTCGTTGCCCTCGTGCTGCGCCCTGGCGTTGGTACCACTGTCGATGCAGCGAGCGCAGCGGAGCCATCCCACGTCGGTTCGTGGACGGCCTTCCTGCAGCAGCTCATCCCCTCGAACTTCATCGGTATGAAGGCTTCCTTCGACGAGGGCGAGGTTTCCCTAGGCTTCGGTGCCCTTCAGCTACTGGTTATCTCCCTGGCGCTGGGCATTGCCGCCGTGAAGGCCGGCAAGGCAGCCGACCCATTCCTGCGCTTTACCGAGTCCTTCCTCAAGGTCATCCAGGTTGTCTTGTGGTGGATCATCCGCCTGGCGCCGGTTGGCACCGCAGCCCTCATCGGTAAGGCAGTGGCCACCTACGGCTGGGACGCACTGGGTTCCCTGGGCAAGTTCGTGCTCGCGATGTACGTGGGCTTGGCAATCGTCATCGGCGTGGTTTACCCGGCAGTTCTTGCCTTCAACAAGATTCCGGTCGTGGGCTTTTACAAGCGCGTATGGCCCGTCTTCTCCCTGGGCTTTGTTACCCGCTCCTCCATGGGCGTTATGCCGGTTACGGAGCGTTACACCGAGCAGGCAATGGGTGTGCCGAGCGAGTACGCTTCCTTCGCCATCCCGCTGGGTGCTACCACCAAGATGGACGGCTGCGCTTCGGTCTACCCTGCTATCGCCGCCATCTTCATCGCTCAGTTCTACAACATTGACCTGACGTTGACGCAGTACCTTCTCATTATCTTCGTCTCCGTCATCGGTTCTGCCGCAACCGCGGGCACCACCGGTGCAACCGTCATGTTGACCCTGACCCTGTCCACCCTGGGCCTGCCTTTGGCCGGTGTTGGCCTGCTGCTGGCCATCGAGCCGATCATCGATATGGGTCGTACCGCCGTGAACGTTACCGGCCAGGCACTGTGCGCCACGATCGTCGCCAAGCGCGCCGGTATCCAGAACCAAGAGGTGTGGGACGCAGCCGAGCACGGCGTATCCGGCTTGATGGAGTCCGAAGAGCGCGAGTCCGTCGACGCCTAATAAACTTAGGCATTAACGCAGGGAGGCGCCTCACTGAGTGGGGTTCCTTCTTCGTTTTGCTTCGGTTACTCTCGATGCCGGTCGGACTCGGTCGGTGCCGGTCGGCGGTAGGCTGTGTGCTAGTCGACGATCGCCCCAAGAAAGGCCGCCATGGCAGGTGCCAGGTGGACGGCCTGTTCGTTAGTAAGTACCGCGCCTTTGAGGGAACCCACACCAGAGATAGCGTCGAAGTCGAGGCCGCGGAAGTCCACGTCTTTCATCCGCGCCGCATCCACCCGCAGGGTCCGAGCACGACAGCCCCGGAAGGCCACGCGTTGGGCCTGTACCTGGGACAAATCGACTTCGTCGAATACGCAGTCTTCAAAGAGGACATCCCGCAGTGTTCCACCAGAATGGTTAGTCCAGGCGAACTTGCACCCGCTGAACCTCACCGAAAAGAGGTCCGCTTCACCGAAGTCTGCAGCGCCAAAACGGGAATCAGCCACCTCGACGTCGCGAAGCACGGTGCACGCCATCCTCCATCCTGGCGCATCGAGGCCGGTCAGCTCGCACTCGGTGAAAGTAGATGAGGAAAGGTCGATTCCGTCGAGTGAGGAATCAGCAACCATGCACCCAGTCAGTGACATCCCTTGAAGGTTGCGCTCAAACTCGCCGGAGAACCACTCGTTTTCAAACACTCCCCTCGCGTCCAGTCCCAGGCCTTCCCGCACTTCCAGGTGCAATGAAGATAGTTGGGGCGCTTGGACGATCCGGCGAGTCACTGCTTACTTCCTTGTTGGTCGTGTTTTATTCATTTACGCGTTGCGTTCTATAGGTGCAAGCTTACGCAGCACCAACTCCGGCATCCACGAACGTGCCCCGATTGTGCGGGCAAGCATCCAGACAAGAACGAGAAGGGCTGCAACTGCCGCGAAGACAGCAGCGACGCTGCAGGCTCACAAAGTCGCGGGATCGACTGGAACGCTGATCGATTGTGCAGGAAGATAAGGGCGCAACAAGGCTAGGAGGCCAAAGTGGCGCTTGTTGAGCAGTGGATTGAACAGGCTCCGTGCGCTGATCTGAAGGTCCGGCTCAGCAGTCAGCAACGCTTGGTACACCGGCCACTGCTCCTCATCCGACGCTAAAGAGTGAACCAAATGAACCCAGACGGTTTCGCCAAAGCGATTGACAGCGTTGGGATCGGCGCCTGCAGCGATGAGCTTTTCGATGACTGGGGCGTCCTGCGCGCAGAGCTCTGGGTTGTCCGCCAGCTCCGGCAGCAGCTTGGTTGGCGGTGCCCAACCGAACTCAAGCATCGCCGTGAGAGCCTCAACTCTTTCGGCAGTGTCACGGACACGCGATGCATCAAAGAATACGGCTTCCGGGTCATGGCTCGCCCAGTCGATAGTGTCAACGAAAGTCATTACTGTGCCTCCTGGAGTTGAATCACGAGCCAATCGGGAATCCATTCCGCGGTGCGCGGGAAAGTCTCTATGTCGGCCGCCCACTGCTGCGGGCTAGGTTGTACCGACCACGCCGGGCGGTAAGCAAAGTTAGGTGTGAGGACAAAACCGTTAGGTCCTGGCTTACCGTGCAGCGAGAGCCACGCTCCACGGGGATCGTCTTTGCAATAGCGGGCATCCAAGAATTCGGCACGCTTGTCTGCTGGCAGTTCCCCGCTGACCTCGTAGATTTCGCCGCATGCACGCAGTACGAACTCTGGCAGGTCGGCGTCGATGGTGCCGTAGTAAGGCCCCTCTTGGCCGTTAACAGGCGCGGCAGGAGCAACGCTGTATTTTTCTTCGGCCCACTGACGCGCGGATTCGAGTTGAGTGCGGGCTTGGGGACGCAGCTCATCCACCTCTTGCGCGGAAAGGCTCTTGCCATCGATGATGATGCCATGTTCGGCAGGAGCGAAGTCGATGAGCTCTCTCATCGTCATCTGCAATTGTGCTCCCTCGAAAGGCGCGATGTCGAGGGTATGCGCCTCCAGATGCGGTAGCTTTTTGCGGCTGCGAATCTTGAGCCGGAGCGGACGCGGCTTTGCTAGCGCCACTCCGACCAGCGGGGCGAAATTGAAAGTATCGGGCTTTTCCATGGCAGTCTCCTGTCGCGTATAACTACAAAGTCGTTGACCATGTGCCGCCTAGTGTAAATAACTACTGTGACGTCCGCCTGAGGAGTTTCCGCACTGAAGTTTCACGCTGCACAAAGCGCTAAGAAATGGCTGTGTTGCACCAGCCGCAGACCGAAGAGCTAAGCAGTGGCAGCCGTAACGTGCACTGTTTCGCCGTATGCGCGCCGACCATGCACGAAGTAGTACAGCACCGTCGCCAAGGCCACGGTTGCGGCAAGCACCCAATACATAGCGGAGTAGCCCAGCGCAGAAATCAGCATGCCCAAGACCACGGGGCCAAAGCCTATTCCGATGTCGAGGAGTAAGAAGAGCGTCGAAATACCCGCGCCCATCTCGTGCGGAGCCACGAGGCGCACGGCCACCGCTTGCGCCGCCGGCATGATGGAGCCATAGCCCAAGCCAACCAAAGCACCCGCGATGACGACCTCCCAGTCAGCTACTGCGATAGCAAGCACCACGAGACCAATCATGAACGAAGCGAGCGCACCGTAGAAGATGACGTTATCGCCGTGGCGGTCTTGGACACGGCCCAAGACAAAGCGCATCGCGAGGCTGACAATCGCATAGGCAATGAAGAAGAAGCTGGCGCCCGTCGCCAGGTCGGACGCGTCAGCATAAGCGTTGAGGTACGTGATGATGCCTGCATAAGCAACGCCGATGAGAAGCATGAAGAAGCCAAAGGGTGCGACCGCCGGGTGGACGATGTTGGCCAGGCTAAAGGTCACGCTAGGGCGCTCCTGCGTGGGAGTCTTGAGTGCCAGTGCCAAAGCCACGGCACATACCGCGAGGCTGAGCACCACAACGAAGATGGTGTTGTAGCCACTCGCACCGACGATAGCCAGTCCTGCCGCCGGGCCAAAAGCGGTGGCAAGGGTAGTTCCCAAGGCAAAGTAGCCCGTGCCCTCAGCACGGCGATGGTCAGGAATGACGGACTGCGCCACGGCCATGACGGCAGTCGACGCCACCGCATACCCCAGGCCATGAATGATGCGCACGACGATAAGCAGCGCCAACGAGTGCGCAACAAAATACGCGGCACATGCCACGGTCACGAGAACCAACGAGACCAAGAGGGACTTTTTACGTCCTGCCGCATCTACCAGATATCCCGAGAACAGTCGCGCAATGGTCGCACCGACCACGAAGGAGCTGGAGGCAAAGCCGCCCGCTGTGTCTGATGCACCAAACTGTTGCACCGCATACAAAGCCATGATCGTCACCAACAGGTAAAAGACCATGAATTGGGCAAAATTAACCAGCCATGCAAAGACGAATGTTGGGGTGATGAGTTTCTGCTCAGCGGACGTAGGAAACACCTTCTTGACGCATATGGAGTTAAAACGAACCCTAAAACGGTATCAGACCCTTAATCGGCGCATGGCACTAGCTGGGCAGCAGAGCGGCTACCTCGGCGTCGGAAAGCACTGCGTCCTCGAAGTTGCGCAGCGTCTCCTCCGCATTGAACTCCACACCGATGAGCACGACCTCAGAGCCCGGCGTCACTCCGTTGGAGGCCCACAGTGAGGCCGGCTGGATCTGGAGGTTGGGGCCTGCCTGCTGCCAAGCGTGGGCAACGCGCAGATCCGTGTCGATCCAGCAATACCCCTTGGAGCGGACCAACCCGGTACTCACGCGCAGCGCCTTGAGCAGTCGCTCACGATTGAACGGCCTATCGGAGCGAAAGACGACGGAAGAAATCCCGTACTCCTCAGTCTCCGGTGTGTGTGGATTGGCCAGTTCCTCAGCATAGCCGTGATAGGTCGCGGCGGTAGCGGGGTTATAAAGGGCGGCATCGAGGATGAGCTCGGTGGCGATGACGCCGTTGGTCACCGGCACCACCTTGGCGCGGCGGTTCATAGCCTTGACGGTAGCGATGACCCGCTCGGTCTCCTCCGCGTCGACGAGATCGGTCTTGGTAATCAAGATAAGGTCGGCGAACTCAACCTGGTCCACTAAAAGGTCCGCGATGGTCCGGTCATCTTCCGGAGTCGCTTCGATTCCCTGTGAGACAAGGCTGCGGCCGCGACGTAGCTGGTCTAAGAAGGTCGAAGCGTCGACGAGGGAGACCATCGTGTCGATGTTCGCGTAGTCCTGCAGCTTGAATCCGTCTTCAAATTCCCACTCGAAAGTGGCGGCAACCGGCATCGGCTCGGAGATGCCGGTCGACTCAATGATGATCTGGTCATATCTGCCTGACCTTGCAAGGCGCGCAACCGAGTCGATGAGGTCCTCACGCAGGGTGCAACAGATGCAGCCGTTGGACAGCTCCACGAAACGATCTTCGCCGCGTTCGAGGTGGCCCTCCCCTGCAACGAGCGCCGCATCGATGTTGACCTCGGAGAAGTCGTTGACGATGACGGCTAGCTTGCGGCCTTGTCGGTTAGCCAGCAGGTGATTGAGCACGGTGGTTTTGCCGCTGCCCAGGAATCCAGAAAGAACAGTCACGGGTGTAGTCATTCCGCAAATGATAATCATTTTCATTTACGGAGACAACTACGCCCTAACCGAAGACCCTCCGCGTGTAATCAGAACCAAAGCGCCACTGCGGGTCCAGTTCCTCACGCAGGGCACAGAACTCGTCGAAGCGCGGATACAGCGCGGAGAAGTCTGCCCGCGTCAAGGTGTTCATCTTGCCCCAGTGTGGGCGGCCGCCGGCAGCCTTCAGAATGGGTTCCACCTTTGGCATGTATTCGTATGGGTTTTTGAAACGCGGGACGTGGAACGCGATGTACATCGACTCGCGGCCGTTGGCGGTAGACAGCGCGACGTCGTCAGATGCCGTGGTGCGTAGCTCCAGCGGGAAAGCAATCTGCCAGCCCTGTGCATCAATTAAACGTCGGATCTCTCGCACCGCTTCAGGTCCATCCGCCAGTGGTCGACTTCGCGGGAGTGCGGATGAGTGAGCGCCGCGGTCCGACTTTGACGCCACGCAGATGGGAAGCCCACCCGCACGCGTCACCATTTGTTCCGCGTTGAAGTCGAAAGCGGCAATGTCAATGACACCAAGAGGGGCAGCCGCCTCGCCGGCCCTGACGAGTGGCGCGATAGTTTCCCGGAGCTGCGGGCTCGGAATTTTTGAAAGCGTTGCCATAAAGTAATGCTACTCACACTCGCACCATGATTGCGATACATATCACAATCAATTTCTGGCACTATAGACTCCATGAAAACCTTCACTAGTGCTCATCTCCCGCCGCGCGTCTCTGATTTCCTGGCCACCAACCCGGTAGGCGACGTGCGTGGTTCCGGCGCTCAACACACAGCACTCATGCCGTTTACAGGCGAAGAGCTTTTCTCCTTCCCCACGGCCACGCCCAAGGACGTCGCCGCTGCCGTCACCACCGCACGGGCCGGGGTAGGCCAGGGCAATCGCGGGCGCATACTGCTCAAGCTCCACGACCTAATCCGGAAACATGAAGAGCTCATCCTCGACCTCATTCAGGCTGAGAACGGCAAGTCCCGCTCGCACGCCTACGACGAGGTGATGGATCTCTATAACTGCGCGCGCTTTTATGGCGTGAACATACGCAAGGCCTTTGGTCCGGAGCGACATCCCGGCGCGTTGCCGGTGCTCACCAAGACGCGCACCCAGCACTACCCACTGGGCGTCGTGGGGCTCATCTCCCCGTGGAACTATCCGCTTTCCTTGGGCGTGGGCGACGTTCTGGCGGCGCTTTCTGCTGGCAACTCTGTGGTTCACAAGCCTGATTCCCAGACCACGCTGACGGCAATCTTGGTCCGCCGGCTGGCGATTGAAGCCGGCCTACCAGAGGCTGCCTGGCAGCTAGTACCAGGCAACGGCGCGGAGGTGGGCGACGCCTTGATCCCCCTCGTCGACGGTCTTTCCTTTACCGGTTCCACCAAGGTGGGCAAGTCCATTGCCACCCAGGCGGCCGGACGTCTCATCCCCACAATGTTGGAGCTCGGAGGTAAGAATCCAATGCTGGTGCTTGACGACGCCCCCCTTGAGCCCACCGCTCGCGGCGCCGTGCGCACTGCCTTCTCGTCCTCGGGCCAACTGTGTATGTCCGCCGAACGTGCCTACGTGCACACGGACATTTATAAGGACTTCCTCGTTGCGCTTAAAAAGGCCCTCGATAAACAGACTCTGGGCGCAGCGTTCTCCGATGCCGCAACTATCGGCTCCCTGACTTCGCAAAAGCAGCTCGACTCCGTCCAAGCTCATGTGCGCGACGCTGTGGACAAGGGCGCAACGATTGTCTACGGCGGAAAGCATCGCCCGGAACTCGGTCCGTTTTTCTTTGAGCCCACGGTGCTCACTGGGGTAACGCAGGAAATGGAGCTCTTCGCTAACGAGACCTTCGGCCCAGTGTTGGCTGTGTACGAGGTCGATTCTGATGCTGCTGCCATCCACGCAGCAAATGACACGAACTACGGCCTATGCGCCTCAGTGTGGTCGGGCAGCCCCCGCCACGGCTGGGAGGTTGCTTCCCAGCTAGAAGCGGGCATGGTCAATATCAACGAGGGCTTTGCCGCAGCATATGGTTCTATTGCCGCCCCAGGTGGCGGCGTAAAGGAGTCCGGCCTCAATCACCGCCACGGTATTACCGGCATGCGCTTGTGGGCAAATAAGCGCACCGTAGCCGAGCAAAAGCTGCACCCGCTGGCGCCCTCGGAGCTACTGCCGCCGCAGCGCTTCCAGAAGCTCATCACCACGGGCATGGCGGCCATGAAGGCGCTGCGCTTGTAGCAGCATAAAGAAAGTCCGAATAAAGTTTAAGCAATGCTCCATCTAACGCTGCCTGAACTTCGCGCCCGCCGCCTCATCGCCCAAGGCCTGGCCCCTTCGGCGGCGCGCCCAGCCACCACTTCACCGCTGGCTGCGGCCGAACACCTCATGGCAGTCCAAGGGCAGAACTATGCCGCGGGCGTGCGCGCGCTGGCCCTGCGCAGCACCCAAGGATCCGCAGCGCCAGACGATGCCGCAGTGCTCAACGCCATCGATGAGTTCCAGGTCGTGCGCTGTTGGCCGCAGCGCGGCACGGTCCACTTCATGCCTGCTGCCGACGTGCGTTGGATGTCCCGCCTGCTCTATCCCCGTGTCGCGCGCAGCCAGCAAGCCCGACGCCCAGGGTTGGGCCTCGACGAAGACCTGTTTAACCGCGCACACGCCGCACTTCACGACGCCGCCCTAAAAAGCACGACGCCGACTCTGACCCGCGCCGAGGCCTACGAGATCTTCCGGTCAGTTGGCATCGCTCCGGATGGCGGCCGTGGATCGCACCTGCTGCGCGCATTCGGTGGCGCGGGCGACCTCGTCCAAGGACCGAAGCACGGCAAGCAAGAAACGTTCATGCACGTCGATGTCCTCCCCGTCGAGCAACGTCAACCGGAGGAGCCGCTCCGCGAGCTAGCACTGCGCTACGTCAGTGGACATGGTCCGGTGAGTGCCGCCGACCTAGCTTGGTGGACCATGCTCGCCAAAGGCCAAGCAGCCAAGGCCCTCGAAAACTCCGGATTGGTGCGGGCTGAGCACAAGGGCGAAACCTTCTGGCTCAGCCCATGGCAGCAGGACGTGACCGCAGAGGAAATCTCGGTCGCATTGGCGCTGCGGCTCGAGCTTCCCGCCTTCGACGAATACTTGTTGGGCTACGCCAACAAGGAGTGGATTCTGCCCGATGAACTACGCCCAGATATTCTCACCAAGAACGGGCTTAGCTGGCCGTGGGTGATGGAAAACGGTATGGCCGTGGCTAGCCTGCGTGAACCCGCTTAAGGCATGCGCAAGATGCGGCGATGCACCGTGCCGGCGGGCTCGACGTGGATGAACACTTCGGCGCCTGAGAAAAGCTCGTCGATGTTGTCCTCGATGCGATCCGCGATGTCGTGGGCCGCAAGAACTGTCCACTCGCCAGGCACGTCCATGGTGAGATAGACCAAGCGCTGGCGGCCCGATGCGATGGTACGACGGGACGTGAACAACACGTCGAATTCATCCTCAAGCTCAGCAAGTCGCGCATCAAGCTCAGCGTGCTCTTCCTTGGGCAAGGACTCGGAAAGCAGGCTGCTCAAGGATTCTTTGAGCAGCCTGTAACCGGTCCACAGGATGTTGATGCCCACTGCAAAAGCGACCATCGGATCGAGCCACAGCCAGTCCGTCAGGGCAACCAGCGCGATGCCCACGAGGACGCCAACAGAAGTCCACACGTCAGTCAGCAAGTGATGGCCGTCAGCTTGAAGCGTTGCCGAACGATATTTCTTGCCCGCTTTCAGCAACGCCAGACCGACAGCCAGATTAAGGACCGAAGCGAGCGTCGAAAGCGCCAGACCAATGCCTGGCTGTTCCAAAGGCTGGGGGTTGAGCAAGCGCAATGCAGAGGTATAAATGATGAGTGCTGCGGCGACGAAGATCATCGCGCCCTCTACCAACGCGGAAACATATTCGGCCTTGCCGTGGCCGAATTGGTGGTTCGCGTCAGCCGGCTTCGCAGCAATGCGAAGGGCGATGAAGCCCACTACTGCAGCAACGAGGTTGACTCCGGATTCCAAAGCGTCAGACAGGAAGCCGACGGAGCCAGTAAGCATGGCCGCAAGGACCTTTAAGACAATGGTGAGAACAGCCGTCGCGATGGACAGCTTCATGAAACGCTCAAGCAGGAGCTGCTCGGAAGGAAGTGCCATACAGATACCTTCGGTTAGTTTGGCGCCAACCGAGCATCCAACAACGGGGACAATCGGTCGACGTAGGAACTACGGACCGAAGGTCTCGCTCACTCACGAATTTCGCAAGCTGGGTGGCCGGGCGCAAAGGCACCAGTATGTCGACCATCCATCCGCCGCCATGGGAGGCCGCGGAGGAGCTACTCCCCTTCAGGAGGTTTTAGGTTAGCAAGCCGCCAAGTTGCCAACAACTCGGCGGCTCAAGCAATGCTGAGACTACAGCTTTAATCTCAGGCGAGCGCTAGCCGCCAATCTTGAAGTCGCAGACGTCGCCGTCCTGCATGATGTATTCCTTGCCTTCTTGACGGACCTTGCCCTCAGCACGGGCAGTGGCCATATCGCCGGCGGCATCCAGGTCATCGAAGGAGACGATCTCAGCCTTAATGAACTTCTTTTCAAAGTCGGTGTGGATGACGCCTGCTGCGGCAGGAGCTGCCGCGCCCTGTTTGATGGTCCAGGCACGCGCTTCCTTCGGGCCTGCGGTCAGGTAGGTCTGCAGGCCGAGGGTGGCAAAACCTGCTTTAGCCAGAGTTGCCAGGCCAGGCTCGGTCTGGCCGACGGACTCGAGCAGTTCCATTGCCTCTTCCTCGTCGAGCTCAAGCAGCTCGGTCTCAGTCTGTGCATCGAGGAAGACGCACTCTGCTGGGGCGACGAGCTCGGCGAGCTCGGCCTTCTTCGCGTCGTCGGTAAGCACTGCTTCGTCGGAGTTGAACACGTACAGGAACGGCTTCGCCGTCATCAAGTGAAGCTCACGAACCAGTGCGAGGTCGATCTCGCCATTCTTGGAAGCGGCGAAGAGCGTGCGGTCATCCTCCAGGATTTCCTGTGCCTTCTTGGTGGCCTCGACGGTCTCAGCCAGCTCCTTGTTCTTGCGCGCTTCCTTCTCCAGGCGCGGCAGGGCTTTTTCAATGGTCTGCAGATCCGCCAGGATGAGCTCGGTGTTAATCACGGAAATATCGTGGGCAGGATCGACCTTGCCATCGACGTGAATGACATTGTCATCGGCAAAGGCGCGCACGACCTGGCAGATAGCATCTGCCTCACGGATGTTGGCAAGGAAGGCGTTACCCATGCCTTCACCCTTGGATGCGCCTTCGACGATTCCGGCGATGTCCACGAAGGACACGGTCGCCGGCAGGATGCGCTCGGAGCTAAAGATCTCCGCCAAGCGGTTAAGGCGGTGATCCGGTAACTCAACGAGGCCGACGTTCGGCTCGATGGTGGCGAACGGGTAGTTCGCTGCCAGAATGTCAGAACGGGTCAGGGCATTAAACAGCGTGGACTTGCCAACGTTAGGCAGGCCGACGATTCCAAGTGTAAGACTCACAGGGGCAATCCTAACGCACCCAAGGTTTTTTAAGGCAAGATGGTGGGGTGAGTTCTCATTCGCCTTCCTCATCATCCACGCCGCCATCCGGTCACCACTCGGATCCGGACCACGCTGGGCTCGGCGATCGTTTTGACGAGTCTGTTGATGCCGCAGCGCTTGACGACGTCTCCCCTCACCCACCCGGAGACCAAGTCGACCGTTCCGTTGTAGTCGGCGAGGTAATTAAGTCTGCTTCCCTATGGGCACTGCGCCTGTTCGTCATTTGTCTTTTCCTTTATGCGCTCTTCCGCATCGCCGGCAACCTCTGGCGCGGCATCCTGCCTATCCTGTTGGCTCTCATCATCTGCACAGTTTTGGCTCCGATCACCCGGTGGCTACGCCGCCACCATGTGCCAAGTTCGCTAGCAGCGGCGTTGACGATCTTGGTTTCCTTCAGCGCACTGGGCGCGCTGTTTCTTTTCATCGCGCCGAATTTCGTTCGGCAATCCCAAACGCTTTATTTGCAAACAGCCAACGGCATTCAGGCACTGCGCCTATGGGTCCAGCAGCCGCCGCTGAATCTCAATGAGGATCAGATCGGCACCTACATCGATGAGATCGCCGCCTGGGCACAAAAGCAGGCCGGCACCATTGCAGGATCCGTGTTCAACGGTATTGGGCAGGCAACCAACATCATCGTGACCTTGATGGTGGTTTTGGTCTTGACCTTCTTCTTCCTGAAGGACGGTCACCGCTTCCTGCCATGGCTGCGCGAAGCCACGGGCCGGCGCACCGGTTGGCATTTGACGGAACTGCTCACCCGAGGCTGGAACACACTGGGCGGTTTCGTGCGTGCCCAGGCGCTCGTATCGCTAGTCGACGCCATCTTCATCGGCATTGGCCTGGCCATCATCGGGGTCCCGCTGGCACTAACGCTGGCCATCATCACCTTCGTTGCGGGCTTTATCCCCTTTGTTGGCGCTATCGTCGCCGGCGCGCTTTCGGTGACCATCGCCTTGGTCTCCCTGGGAATCACCAAAGCACTGTTGGTCTTGGCGCTCGTGCTTTTGGTCCAGCAGCTTGAGGGCAACGTGCTCTCCCCCTGGTTGCAATCTAAGGCGATGAACCTGCACCCCGTCGTTGTGCTGACTTCCGTCACTGTGGGCTCTGCTCTCTTTAACCTCGTGGGTGCGTTCTTGGCTGTGCCAGCGGCCGCGATGTTCGCTGTGGCGTATCGCTACTTCCAGGACATGATGATGCTGCAGTCTGGCGAGAAAACCGCAGAGGATATGCATTTTGCCACGGTGGCAGGCTTCCTCATTGGCCGCTATACCCAAGAGCAGGGCGATCATAAGCGGGAGGCCTGGTTGGCGATGCCGGACCACGCCGCCCCGGAGGCCGTCCCTGCCGATGTTGCTAATCACGGCAATAGTCCGCACCTCGACGCCGCGGTCGATATGGATGCCCGCCCTACTGGTAAGGGCGAGGGAGAAGCACCTGCTTCCCGCGGCACGCAGATGCGCGTTGTTCGAGGTGGCGTGCAAAAGGCTATGTCGCGCGTCGAACATCTGTTGCATCCACGCCGCGAAGATTAGGCCAAGACAAACGGCAACGTCCGGAGCACGCGCTTAGGTGGTGGCTATGTCTACCACCTTGCCCGTGCTTTTGTTATTTCTAGGTCTTTTCATCGGCGCCATTTTGGGCTGGCTGCTGCGCGAATACCGCAGTAATTCCGCGCGCCCCAGCGATGAGCATCGCGCGCTACAGGAATCGCAACGCCGGCAAGCGGAGCTTGCGCCTTTAGAGAAAGCTATGGACCGCTTGGGATTCAAACTGCAGGAATTAGAGGAAGACCGCGCCACTGCCCTAGCAGCATTATCGAGCCAAGTCCAGGCTGTTACCCGGACTTCATCCAGGCTGACAGATCGCACTGACAAGCTCGTGGGCGCTCTGCGTTCCCCAAACGTCCGCGGCCGCTGGGGCGAGATGCAACTAGAACGCGTCGTGGAAATCGGCGGCATGACCAAACACGTGGATTTCGATTCCCAGGTAACAGCAACACTCAACGGAAAATCCGTACGCCCCGACCTCGTAGTGCATCTAGCGGGTGGGCGCAACATCGCTGTCGATGCCAAAGTGCCGTTTTCTTCTTATTTGGACGCAATGGACACCGAAGATCCAGAGGAGCACGCAGGTTACCTCCGCCGGCACGCACACCTGTTACGCAACCATGTTCAAGCGCTCTCCCATCGCGATTACATTGAGGCCTTCTCTCCCACTCCTGAGTTCGTAGTGCTCTTCGTCCCGGCGGATCCGTTCCTAGACGCCGCATTGAGCATCGATCCTGAGCTGCTCGAGTTCGCCTTCGGGCGCAACATCGTCATCGCCACGCCAAGCACACTTTTTGCGCTCCTGCGCACTGTGGCGCTGGGATGGCGGCACGAAGACATTTCAGAGAAGGCACGCGAGGTGCAACGTCTTGGCCGCGAGCTCTATGCGCGGCTAGGCACTCTCAACGAGCACTATGAGAAAGTCGGTCGCAGCCTTGAAAAAGCAGTCGAAGCATTCAACTCCAGTCTCGGCTCCTTGGATTTACGAGTGGGGGTTACTGCACGCAGGCTCTACGAGCTGGAGATCCCAGCACGCACCGATAAAAAACCGGTCTCCCCGCACCCCATCGAGGCAGAACCGCGGCACCTACGCTTTGGGGAATAGCTGCATTTACCTCCTTCACGGAAATAAATTTCGCCACATTCGGGCGAAGAAATACCGATAAGCCCAGCCAACGCTGTAGAATCTTCCGGCGTGTCACTTGCCAAAAATCGAAACCACCGAGCCGCGCGTGAAACCTCCGCCGCTGCGCATGAGCTGCCGCTAGCCAAGGGTCTCCTTGGCCTAGTAGCCACGTTCGTCGTAGCCGCACTGATCACGATTGCCGTGGGTTCGATTGGTTGGCTATTCTTCATCATCTCCGCGGCCGGTGCGCTGGCAGTCACCTGCTTCGCCCGCCTGCGCAGCTTGTACCTCCTAGTTGTCAGCATTCCAGTTCTGTTTACGGTCGCGATTGTGTTGACCTCCTGGGTGCTGTCCATTCAAGCCGCGCCAAAAGGCACATCGCCGTTCTCGAACACGTCACTGCTTTCCGCAGCGTTCCCTTTTATCCAGCGTTTCCCCTGGTTGCTCATCGTATTTTTGTTGTGCGCCGCTCTTGCCGTAGTCCGTCTATGGCGACACAAGAACTTGGCTCGAACCCGCGACGCCAAGGCACAGGTTGCCCGTCGCGCGGAGCAAAAAACCAATGAGCGCACTACCAACGAGCGTCTTTCCGTTGCCGAGCTTATAGCTCGTAACCGCCGTGATGCAGAAGGCTCAGGTGAAGCACTTCCCCAGAGTTCGCCGCGCCGCCGTACCCGTGCCCGCGAGTTGGACCGTGAGGTTCGTCGCCGCCGCCAGGCTGAAGAACGCGAGCAGCAAGCCCGAGAGCGCGTGGAAAAGAGCCGCTCAAGCAGTGAGGAGCTCAAGCGCGCACACGACGAGCGCGTGGCTCAAGCACGCTCCTACCGCGAGGCACGTGAGGCCCGCGAGCGGGGTACCACAGCTAGCTCCGCGGAGTACGACGATTCCGACTTCGCACCGCGCCGCCCCGACCCCGCACGCCGTGCTGGCGATGCAGGTGAATCCCGCGAAACCGAAACCACCAAGCCTAAGGCGTCCAAGGCAAAGCCAAAGTCCTCGTTCTTGGAAGACAATCTCTACGACGAAGACTAGTTCACCGCGCAAACCAGCTCGAATATTAGCTATCAATAAAACACCCAGGGCAGCCATTTACTGCTCTGAGTGCTTTTCTTTTGCTGTGGCTTAGGAGGGCACCCTTAAGCCTTTGGGGCCTGCGACGTGCGCGCCGGACGCAGCTCTCGTGGCAGGGAGAACTGGATAGTCTCGGTGGAAGTGGTAACTTGCTCAACGTTGCTGTAACCACGCTCGTCGAGGAATTCGAGCACCTCGCGCACGAGCAGCTCAGGTACAGAAGCGCCACAGGTAACGCCGACGGTCTCGACGCCTTCGAGCCACGCCTCATCGATCTCACGGGCGAAGTCGATGAGGTGGGAAGCCTTGGCCCCTGCCTCTAGCGCCACCTCAACTAGGCGCACGGAGTTCGAGGAATTCTTCGAGCCCACCACAATCATCAAATCGCATTTCGGAGCAATATTCTTCACCGACTCCTGGCGGTTCTGGGTGGCGTAGCAGATGTCGTCTGAAGGCGGATTCTCGAGGTGCGGGAAGCGCTCGCGCAGCTTATTCACAATAGTGATGGTCTCATCCACCGAGAGGGTGGTCTGGGATAGCCAGATGAGCTTTTCATCTTGCAGGGACTCAGGCAGCTTGTCGACGCCCTCGATGCCATCCACCAAGTGCGTGACCTCAGGAGCCTCGCCGGCGGTGCCTTCGACCTCTTCGTGACCTTCGTGGCCCACCAACAAGATGTGGTAGCCATCTCGCTGGAAACGGCGCGCCTCGTTATGCACCTTGGTCACCAGCGGGCAAGTTGCATCAAGGGTCAGCTGCTTGCGGCCTTCAGCCTCCTCACGCACCGCCGGGGCGATACCGTGTGCGGAGAAGACAAGGTGCGCGCCCTCGGGCGCTTCGGATGCTTCCTCGACGAAGATGACGCCGCGCTCAGCTAGCGATTCCACGACGTAGCGGTTGTGGACAATCTGCTTGCGCACATAAATCGGTGCGCCGTACTTTTCAAGTGCCTTCTCCACGGTCTCAACTGCGCGATCGACACCGGCACAATAACCGCGCGGTGCTGCCAGGAGAACATTCTTGCCAGTCTCAGTCATGCGTTCCAGCGTATCTAAAACTGCTTTGAAACAGTAGATTGGGTCGCTTTGCAAAGGCAATAGGTGGCCTATTTCTGACGTGGACAGCAATGTGACTTCGCTCGAACTTTCTCTGGCCCGCTGACCTTTAAATTTGCCCAAGCTGGCTGCCTCCGAAGACCACATGTCCGGGCTGGACAATAGACTTAAGTGGCAATCCACTGCTGCATAGAAAGGCTGCTTTGTGAATCAACCAGCAAACTCTGCGGAGACGCCCTGGCCCGTAGGCCGGGTCAATGACCAGGTCAAGGGTTGGATCGAGCGTCTCGGGTTCTTGTGGGTCGAAGGCCAATTAACCCAGATCAACGTCAAGCGCTCATGGAGACTTTCCTACCTCACTTTGCGCGACGTCGAGCAGGAAAAGTCCGTGCAGCTAACGTGCCCTACTGACATGGTCTTGAAAATGCCCACGCCTTTAAAAGACGGCGATCGCGTGGTGGTCTACGGCAAGCCCGCCTTTTATGCCGGCCGCGGTTCCTTTTCATTGTGGACCACTGAGATTCGCCACGTCGGCGTCGGTGATTTGCTAGCACGCATTGAGATGCTGCGCCAACAGCTTGCTGCTGAAGGGCTCTTCGATCCTTCGCGCAAGTTGGCGCTGCCCTACCTACCCAACAAGGTAGGGCTTATCACCGGCCGCGGCTCTGCTGCTGAACGTGACGTGCTAGCCGTGGCAAAGGACCGTTGGCCGGCGGTGCAATTCCGCGTCATTAATACCGCGGTGCAGGGAGCGAACACCGTTCCAGAGGTTATCAACGCGTTGGAAACCCTCGATGAGGATCCAGAAGTAGACGTCATCATTATCGCCCGTGGCGGCGGTTCTGTCGAAGACCTTCTTCCTTTCTCCGAAGAGGCTCTACAGCGCGCAGTTGCCAGCGCACGCACTCCGGTGGTCTCTGCTATTGGCCATGAGCCAGACAATCCAGTGCTCGACAATATTGCAGACCTCCGCGCCGCCACTCCTACTGACGCCGCAAAACGAGTAGTGCCATCAGTTGCTGAGGAATACGCATTGGTGGATGAAGCGCGTTCCCGCATGGCAGCTGCACTGCGTGGTTGGGTCGAAAGGGAAAGGCGCGGGCTGGAAAATATTCGTTCACGCCCCGTGCTTGCTGATCCAATGACGCCGATCAACGCACGCCGTGATGAGCTTGAGCGCTCCCGCGCGTTGATGAAGCGCGAGGTCACCTACTTGCTCGAGCGAGAAAGGAACAAGGTCACTGCCCTGCGCGCACAGGTCTCGGCTCTCGGCCCGTCGGCCACCTTGGAACGCGGCTATGCCATCGTCCAAGTCGTGCCGCGTGATGGCTCGGGCCCAGAGGTTGTGACTTCCTACGAGCAATCACCACCCGGCTCGCAGTTGCGTATCCGCGTCGGTGATGGCTCGATTACCGCAGCGGCAATGGCGGCCAAACCAGCCGACTAACAAACTTCAGTAATCATTCAGCGCTAAAGCACTGAAAAATATAGACCCGAAGCCAAAGACTTAACTAAAGGAGCAGACATGAACGAGACAATCGGTACCGGTACTCCCGGCCAAGACGCATTCCCGCCAGTAGAGGAACTTACCTACGAGCAGGCTCGCGATGAGCTCATTGAAACCGTCAAGATTCTTGAGCTCGGCCAGATGGGCCTCGACGAGTCGCTGAAGTACTGGGAGCGCGGTGAAGCGCTGGCAAAGGCCTGTGAGGCCCACCTTGACGGCGCTGCGCGTCGTGTCGAGAAGGCACTAGATAGTGCCGATAACTCCGAAGATGCCACAGACGCAGAAAACGCATCATCCAACGAAGGAGAGTACTAATGCAGATTTACGGCTACCCAGGTGAGCGCGTGGACTTCGTATCAAAGTCCGGCTCTGCCGGTTCCCTGCTCTTTGGCGATCCACGCCATCTTGCAGAGGAGTTTTTCGGCACGCCGCATACGGCAAGCACTGATGAGATCTCCTATTACTCTGGCTCCATCGTGCTGTGCTTTAAAGAAGGCCGGCTCCGCGAGGTAAAAATCTACCCGCAGAACTCCAAGCGCGAACGAGTCGACGTCTACGTTGCTAAGCAGCGCCTGAGCGGCCTAGACGAAGAAACCCTCGCCCAAACGGTAGAAACCGCGGGCGAGGGTGTCCAGGTCGAGTTTGCAGACGGCCTTTACTCAGCCACCTTCAGCTAAGGCTGCTGCGAGGTCGGTGCTGAAGCACCGTCCTCCTGCGCACCAGCCTCGGCTGCCCCGTCGTCATTCACGTGCAGAACCGGCGCCTTGGCGAATGCCTCGATGGTGGTCTCGTAATCCGCTTCAGAGGCGGAGCCGGACAATACCAAGCGGGAGTCGCCTAAATCTGTGATCCATAGTGGCCGAACATTAGCGTCGTCGCTTTCTAGGATCTTGACCTTCTTGCCGGCCACCTCACGCTCGGATTCGTTGGCACGGTAGTTGGAGTCATAGCCTTTCTCCGCCTCTTCAATAGAGACTTGGGTCTGCGTAGACTCCACATAGCCTTCATCAGCAGTCAGCCAGCTCACCACGGAGGCGTTCTCCCCCGCCACAGCGGAGCGACGCGCGGCAGTAGGCGCCCAGCCTTCGGGCATCTGTGGGTTACGGATTACTGCCCCCGTAGCGCGTGCTTCCATCTCTAGGAACGTCGTGGCATCGACATCCTGGACAGGCCCCTTCTTTGTCTCCGGGTTCACGCTACACAAGCCGGTAGCTCCCACAACAAGGAGCATGGCGATGACGGTCACGCCGAGAGACAAAATAATGTCCCGGGCGCCCTCAAAAATCTTGGGTTTCTCTTCTGCTGCCACGCGTCCAGTATTCCACGTACCCAAGCGCACAACGAAAAGCCGGGGCGAACTCAAATTCTTATGCTGCGAATTTTCTACTTCACTGCCCCCGGGATCGGGCAAAGCCCTCAATCGGGGGCACCAACCTGTCTAAAAATCCATTCAAAAGTGCAAGAATAGGAAACAGTGCCCTGGAAGGTTCCAGCGGCGAGACAGAAAAAGAATGGAAGGCAGCCTAAACACATGTCCGAAAACACTTCTTACATGCCAGATCGCAACCTCGCTATGGAGCTGGTTCGCGTCACTGAGGCCGCAGCTTTGGCCTCCGGCCGCTGGGTAGGCCGTGGCAAGAAGAATGAGGGCGACGGCGCAGCTGTGGATGCAATGCGCAAGCTCATCAACTCCGTCGCAATGAACGGCGTTGTGGTCATCGGCGAGGGCGAAAAGGACGAAGCCCCGATGCTGTTCAACGGCGAAGAAGTGGGCACCGGCGAGGGCGCTGCAATGGACATCGCAGTTGACCCGGTCGACGGCACCCGCCTGATGGCAGAGGGCCGTCCGAACGCTATTTCCGTCATCGCTGCCGCAGAGCGTGGCACCATGTATGACCCGTCCGCCGTCTTCTACATGAACAAGATTGCTGTCGGCCCAGCTGGCGTCGGCGCAATCGACATCAACCAGTCCGTTGAGTGGAACATCAACTCCGTCGCTAAGAAGCTCGGCATCAAGGCTGCCGACCTCACCGTCGTTGTACTGGACCGCCCGCGCCACCAGGACCTTATCGATCAGATCCGCGCTGCCGGCGCAAAGGTTCGCCTCATCATGGACGGCGACGTCGCAGGCGCAATCGCTACCTGCCAAGATTCCAACTCCATCGACATGATGATGGGCATCGGCGGCACCCCTGAGGGCATCATCACCGCTTGCGCCATGAAGTGCATGGGCGGCGAAATCCAGGGCAAGCTATGGCCGAAGGACGAGGAAGAAGCCGAAAAAGCTCGCCAGGCTGGCCACGACTTGGACCGCGTTCTGGGCACCGACGATCTGGTTTCCTCCGATAACTGCTACTTCGCTGCTACCGGCGTTACCAACGGTGACATGCTGCGCGGTGTTTCCTACCGTGCAAACGGCGCCACTACCCGTTCCCTGGTTATGCGCTCCAAGTCCGGCACCATCCGCTACATCGATTCCGTACACAAGCTGGCCAAGCTGCAGGAGTACTCCGTTATTGATTACTCCAACGCAGCGGATGCCTAAAGGTTTTTAAAGACCCGCTTTTGCATTTGGTGCACGCCCTTTTCAGCATGGACGTGCACCTTGCACATTCGCACGCCATTTAGTCCATACTGGTTTTAGTGAGGCGTGACTTCCAGCACCATTATGGTGCCGGTTGATACAAATCTTATTATTGCGTTTACTGCCGGAAGGGACACGTTATTCCGACTCCCTCCCGACACAATCGCTAAATGAACATCTTTATTCAACACATAATTTTGAGGTGGATTTCATGACTGAGTACCGCATTGAACACGACACCATGGGTGAAGTGAAGGTTCCTGTTGATGCTCTGTGGCGCGCACAGACCCAGCGTGCTGTAGAAAACTTCCCGATTTCCGGCCGCGGGCTTGAGGCCGCTCAGATTCGCGCTTTGGGCCTGCTGAAGGCAGCTTGCGCACAGGTCAACAAGGATTCCGGCACGCTCGATGCGGACAAGGCTGACGCAATCATCGCTGCAGCGAAGGAAATCGCTGAGGGCAAGCACGACGATGCTTTCCCAATCGACGTCTTCCAGACCGGCTCTGGCACCTCCTCCAACATGAACACCAACGAGGTCATCGCCTCGATCGCCCACAACAACGGCGTAGAGATTCACCCCAATGACCACGTGAACATGGGTCAGTCCTCCAACGACACCTTCCCTACCGCAACCCACGTTGCGGCCACCGAGGCAGCTGTCAACGACCTCATCCCAGGCCTGAAGGTGCTGCACGAGTCCCTGAGCGCCAAGGCCAAGGAATTCGCGGACGTCGTTAAGTCCGGCCGCACCCACCTGATGGACGCAACCCCGATCACCCTGGGCCAAGAGTTCGGTGGCTACGCACGCCAGATCGAGCTCGGTATCGAGCGCATCGAGGCCACCCTGCCACGCCTGGGCGAGCTGGCTATCGGCGGCACCGCAACCGGCACCGGCCTGAACACCTCCGCTGACTTCGGTGCAAAGGTCACCGAAGAGCTCAAGAAGCTCACCGGCGTTGAGCAGCTCAAGGAAGCAGAGAACCACTTCGAGGCTCAGGCGGCGCGCGACGGACTCGTTGAGTTCTCCGGAGCAATGCGCACCGTTGCGGTATCCCTGAACAAGATTGCCAATGATATCCGCATGATGGGCTCCGGCCCACTGACCGGCCTGGCAGAAATCCACCTGAAGGATCTGCAGCCAGGTTCCTCCATCATGCCGGGCAAGGTTAACCCGGTTCTGTGCGAGGCAGCCACCATGGTTTCCGCACAGGTCATCGGCAACGACGCTGCCGTTGCATTCGGCGGCGCCAACGGCCACTTCGAGCTGAACGTGTTCATCCCGGTCATGGCACGCAACGTCCTTGAGTCCGCTCGCCTGCTGGCTAACGTCTCCCGCATCTTCGCTGAGAAGTGCGTCGACGGCATCGAGGCTAACGAGGAGCGCATGAAGAAGTTTGCTGAGTCCTCTACCTCCATCGTTACCCCGCTGAATTCCAAGATCGGCTACGAGAATGCAGCAAAGGCTGCTAAGCACGCACTGCACGAGAAGATCACCGTCCGCGAGGCCGTCATTGACCTGGGCTTCGTCGACGGCGAGAACCTCACCGAGGAAGAGCTGGATGAGCGCCTCAACGTCTTGTCCATGACCAACCGCGAGCGTGATAGCTTCTAAGCTTTCTACCTAGCGGTACTTTCAAGCAGCACTTTTCAGCCTCCCACTGCCTTGCCGCTCGGGCACCCACCCGAGTGCATGACAGCGGGAGGCTTTTCGCTACCCCAAAAGCATTTGTGACCAAGCGCACTGAAGGTACCTCAGGGACTCAAAAATCACGAAGTTTGCACTTGGTGCAAACTTGCACCGGGTGTAATGTTGCACAGCGTGCAAGAAGAAATGTCACTACGCGAGCAGAAGCGACTCAAGACGCGACTGCGTATCGAAGACGCCGCCACTTCCCTAGTGGACAAGCGAGGCTTCGCCGCAGTCACCATTGAGGAGATCTGCGAAAAAGCCGGGATTTCAAGGCGCACATTCTTTAACTACTTCGATTCCAAAGACTCCGCAGTCTTAGGCGCCCCTAGCGCACTATTTTCCCAAGACCAACGAGCATATTTCCTTGACACTCCAACTGAAAACCTCCTGCGTTTGACCGTGGAACTCGTCATTTCCCATTTGGACGGGCACCACGCCGACAAAACAATTGCAGCAAGGCGGCGCCGCATAGCAAGCGACCCAGATGCTGCCGCGGCGTCGTTTAGCCGCAAACGCGCAAAGTCAACCGAGATTGCAGAACTCATTACGCTTCGCCTCAAGCAAGAACCGCAGCTCCAGCTCATGCCAGAAGTTGCGCCAGAGACAGAAGCATTACTCATCGGAGCCACCGTTAGAGAAGCGCTTTGGATTGCCACCGCTTCCCCCGAAATCAGCTGCGAACAACCATTTGAGCAAAAGTTCAATGATGCACTCGCACTCGTTATCACTTTCACGAAAGGACTAAAATGGTAGATACCGCCAAGTCGCCGACGAACAACGTCGGCGAGGCGCAGCCAGCGCAAGCTGGCGGAAACGAAAAGAAAGAAAACAACGTAGCTCTCGTTTTCTCCGCCCTCGTTCTCACCATGTTGATGAGCTCCTTGGGCCAAATGATTTTCTCTTCGGCCCTGCCTACTATCGTGGGCGAGCTCGGCGGCGTCGACCACATGAGCTGGGTTATCTCCGCTTTCTTGGTCACCATGACCATCGCTATGCCAATCTCTGGCAAGCTGGGCGACATGATGGGCCGCAAGTGGCTCTACATCGGCGGCATCGCAGTCTTCGTCGTCGGCTCTGCCATCGGTGGCTTCGCAAATGACATGAACTGGCTCATTTTGGGCCGCGCTGTCCAGGGCTTCGGCGCTGGCTTCATGATGATTTCCTCCCAGTCCATCATCGCGGAGGTCACCACTGCTCGTGAGCGCGGCAAGTTCATGGGCATCATGGGCGGCGTCTTCGGCCTTTCTTCCGTTCTCGGCCCAGTCCTCGGCGGCTGGTTCACCGACGGCCCGGGCTGGCGCTGGGGTCTGTGGATTAATATTCCACTTGGTATGCTCGCCATTACCGTGTGCACCATCGTGCTGCACCTGCGCGTTGGCGATACTGACCTGCGTAAGTTCGACGCTCTTGGCGCTACTTTCATCGCTATCACCACCGCTTCCCTCATCCTCATGACTACTTGGGGCGGCACGCAGTACGAGTGGTCTGACCCAATCATCATTGGCTTGGGCATCACCGTTGTCGTCGGCGCTATTATCACCGTGATCGTCGAGGCAAAGGCCAAGGAGCCGCTGATTCCGGTTCACCTCTTTAAGAACCGCAACATGGTTCTGACCACCGCAGCCGGTACTGTCCTCGGTCTGGCAATGTTCGGTGTGCTTGGCTACATGCCAACCTACCTGCAGATGGTTCATACCTTGACCCCAACCAAGGCGGGCCTCATGATGATTCCGATGATGGTAGGCCTCATCGGCACCTCGACTGCTGTTGGCTTCATCATCGCCCGCACGGGCCATTACAAGATTTACCCAATCATCGGCCTTATCATCACCGCCGGTGCTTTGTTCTGGATGTCCAAGCTGACCGTGGATACAACCCTAGTTCAGCTCGGTGCTGAGTTCTTCGTCTTCGGCGTGGGCCTGGGTTTTGTGCAGCAGGTTCTGGTTCTCATCGTGCAAAACTCCTTCCCTATCGCGCTGGTCGGTACCGCAACGGCTGCCAACAACTTCTTCCGCCAGATTGGTTCCGCAGTGGGCGCTTCCCTCGTTGGATCCCTGTTCATCCACAACATGAAGGATGAGATGGCAGCCAACATGCCAGCTGCAATCAAGGCCATGGGCCCTGAGGGCGCGCAGTACGCTGAGCAGTTCGCTTCCGCAACGGGCGGTTCTTCCCGCCTGACCCCGAACATGGTTGCGCACCTTCCGGATGCAATTCAGTCCGTCATCCTCAACGCCTACAACGATGGCCTCACCCCAGTCATCCTGCTGATGGTTCCTATGGCCACCGTTGCCCTTCTTTTGGTTCTTCCCGTCACGGAAGAGCACCTTAAGGAAGAGATCTCTTAAATATCACTCACCAGACAAAGAATCGAAGGCTACTAGCGAGGAGCGCTGTGAGCTCCAGTCCCGCATTGCGCTAGACGACGCCACCATAGAGAACAACCTTGTCTATCCCCCCGGGCTTGCTCAAGGAAGTCTTGGCTCTAAATGTTAACTCGGTCGACGTGTGGCGCACTCGCGACTATCTGGTCGCACTCGCTGAGAAAGAAGGAATTGAAATTCCAGCTTTTATCCGCCTTTTGCTCTATCTCTCAGGGTTCCATCATCAATGATACCGGCGGCAATTGTCAGCATAGAAAATTCCCGGTCTGAAATAGGAAGCGATTTCAGACCGGGAGTTCTCTTATATCTTCAGCAATTGCGCCAACCTCAACGCCGCGACATTGACGAGGTCATGAGGACAATAATGCGCGGTACATTCCCCGCCGCCGAGTTTTTCTAGCTCTATTGCCTAGCTAAAAGTCCTAATTATTGTTGCCTCGCTCCCGCTCATCGGGCTTCGGAAGCAGTAGCTCGTAGACGTCGGTGTCGCGCCACTGACCAGCCATCTCGCCGTAGGTCATCTTCGCCATGTGGGAGTAGGTACCGACCTTGACGAAGCCGCGAGACTTATGCAGGCCTGCGGAACCCTGGTTTTCTGGGAAGATCCACGCGTGGATTGCCCATTTGTGGAGGTCCTTGCAGGTTTCGATGAGCTTATCGAGCAGGGCACCGGCGATGCCACGGCCTTGAGCCTCCGCGCTGATGTAGATGGAATCTTCCACCACACCATGGAAGACTGAGCGGGAGGAAATCTGCGCTGCAGAAACCCAGCCCAATACCTTGGAATCATCGTCTTCCTCAACCGCAACGAAGACCGAGGACATGATCTTTGCACGGGTAAACTGCTCCAGCGTCAAAGAACGCGTTTCATACGTGGCGTGACCGGTGTTTAGGCCCTCTTCATAAATTGTCCGCATCTGGGGATAGTCGGCCGTGACAAAAGGTCGAATCTTAAAGTTCTTCGCGGGTTTGTTTTCTGCCATGTGATTCATTATTACAAGACAACAACCTGTACGGCTATATAAACCGGAAAAAGTTAGCTAGCCGCGATCGAGGAAGACGGTTTAACCTTAAGCCTCGCTTTCGAGTAAGTCCGTGACAAGCTCGGCGATTGCGGAACGCTCTGAGCGCTGGAGGGTCACGTGTGCAAACAGCTCATGCCCTTTGAGCTTTTCAATGACAGCCTGCACACCGTCATGGCGGCCCACGCGCAGATTGTCACGCTGGGCGACGTCGTGTGTCAACACCACGCGCGAGCCCTTGCCCAACCGAGACAGGACGGTGAGCAAGACGTTGCGCTCAAGCGACTGCGCTTCATCGACGATGACGAAGGAATCATGCAAGCTCCGACCACGGATGTGGGTCAGCGGCAGAACCTCAAGGAGGCCGCGGTCATGGACTTCCTCCATGACGTTGTCAGAGACAAGGCCTTCGAGGGTATCGAAGACGGCCTGGGCCCAGGGATTCATCTTCTCGGACTCGCTACCTGGAAGGTATCCCAGCGACTGCCCGCCCACTGCATACATGGGGCGGAAAACCACGATGCGGCGGTGCTCACCGCGCTCCAGGACTGCTTCAAGGCCCGCGCACAGCGCCAGCGCAGACTTACCAGTGCCGGCACGGCCGCCCAGGGACATGATGCCCACGGAGGGATCTGACAAAAGGTCAAGTGCCACGCGCTGCTCCGCGGAGCGGCCCTGCAGTCCAAACGCATTGAGATCACCGCGTACGAGCTGGATGGTGCCCTCTGCCGTCATGCGGCCAAGCGCGGACTGCCCTGCCGCGTCCAGCTTGATGCCGCAGTGAACTGGAAGCTCTTCGATAGCAGTGCCATCTTCAGTCAGTACGCCGTCTACCATGACTTCCCCATCACGGTAGAGAGCATCGATGACTTCAGCAGAAGTATGAACCACAGCCATGCCGGTATAGCCGGTAAGAACTACGTCCTGCGCGTGGTACTCGTCGTCTTGCAAGCCAACTGCCCCAGCCTTGACACGCAGTGGGACATCCTTAGTCACAAGCACGGTGTCTTTGCCCTCGTGCGCCAGGTTGAGTGCGCAAGCGAGAATGCGGTGGTCACCTTCGGGACCCCGGAAGGAGGATGGCAGCAAAGACTGATCCTGATGATTTAGCTCAACGCGTAAGGTTCCGCCCTCAACGTTGACCGGAACCGCTTGGGCTAGACCGTCGTATGCACCACGCAGGTCCTCCAAAAAGCGAAGAGCTTGGCGGGCGAACCAGCCAAGCTCAGGGTGATGACGTTTTCCTTCCAATTCGGAGATGACGACGATGGGAAGGATGACCTCGTGCTCTGCGAACTTGCGCAGGGCCCATGGGTCAGAAAGGAGGACTGAGGTATCAATAACGTAGGTCTTAGTGGCCACTGCACTGGGGCTCATAGGCTCGGTCAGAACAGAAGGATTGGACATGATTGCGGGGTTCTCCCTTTAGATCGTGTTGCTTGATCTCTTCCCAAGCTAAGCGCCAAAGGTTGAAATTACATGGGTGAAAGATGAACATTGCGAAAACGCAAGGTTCATGCCAGCCAAAAGCTCGTGAATTGGTACTGCAACCATGAGGACCACCAGTGATCACAAAAGCC
Source organism: Corynebacterium sp. HMSC071F07 (assembly GCF_001810285.1). Taxonomy (NCBI): domain Bacteria; kingdom Bacillati; phylum Actinomycetota; class Actinomycetes; order Mycobacteriales; family Corynebacteriaceae; genus Corynebacterium; species Corynebacterium sp. HMSC071F07. Next base: position 77,789 of record NZ_KV800675.1, read on the forward strand.
GGCTAGGTAGAAACCTAGCCGGCTTTATTAAATTAGCGAGATTTACTCAACGGTAGCCTCGTACTTACCGGACTCACCCTTCATCCACTTGATGGTGCCGTTGGTGAACTCCTGAACCCAGCCGTTACCTTCAGCCTGCTCTGGAGCGGTAGGCAGGCCAACCTTGTTTGCCAGGCCGCCCTCGCCCTTCCAGGTCTCAGCGATCTTGCCGATGATTGGTTGTGCGCCGGACTCCTCGTTGAAGGCAATCAGCTTGTCCTCAGCGAAGGTAGCCAGGGAACCATTCTCGGAGTTTTCTACATCCTGAACGTCGCCCCACTCAGCGGACTTCTCATCGATTGCGGAAGCCAGAGCGGCCGGAACCTCAACCTCGCCAGCCGGGGTGTTGATCTTCTTCATCTCACCGGAAGCTGCGCCTTCCTTGGAATCATCGGAGCTCATCTTGTCGGAAGCATCAGCGGAAGTATCGCCGGCCTTGTCCTTGGCATCGTTGGCAGCGTCGCCAGCTTTGTCGGTAGCCTCGCCGGCCTTATCCTTGGCGTCCTTAGCAGCGTCACCGGCCTTGTCGGTTGCCTGGCTTGCTGCGTCCTTTGCGGCATCGCCAGCGTTGTTTGCTGCATCCTCAGCGTCGGAGCAAGCAACAACTGCCAGGGACAGGGAAGCTGCGGTCAGGCCAGCGGCGAAACGACGGGAAATCTTGTTCATGATTAGTAATCCTTTTCTAAAAATGTCAATTGCTTCTGCTGCTTCTGCCTTGCGGCAACTCAATCAACGCTATACACGGATCACTCACAGCAGCCACCCAGTTTTCAACAATTTAGGCGGAAAATATCCTTATTTGCGTCGTTTTCGCCGCTGAGAGGATTTCTTACTTTTTGGTAACGGATTGGTTTTTCGGCCTTGAACAGCCCGCTTGTTACCGGACCGTGACCTAGAACTTGTCGTTTTCTGGCCACTTTGCTGACCTTTTCCTTGGCCACCTTGGCCCTTGGCCGCGGCTTCCCGGCGCGCTTGCTTAGCCTTAGATTTCTCGCGGGCGCTAAGCTTCACCGCAGTACCGCGGGAGGAGTTTTTGGTTCGTCCTTTAGCTACCCCGACAAATGCTTGGATGTCCTCGCCATCGCGGTCCTTTCGCCAGACCAAAGCAATGGCAGTGCGCGCCACTGTCGGATCATTGAACGCCAAAGGCACTACTTGCTTTTTGCTGAGCACCTTCAGCAATGGGCGCGGGGCAATGACAATACCCACGTTGGCGCCCACCACCTGAAGACCTGTACGCACTGCTTCGACGTCGACCTGGGCGTCATCGCCAATGCGGTAGTTCAGATGCTCCTCAGAAACATCGGAGGGCTCAATCTCTTCGCCTACCTCTGCATAAACAGAATCCTTGGGAACGGCAATTCCCGGGGCTTCTTCATATAGACGCACTAGATGGAAGGAATCATCGATGCGCGGATCCGCGCCCTCTGCGGGGATTCGGGTCAAGGCAAGGTCGGCTTCGCCTTCGAGCAAAGTTGCAAGAGTATCATCAGCGTCTAAAGTGACTAGCTCCCCATAATCCGGGTTGGAGCGGTATCGTTCAAACCATTTTCCTGGTTCGGTGCCCGTGGCAAAGACTAGTCGCAGCATGCAGCCAATAGTACTGTCTTGCTTGCTCAGTACTAGTTCCTGCACTTTATGGGCAGTGACACCTCCCCCGCCGTGCTGCTACCGTAGGGAGAGTGAATGAGATGAATAAACAGCCTTCTGGCACCGCGATGCGTGCGCAAACCGCAGCGAAGAAGCTCGGCATCTACTTGCCCGCTACCCCGGAGGAATTCCAGAACTCCGCTGTCAGCCATGCAGAGCTACGCGAGCTGCAAGACAACCCACCACAGTGGTTGGTCGACCTGCGCCTGAACGGCCCACACCCACGCCCCGTCGTGGCACAGAAGCTCGGTATCTCCGTTACTTCTCTAAAGAAGAACGAACTTGACCGCCCGATGACCACTCCAGAGATCAAGGAACTCTTGGTAGAAATGCCGGAGTGGCTGGCTGCTGCGCGCAAGGCACATGCCGAAAACCGTGACGGCAATGGGCAGCCTGCCTATGAAGACTCTCCTGCTAACGAGTCTTAAATCTTAAGGCCCTAGCGCCACCTCAGAACCAAGGGCTGAGAAAATCTAGGAATAGTCTTCTGCCAGTGGCACGGCGGACTGCCACAACTGTTCGTTGAGCTCCGCAGCGCTTTGACATTGTTTGCCCAATGCTGGGTGCTCTGCTCCGGCAAGCGTTTCACCGCCGATGAGCCACTTCGTTACCGGCGTCCAACCATGCAGTGCACTGGCACACCAGGCTGGCAGCTGAAGAGCTTCCTCCACTGAAAGTTCCACTCGGCGCGGTTGATCAATAAGCCCCGCCTCGACGGTGGCGCGCACGGTGGTCGAGAGCAGAACAGAACCATGTGGGCCCATCACGAGACCCTTCTCATCTTTGAACACGATTGCCGCATTTGCGGCCTCATGGACAACCCCACGGGCCGAATGCAAAACCGCATCATCCGCACCATGGTCGCGGGCCTTTTGTCTTAGCTCCGCGAGCTTAGGCAAATCCGGGCCTTTAAGCAATGGATGCTCCCGCGGATCCACAGTCTCTGGAACCCACAACGTCGAGTGGGTGCGCAGGGCTGGGGCTAGACGCCATTCCACAGCATTTTCTGTAATTCGCGGAAACCATTGCCCCTCCTGCGGGATTTCGCCGAGTACTGGATAACCATCGCCGAAGCGTTTGCGGTGGAGGTCGGGGCGGATAGCGCGCCCTTCGCGGACCAGAAAAGAATCCACCAGGCGGCAATCAACGTGATTCATCTAAGGTCTCCGAGCTTTCAGCATGTGGTTCCTTCCGCGCGTGAAGATCGCTTGGAGTCATGCCCAATTGATTAAACAGCGGGCGCGCTTTGACCATGGTTTCTTCCCACTCCGCGGAAGGCTCGCTTACAGCCAGCACTGCCCCGCCCACACCGTAATAAGCGCCGCGTTCGTTGCTGACCACTGAGCGAATCACCATGGAAAAATCCGCCGTACCGGTCAGCGAAAGGTAGCCAAAGGCGCCAGAGTAGACGCCGCGCCAGGTGTCCTCAAGCTCGTCAATTATCTGCATCGTGCGTTCTTTCGGCGCACCGGTCATGGAACCGCCGGGAAACGCGGCCTCAATCGCATCTATGGGGCTAGACTGCTGCTTCAGGCGCCCGGTTACCTCACACATGAGTTGATGCACCGTAGAATAAGAGTGCACCTGAAAACCATGGGGCACCCGCACATCGTCGCAGGCGCGAGCTACGTCGTGACGGACCATGTCCACCACCATGAGCAGTTCCGACGTGGTCTTTTCGCCCCGGAGACTACGCGCATTCGCCGCATCTATTTCTGGGTCCGTATCGCGCGGGCTCGTTCCTTTAATTGGCGTCGAGGAAACGTTTCGCCATGCGTCAATACTTAAGAATTGCTCCGGCGACGTCGATAGCAGCGCGTTGCCGGCAAACCCCAGGAAGCCGGTGCGCTTGCTCGGATTAGCCGCGCGCAGTTGGAGGAAGGTCTCCAAGGGATTTGGCACAGGTTCCAACTCAATGCGATTGGTCAGACACACCTCATAGGACTCGCCGCGCACCATATAGTCCTGAGCGGCAGCGATACGTTCTAGATATTCTTGTTCGCCGTGGACCAGCCGGCCAGGGCTTTGCCAGGGAGCTTGCGGTACCGAATCCGTGGCGAGCTTAAGCTGCCACTTGCTGTCGTCGGCGAAGCTTAAGAGGTGAGTTCTGCGCTGTTCATGGTCCACCACTATCGCCCGGTCGCAGAAAATAAACTCTGCGTCTGGCCCCGGTGACCTATGTCTTTGGGACTGGGCGAAGCGCTGCTTTTCGACGCCGACTTCATAGCCGAGGTAGCCCACCCACCCTAGGGCGAAGTCGCAACCGGGAATCGGAGCTCCAACGCGCGCGGGGAGAACGTGGCGTTCATACTCGCGTTTAGCCACTTCGAAGAAGTCTTTGCCCGGCTGACAGTTATAGCTGAGATGTCGGGCCCTGTGACCAGAGTCATCGCCAAGAATGCTAAAGCGGCCAAAGTCGAGCCAAAAGGCATTTCCGGTCAGCGCACGAGCTGCATCTTCAAGTGAGACTTCTTTATCCACAGTGCGTACGCAGAAATACTGGCGTGCATAATAGCGTCTGGCAAGGCCGAGGAAATTCTCGATGAGCTGCGGGCCAGAATCAGTAAGCAGTGACTCCGGGTGGAATTGCACGCCCCACTGGGGTTTTGTGCGGTGTGCGATGGCCATTGTGAGCGTCGTGCCAAAAGTGTCGGCGCAGGTGGCGGTCACATCGAAGCATTCGGGAACACGGTGGGCTACCAGCGAGTGGTAACGCACCACGCGATGTGGGCTGGCAAGGCCTTCGAAGAGCCCAGAGCCATCGTGGTCTACTTCGGTAACAATACCGTGTGCCGGGGCGGAAGCTAGGCCCACTTCCCCACCTTCAAGGTGCACCATAGCTTGCATGCCAAGGCACACGCCGAGGATTGGGCCGGTGAATTCACGCAGCACATTGGCACTAATTCCCAAGTCGGCTGGATTGGCCGGGCTACCAGGCCCGGGCGAGATGATAGCGGCGTCGTAAAGCGCCAGATCAATGCGAGCCCACGGGATGTCATTCGGGACAACCGTGGGCTCACACCCGGTTACCCGCCGAACGTAGTCCACGAGATTGAAGGTAAAAGAATCGTGGTTATCTACGATCAGCAGGTTCATAACCGGAATTTTATAGGCGGCAGATGCGCGGGGTAGCGCTTGGCTGCCTTAGACCATCTTCCAATCCTCAAGACCGTCGTAGAGCGGGTACTGCTCAGCGATCTTGGAAACGCGACCGCGCAGAGACTCAACATCAGCGTTCTTGCCCTGTGCGAGTGCGGTACCGATGATGTCAGCGACCTCTTCGAAGGCTGCTGCATCGAGGCCACGGGTGGCCAGCGCAGGGGTTCCGATACGCAGGCCGGAGGTGACCATTGGTGGGCGTGGATCGTTCGGCACAGCGTTGCGGTTGACGGTGATGCCAACCTCGTGCAGCAGATCCTCAGCCTGCTGGCCATCGAGCTCAGAGTTGCGCAGGTCTGCCAGAACCAGGTGAACATCGGTGCCGCCGGTCAGCACGTCAACGCCGGCTGCCTTGGCATCGGATGCGGTCAGGCGCTCAGCAAGGATGCGTGCGCCCTCAAGGGTGCGCTCCTGACGGTTCTTGAACTCCTCCGAAGCTGCGATCTTCAAAGCGATTGCCTTTGCAGCGATGACGTGCATCAGAGGGCCACCCTGCTGACCTGGGAAGACGCTGGAGTTGAGCTTCTTAGCGTAGTCCTGCTTCGCCAGGATGAGGCCGGAGCGTGGGCCGCCCAGGGTCTTGTGAACCGTGGTGGAAACGACGTCAGCGTGCGGTACCGGAGAAGGATGCAGACCAGCAGCAACCAGACCTGCAAAGTGAGCCATATCGACCCACAGCTTTGCGCCGACCTCGTCCGCGATGGAGCGGAAAGCAGCGAAATCGAGAGTACGTGGGTACGCGGACCAACCGGCGATGATGACCTTCGGCTGCTCCTTGATAGCCTGCTCACGCAGCTTATCCATGTCGATACGCATGGTCTCTGGGTCGACCTCGTAAGCTGCGACGTCGTAAAGCTTGCCGGAGAAGTTCAGCTTCATGCCGTGGGTGAGGTGGCCGCCGTGCGCCAGGGACAGGCCCAGAATTTTGTCGCCCGGCTCGGCGAGGCTGGACAGTACCGCAGCGTTAGCCTGAGCGCCGGAGTGTGGCTGCACGTTGGCGAAGTCAGCGCCGAAGAGGCTCTTGGCACGCTCACGTGCCAGATCTTCGATGACATCAACGTGCTCGCAGCCACCGTAGTAACGGCGGCCTGGGTAGCCCTCTGCGTACTTGTTGGTCAGAACGGAGCCCTGTGCCTGCAGAACGGCACGCGGAACAAAGTTCTCAGAGGCGATCATCTCGAGAGTCTCGCGCTGGCGGGCGATTTCGCCGTTGATGGCGTTAAAAACGTCCGGATCCAGCTCGCGCATCTCCTGATAGCGCACGTCTGCGGAATTATTGGCAGTCATGGAAGCGTTGATTCCCTTCTCGGTTGCTTAACTGGTCGTTTCAAACCTGCCCTACATATTAACTGCCACGCCCCCACGCGGGGGACGAAAGTACCATTTCATCCCCCAAGGTTTTCCCCAGAAAGAAATAAGGTGCGACAATGTGGCCATGGCGCGTGCAACCGATTCCAGTCCATACCTTGATTTCGACCGTGAAACCTGGCGCCAAAGGCGCTTGTCGATGCCCCAGGTTCTCACCGCTGCAGAAGTCGAGGCGCTTCGTGGTATCGGTGATCGCATCGACCTAGACGAGGTCGCTGACGTTTACTTGCCATTATCGCGTCTTATCCATCTGCAGGTAGCAGCCCGCCAGGAGCTCACGGCTGCTACGGAGGAATTCCTGGGAAACAGCGCAAACCACGTGCCCTTCGTCATCGGTGTCGCAGGCTCCGTTGCGGTGGGTAAGTCCACCACTGCCCGCGTTCTACAGCTGCTTCTGCAGCGCTGGGAGACCCACCCAAAAGTAGATCTAGTGACCACTGACGGATTCTTGTATCCGGCAAAGGTGCTCCATGAGCGCGGATTGATGCAGCGCAAAGGTTTTCCGGAATCCTACGACCGACGCAAGCTCATGCGTTTTGTCACCGACGTGAAGTCAGGCAAAGCGGAAGTCAAAGCGCCGGTCTATTCGCATATTTCCTACGACATCCTGCCTGACGAACATCAGGTGGTGCAAAGGCCCGACATCCTTATCCTAGAGGGCCTCAACGTCCTCCAGACTGGGCCTACCCTAATGGTCTCTGACCTTTTCGACTTCTCGGTCTACGTCGATGCGCGCGTCGATGACATTGAGCATTGGTACATCGAGCGCTTCCTGCAACTGCGGCATACCGCTTTCCGTGAGCCGGGCGCGCACTTTGCTGCCTATGCAGAGATGAACGATACGGAGGCCCGCGCGCAGGCTCGCGAGATTTGGCAGTCCATCAACCTGCCCAACTTGGTGGAAAACATTTTGCCCACCAAGCCGCGCGCTTCCCTGGTTTTGCGCAAGGGTTCCCACCACTTGGTGGAAAAGGTACGCATGCGCAAGCTCTAGTAAACGGGGTTTCTTGGCGCGCAGATGAGGCCCTATTTGCCGAAGCGACGCGAACGCTGAGAGTAATCCCGCAGCGCGCGCAGGAAATCCACGCGGCGGAAAGCCGGCCAATAGGTATCGGTGAACCAGATTTCGGAATACGCCGCCTGCCACAGCAAGAAGCCGGAAAGGCGCTGCTCACCGGAGGTACGGATGACAAGATCTGGGTCCGGAAGGCCCTTGGTATACAGGTGGCTCGTGATGGCCTCGGCGGTAACATTGCCCGCGATTTCCTCCGCGCTATGGCCTTTCCCGGCCTCGTCACGGATAAGGTTTTGCACGGCGTCGACGATCTCCTGACGCCCGCCATAGCCGACGGCGATGTTAACGATGACGCCCTTATTACCCTCAGTTGCCTGCGCTGCAAGGCGCATGCGCTCGGTGACCTTAGCCGGTAGGAGATCCAGATGGCCCACCAAGCGAATCTGGCAGCCCAAGTCGCCCTTGGAAAGATGGGTGACAACGTCCGAGATGATGTCGAAGAGAAGCTGCACCTCTTGGGTGCTGCGCTTCAAGTTCTCCGTGGACAAAAGATAAATGGTGACGACCTCAATATCGGTGTCTTTGCACCATGAGATCATCTCGCTGATCTTCTTCGCACCTTGGCGGTGACCGTGGCTGATATCAGTGAATCCAGCCTCCCGCCCCCAGCGGCGGTTTCCGTCCGCCATGATGGCGACGTGCCGGGGCTGCGGGGTTCCCTTGATAGCGCGCGTGAGGCGAGCCTCATACAGGGGATAAAGCAACTGGCTGAGGAAGTTCACGGTTAGTCCTTAAAACACAATCCAAGACGAGGGACAGGCCGCAATTGACCTACAAGAAGGAGCGCTTGCTCTGGTCGAAGATGCCTGCTTCCTTCATCGCGGCGTCGACAGCCTGGTCATCGAAAGGGTCGATGCCGTGGTCTTGGGCGAACATGGTGCGACGACGAAAGCGCGAGTAACGACGGTGGAAATTCCACCCCGCAAACAAGACGGCTGCACCCATCAACGCCAAGATGAGAAGGCCAATTGGCGAGGCCTTGCCAAACTCAGGCCCCATCGGGCCTTCCTGGGCACCCTGGGCTAGGTAGTTAACTTGTGCGTGGACGTCACCTGCTGCAAGAATCAGCGAATCAAATGCGCTCATGCTTCTAAGACTCCCCTACTTCGGCAATTCCTGCAAATAAATCCGACTCCGGCAGCTCAGTAGCAACGCGGGTCTGCGCGAGCTCGAACTCCTCGGTGGGCCATAGGCGCTGCTGTACATCGACGCTCGTCGCCAAGAATGCTCCTGCCGGATCAATCTGGGTGGCATGCGCGCGCAGGGCATTCTCGCGATTTTGGAAGTAGTCTGCGCACTCTACCTGCGTGGTAACGCGCGCCATGATGTCCCCAAAGGCCGTATCCCAGCGTGCCAGCATCGGGCCATAGGGGCTGGTCTTTCCCTCTTCTTCCAAAAGATCATGGAAGAGCTTCATGCGCTGGTAGACAAAGCCATGTGAGTAATAGAGCTTTTGCGGCGTATAAGGTTCGCCCAGTTCTGGGTGGTAGGAAGGAACTCCGGCCTTTTCCCAGGCGATGATGGAAGCTCGGTGGACCATCAGGTGGTCTGGATGCGGATAGCCGCCGATCTCGTCATAAGTGACGATGACCTGGGGACGGAACTCACGAATGGTTTTCACGAACTCTTGCGCTACTTCATCGTCTGGAATAAGTGCGAAGCAACCTTCCGGCAGCAGATTCTTTAAATCCGGATCGAATGGATCACCGCCTGGCAGGCCGGAATCGACATGCTCCAGCCAGCGGTGCTCTACGCCCAAGGCTGCGGCGGCCTTCGCCATCTCTTCGCGGCGAATCTCGCCCATGTTTTCTTTCACACCCGGCTTATCCATCGCTGGGTTGATGACGTCACCGCGCTCGCCGCCGGTACAGGTCAGCACCAGAACCTCGGCACCTTCAGCCGCGTATTTCGCAGTGGTTGCAGCACCCTTGGAAGATTCGTCATCTGGGTGCGCGTGAATGGCTAGTAGGCGCTTGTCGCTCATAGTAGGGTTCATCTCCTCTAGCGCTGAATTTCGGAACAGAGGTCCATCCTAGTGGATAGTTTGAAAAACTTGACTGTTGGTTAGACTAAGATTCATGACTTCCGCCGGTACCCCTCGTTCAGGTGCTCGCTACGGTGCCCGCCCCACGGCAGACAGCTCTGCGAATAATACCTCGAGCATTACAAACAAAGCCATCGTTTTGGTCTTCGCCGCCATGTTTATTGCCGCGATTATCTATGGCGTGCAGTACTTCCAGAAGCAGGAGAAGGTCAACGCGGACATCTCCTACGTCACCCACGAAGTTCTTTCCGACGATTCCACCCGTGTGTGGGCGGATGTCACCCGCAACCACATCGATGAAGACGCATACTGCATCGTGCAGGCCTTCGATTACTCCAAGGCAGAGGTCGGACGCCGCGAGTTCGCGGTCCCGGCCGGCGGCCCGAAAACCCAGCGCATTGCTGTCGACGTCCCCACTAACCACCGCGCAGTAGCCGGTGGCGTTTATGGTTGCTCGGGAAATATTCCTTCCTACTTGGATATGGAGCACCCTGACTACGTTGAGCAGTCCAGCAACTAAATAGATTTATCAATCTATATTGCTCAAGGTGGGCACCGTCTTCTTCTTGCTCAGTAGCTTGGCGATAGCCGCCCGCCCCGCAAATCGCCTGCGAATTCACCCCTTAAGCGCGGAGCCTTACGCGCTAGTCGACGCCGTGGCAGACGCAGCGCATGTGCTAGGATTTGTAGCGCTTAGGACAGGTCGCGGCTGCAAATCGCAGTTTTGGAGCTGACCTTATCCATATAATTTTCATTTCTTCACCCCCGCTTTACGGAAGGTTGCACTATGGCTGAGCAGCAGAAGCAATACATCACCCCGGAGACCAAGGCCAAGCTTGAAGCTGAGCTGCAGGCTCTCATCGACCACCGCCCGGTCGTTGCTGCCGAGATTAACGAGCGCCGCGAAGAGGGCGACCTGAAGGAGAACGCAGGCTACGACGCAGCCCGCGAGATGCAGGACCAGGAAGAGGCCCGCATCAAGCAAATCTCTGAGGTCCTGGCTAACTCCACCACTGAGCGCACTGCCGTTCAGGAGGGCGTTGCAACCGTCGGCTCCGTTGTTCACGTTTACTACAACGGCGATAAGGAAGATAAGGAAACCTTCCTTATCGGTACCCGCGCTGCCGCTTCCGATAACAAGGACCTGGAGACCTACTCTGAGCAGTCCCCGCTGGGCGCTGCACTGATTGGCGCTCAGGAGGGTGAGACCCGCGAGTACACCGCACCAAATGGCAAGACCATTTCGGTCACGGTGGAATCCGCAGCGCCGTATGATTCAGCTAAGGCCGCAACTCCGCGCGAGTCCTAATTTTCTTTTCTTTTATTTCAATTCATTCTGGAGAAAGAGCACCCATGAAGAAGTTCTCCCGCTTCGCAACTGCTGGTTTGGTTTTCGCTGCAGGCCTGTCCCTGGCAGCTTGCCACCCACCGAACCAGCAGGATTCCACCAGCGAGAAGATCGATAACGCCTCCACCTACACCGGCAAGGCTCCAAAGCCAGCTGAGTCCAGCTCCCAGTCCGAGGCTTCCGCTACCCAGGCTCCTGAGGCTGAGGCCGCCGGCTCCGAGGCTCCTGCCGCTGGCGATCCGAACGTAGTTGTTGAGACCCAGGTAGTTCCGGCTCAGTAAACGTCGCGGCTTTCTCGCTGCTGCACAAGGCAACGGGGAAAATAAAAGCTAGTTAGCAGTAAAGCGCTCAGGCGGAATGCCTGGGCGCTTTACTTTTCTGTCTTCTTCGCCTTAGCTTTCTTCGCGGGCCCAGGCCCCAATGACACCCGGCAATGCTGCCGGCGGCTCGCCTAGGAGATCACGACGGTTGGGATCGCGTTCGACCTTGCTGGTCACCGATTTGATGCGCCGATCTTGCCCGGCGCCCTGGCCGGTTCCTGCCATCAACGGCATCATTCGGCCGCCCATCGCACCGCGTGTATTACCCGCACCCCGGGCCGAATTAACGCCCGCTGCGGCGGTACCTGCAGTATTACCCGGACCGCCTACTCCACCAACGCCTAATGCGCCTGTGCGTGCACTCGGCGACGCGGTTGACCCTGCCGAGCCTGCCAGCCCAGCGCCGCCAACTCCACCGGCGCTAAAAGCTCCGCCCGGTCCAACAGCGCCAAGACGTCCCGCTCCACGGCCGCCTGCGTTAGATTCACCAAGGCCCAGCCCTTGCCCGCGGCTATGCCCTTGCCCGTTTACCGACGCACTACCTGCTAGCGCCGGTACGCCTCCAAAGGCACCCATCATTGGGCCAGTTCCTGCACCCGCGCCAAGACCACCGGTAGCTCCCGCACCTGCGGTCATAGTCGCTGGGCTCAAGTTCGCACCGCTCCCGGAAGCCAGCGATGGCGCCCCGCCAAGAGCACCCGCTCCTACACCAGGGCCCATGCCCATACCGGCGCCCGCACCTCCTGGCGCAACAGGAGCAAAATTGACACTTGCTCCCCTAGTTCCGACATCACCGGCAGCGATCGGGTTGAAGCCTCCCGCGCCTAGTTCCGCAAGTGTATTCCGACCATTGGTGACCAAGTCATTATTGAATTGCTGGATGGCGGCATCGCTCATGCCCAAGCCTTCCAGTCCTTCTACCTTGCCATTTACGATTCCAAAAGAACCCGGCCCAAGCTCTCCACGCGAGATCGCTTCAGCGATATGCTTCGGCCACGCTACGTTGGCAGTGCTATAACGCTGCCCGCTTCCGCTTACTCCGCCGAAGTCGGTGCTCACGTCACCACCGCCTGAAGGTGGCATCGTGGTCATCAGTGGATGCTGGAACGGCATCGCGGCGACCACTTGGGTTTGGAGTGCGCTTTGCATAAATGCCAGGCCTGCCTGTTCGGCTGCTTTTCGTGCTGCTGGATCAGGAATCGCCATAGCCGACATCGCCAAGGCCATCGCCTTCGGCTGGGAAGCCATCAGATTGGCTTGGAAGCCGAAAAGCTTCTGGCTCATCACCTCAGCATTAGCGATGAAGTGATTACCCGAATCCGCCACAGTTCGGATCTTGTGTGCTGCCCGCGCGGTTGCTTCACTATCATTTTCGGATTCCAGCGAAGAAGCCGCCTCATTCAATCCGTCCACAATCGCCGCAACTTCAGTAGACAACGTCCGCCACCGCGAGTTCGTCTCCGAAACACTCCAGATCTTGGTATTCAACAAGTCCATCGCCAGCCCCAACAAGTCAGGCCCGACGTTGACCACCGGCATCACGAAGCCGAAAGGACTGTAGCCTGGATCAGGCTGGTTCATCACCGGCATCGCCTCACCCGCTACAGAACCGCCCGCGTCAGCGATGTCCAGACCTCGACTGTTAGCTGCGTCTTGTGACTCAAAGCCGTGAGCTTCAGCCATAAGCGTCTTAGCCAACCACTGAATTTGTTCGTTGAAGCTACGAAGCGAGTTACTGGCTGAGCCAGGATCTGTAGCAATTACTCGCTGATGAATCGCCCCCACATCACCTACCCCATTGACGCTGGAGAAGCTTCCATCGATAGGTGATTTCGCGGATTCCGCAGCCCGCTGCATTTGCCGAGATAGTTCATCAATTCGATATTGTGTCGTAATTAAGCCATCAATCGAAATTTGCACTGGTCCCCCCTAGTTCAGAGCTAATCGATAAGTTTCTTAAGCACTAATTCTGCTTGTCTACAATTTTCCCAATTGTCTTCTTGCAATTTGGTGTCCCCAAAACTGACGCTAACCATCCCCCTGACCGTGTTGACATTGACGGTGCAATAGAGATCACTACCGAACTCGTTTTCAAATGCGATAACGGGCAATTCACGACCACGATAGATTTCCGATTGCCCTAGAGGAACTTCAACCTCGTCGTACGAAGACGAACTCGAAGACAACGAAATCATGGCTTCACTGCCGGACACGCTCTGCCCCCGGAAACTGCAGCTAGTCATGTCCGTAAACCTAAGTGTCCGTGCGGTTCTTTTCCCTAGCCCCACATCCTCGAGTTTCTGCTGAGGAATTTCAAGGCAAGGGTCGAACAGGTCGAAATCTGGGTCGGTGCGATCGAAACTGCCGAATGGCGGCAGAACGCCGTTCCCTTCCCCCTCTGCGGTGATGCTGGAATCCGCACCAGCATCACCGCTGTCGCTCGTGTCATTG
>NZ_KV800675.1:91342-102887 GCF_001810285.1 Corynebacterium sp. HMSC071F07
GTAGCCTCCACAGCATCCCCCGGATTGTCGGCGTTTTCTGCCGCCTTGTCCATACTTGTGCCGTAGGTGTCCCCAGCCTCTTTTACGGTATCTGGTTGGTTTTCCTTCGCGCTCCATGGAGCAAGGTCTATAGCGCAGCCCGTCAGCACCCCCATGCTGACAATCAGCGCTACAACCATCCCCTGCTGCTTCATGACTACCCTTCATCAGACTTCAATGACGAGCCGGAGGCCGCTGTTGTGGCTGCTAGCCGCTGGCTGCCTCCCGAAAATAGGATGCACGAATCTGCGCATCCTGTCGCGCCAAGATATGAATTGGGTCAAATTCGGGGCGTCTTCTACGGTATAAAGATGCCTTGCCTAAACCTCAAAATGGGAAAATATTTCCTGCTCAAATCATATGAAAAGGCTGTAAAAGAGTTGGAAGAACCATAAACTCTCAACCATTTATCGATTCCCCCATTTCTACACCCGAATTACAAAAGTGTGAGTTATCAAACTTAAGCCTCCAGTTGCGCAGAAAAGAACCCCCAGCCGCCAAGGACTCACCCTGGAGGCTGAGGGCTAAGTAAAGCTGTTTAATCCAGAACGTCGTTAGCGGTTCTGGAAGTAGGACAGCAGGCGCAGAATCTCGGTGTAGAGCCAGACCAGGGTCACGGTCAGGCCAAGGGCTACGCCCCAAGCGGTCTTGCTCGGTGCACCCATGCGGATCAGACGATCAGCATGGTCGAAGTCCGTCAAGAAAGACATTGCAGCCAAGACAATGCAGACCAGGGAGAAGATGATGGAGATAATGCCACCATCGCGCAGCGGGTTGAAGTCGAAGAAAATTGCGGTCAGGAAGTTGCCCAGTGCCAGAACAGCCACACCTGCAATCAGACCAAACATAATCTTGTTGAACTTCGGAGTGACCTTAACCGCGCCGGTCTTGTAAACGACGAGCATGCCGATGAAGACGCCAACGGTACCCATGATTGCCTGACCGATCAGAGCCATGCCATCGGAGCCAGCAACATTGACACCAGCGAAAAGCAGCGAGAAACCGCCGACGAACAGTCCGTCGAGAAGCGCATAGGAGATGGTCAGAGGCGCAGAGCCAAACTTCTTACTGAAAGCTGCGATTAGGGTAACGACAAAGCTACCGATGCCGCCCACGATGGTCAGAATCAGCGAAAGACCGTAGCTCACCTGAACACCGATGAAGAAGTTGACGACGGCCATGACGATCAGCACAGCAAGCGTGATGCCCGTCTTCGTAACGACGTCGTCAACAGTCATCGGACGCTCGGCAGACTGGCCACTGCCCTGCTGATCAAACGGGTTTACGTTTTGGTTGGCAGCATACGGATTGTTTCCACCGTACTGCGAAGTCGAACCCTGACTCTTGGTCAGAGTGTTCATTACCGGATTGCTAGAACGCATTAAATTCCCGATTCCTTTCACTGGATTAGTCGCTGGGGTCAACGGGCCCAGCCTAACAGCATCAACTAACTGAGGGGCTGGAGGATTATTTGAAGATTTCACTAAGTGAAACGCTTTTGATTCGAATTAAGTTCCCGAAGCAAAGCCTTTCGCTGAACTATTGAAAAATCAGCTACCTTCGAAGCACCCAGCGGCTATCTCTCCAGATGCGGTGGAATTTAGGCTCCTCCGCTTAATACGAGCTATTTAGAACGCAATGCGCAATTAGATTATCGATACGGCGGACATCAATCTTTTTGCCCAACTTAATCTTGAGATACCCCGCTCGCGTCCACAGCTCGACTTCCGCATTGAAATCAATTCTTCCCGCATTTTCAGTGGACCACATGTTGATAGCGGAGTAAGGAATTGAGTAGATTTCTACCTTCTTGCCGGTCAACCCCTGCGCATCGCGGATAATAAGGCGCTTTGAGGTAAAGATCGCAGAGTCACGGAAAGTCTTATACGCAGCATGCGGCTGTTCACCCGCAATCAGCAATTCCGTAACATCGTTTGGGATTGGGACTTCTTCAAAGAAAGTCCACTCAGTAATAGGAGCGGTCTCCATTTTCTTCCTTGCTTTTGAAAGGACCAATAATTTGTGAATCGGCGGAGCTATCCCCATAAGAGGTCACGTAACCGCCTCGTCTAACTCTAATAGCGGTTACATGACATTTTCCGAGAAAACTAGTTCACCCACCGCAATTTCGTTTCCATAGCGGCACACTTGTCCCGACGACGACAATCAGACAGCAAAAACCTATAAACGAGTCCAGCAATGCCGCGACTGACCATCGAAATTTCGAACCAGGCGATATGCGAAATCTTCTCAAAAGAAGATGATGCGCTATATGTTTTTGGCCACTACTCCTCTTTCAGTGCCGCCAAAGTTTTCAATCGTTCTTGGCTACTAATCGTGACCGCTTCTCGCGGTCTCATTCGGGTTCACTCAAGGACTTGAGACCTTGGCTTTCTTTCTCACCGCTCTCCAAAGGAGTCTTGCAATGACTACTCCAACCACTGGTCCAGAAGACACTGGATTCCAGAACAGCCCTCAGATGGCGTGGCCAGCGCAAAGCGCGGCGACGCCTGCCGAGACTCCAAAAGGCCGCAACACTCGGCATCATCGCGGTAATCATGTTCATCGCAGTGATTGGCTCCAGCATCAATGAGGCAACCGGCGGCGACACCACTGTCTCCAACAATGCGGATGGCGAGTCCGCAGATGGCCATACCGTCACGGGTTTGAGTGAACCCTAGCTTTAGGCTCGGCCTTTCAAGGCCCAGCCTTTCGCGTTCTTTCTGGGTTTCTAGATGGCAAATCCGCTTGTTATGAGTCGTGACAGCTGTAAACGTCGCTGCCAGCTGAGGAATGGAGTTTGTCATCTAGTTTTACCGTCTGGGTATGTGCCGTCAGCGGCCCTTGAGCGTGTGCCTGCAGCTGCCGCAAGCCCACGACCAAGGCATAAACAAAAGCCTCAAGACACCATCCAAAAGGAATGATGCCTCGAGACCTCACACGGTGCCCCCACTGGGACTCGAACCCAGACTGAATTGATTTTAAGTCAACTGCCTCTGCCGATTGGGCTATGGGGGCTTGGTGCGGTTCTATTTTAAGCCACCCCGTCAGCACTGCTGCGCAATAGGGTGGCTTCAGTGCGAATCGCTAGAGGTCAGCGGCGATGCCGGCGACGATTCCGTCGAGGATATCCTTCTCGCTGATAAAGAATGAAGAGGCGTCGCTGTTGCGCTCAATCATCTTGATGATGCCCTCGACAGCCACCGAGCCACCGCCGATTACGTCAGCGCGGCCTGGGTGGATGACTGGGTTGAGCGCACGGGTAGCCGAAGGCTTCCCCATCAGCTGGCGCGTGAGCACTCGCAGCGCATCAAAACGCAGCTCCGAGCCATGGATTGCATCGGGGTCATAGCTTTCCAGGCCTTGTGCCAAAGCAGACAGCGTGGTGAAGGTACCCGCGCAGCCAACGAAAGTCTTGGCCGAGGAAATCGGCACAATCTTTTCAACTTCCTGCATGCGCTCTTCCACGTAATCTTCCGCGATTTCGATCTCAGAATCCGTTGGAGGATCTGTGCGCATGATGCGCTCTGTCAGGCGCACGCAGCCCATCTGCGCGGAATGCGCGCCGAGAATGTCACCGTCGATAGTTCCGACGACGAATTCCGTCGAGCCGCCGCCTAAGTCGATAACGCAGTATGGCCCGCGCTCAGAACGCAGGTCTGCCACTGCCCCCTTGAAGGACAGCAGAGCTTCTTCTTCACCGGTGATGACCTCAGCCTTGGCACCGGATTCGATCTGGCCCAGCAGCTGCGCCGTCATTTCGAAGAACTCGTCCTGGTTCTTCGCATCGCGGGTAGCAGACGTTGCCACCATGCGTACGCGCTGAACCTTCTCAAACTTCATCTGCTTTACGTAGCCCTCCAGCGCCACGCGGGTGCGCTCAAGGGCCTCTGGTGCAAACTCGCCCGTGGCATCTACGCCCTGCCCCAGACGCACGATTTCCATGGTGCGGACGATATCGCGAATCTTGCCGTCAGCTTGTACTTCACTAATGAGCAGACGAATCGAGTTGGTGCCGCAATCCACCGCAGCGACGCGAGTCATGTAATACCTGCCTTCTTGGTCTCAGCCTTACCTGGAAATACTATTCAGCGTTAGAGAAATCGAACTGGCTCAGATCAATGCCCAGGTCGTTGACGCTCGGCCAGTCCTCCGGAATTGCGGTACCGCGCAAGCGACCATGGTCCGCAGCCATCGCCACCGCTTCGGTGCCTAGACGGAAATGCTGTGGTCCTTCAGCCAGCGCATAAGCAATCAGCACGTGCAGGCACTTCACGCGATCTGGCATACCCCCACCTGAGAAAGTGGTACCTAGGTCTTCAATAGCGTTGCGCTTTTCCAAGAAGTACTCATGGGCACGCTCGTAATCTTCTGCCAGCTCTTTATCTTCAGCTAGGCGGGCCTCCATCCACTTCATCACGTGCGCAACCTCAAGGCGGGAAGCCTCAGCGGTAAGACGTGGGTCGGTCAGATAGTACAACGTAGGAAATGGAGTTCCATCCGGTAGCTTCGGCGCCGTCTTCACCACAGCCGGCTGGCCATCTGGAGTGCGGTAAGCGATGTCGAGCACTCCGCGGGGCGCGCGGCCGAGTTGCTCTTTAACGATTTCTAGGTCTGCATCATTGACGGTCATGGCAGCTATTGTCTCATGCCGCAGCGCATTTGCGGTGCATAGGATTCACCGCGCCTTCATAAAGGCTTTTAGCCGGGCTAATTACGGTACGCGTTACTGGGCAGCTGGCGGGTTTTCAGGGCCCGCGCTTGGCGACGCCGGGGTTACCGGCAGGCTGCCCGGGTTTGCGTTGGTCGAGCCCGTGGCGCTGACGTCTTCATCTTCTGCGATGGAGCCCCACAGGATTTCGTACCACGGACGCTCATCGACGTCGTCAAGCTTGTTCGTGGTGACCGTGCTGTCCGGATTCATTCGGCGATCCATGATGCGATAAGCGGTCTCGCCCTCCGCGATGACGCCGAAGCGGCGGCGCGCTTCCTGCTCGAGGTAATCCTCCGACTTGTATTTATCGATCTCGTTGAGAAGCTCTTCTTTTTGGGCCTGCTTAGCAGCGATGGAATGTTGCAGGCGCGCAGTTTCAGAGCGTACGTGGTAGTAATTACGCAGCGGCACGGCGATGGTCAGCAACACGATGAGGACCACCACGAGGATGACGCTGAGACCAACAATGTCCATACGGCCCATGCGTTCGCCGCGTGCCTTCTGTGTTTTCTTGGCTTTGGCTGCAGCCTCTCGCTGGGTAGCAGCGCGCGAGACCACGGGGACGGTGGTCCGGGATTTCTTCGAAGTGTGGTTCTCGCGTGCCATAGGGTTTCTATCCTAGCGGCGCGAGCTTATTGAAACGGGTGACGCGCGTGTGAATGAAGTAAATTCTCACAAATTAAAAGGCCGCCTTCTCAAAGCCCCCGCCACCTACGTTTGAAAACCAAGGGTAGGTAGCGAGGGACCTTGAAGAGGCGACCTAACTAAAACCAGCGCGAGGGGTTTAGCCCTGGAAACGCGGGAACGCGGAGCGGCCTGCGTAGACTGCACCGGAGCCCAACTCCTGCTCGATGCGCAGCAGCTGGTTGTACTTAGCAACGCGCTCGGAACGAGCCGGGGCGCCGGTCTTGATCTGGCCACAGTTCAGAGCAACTGCGAGGTCAGCGATGGTGGTGTCCTCGGTCTCGCCGGAGCGGTGGGACATCATGGTGCGGTAGCCGTTGCGGTGCGCGAGCTCGACTGCGTCGAAGGTCTCGGTCAAGGTGCCGATCTGGTTGACCTTAACGAGCAGTGCGTTAGCAGCCTTCTTCTCGATGCCCTCGGCCAGGCGTGCCGGGTTGGTGACGAAGAAGTCGTCGCCAACAATCTGAACCTTGTCACCGATGGTCTCGGTGAGCTTGGTGTAGCCCTCCCAGTCATCTTCCTGCAGCGGATCCTCGATGGAGACGATTGGGTACTCGGAGATGAGCTCCTCGTAGACCTTGGCCATCTCCTCGGCGGTGTGCTCGCCGCCTTCGAAGTGGTACTTGCCATCCTTGAAGAACTCAGAGGAAGCAACGTCAAGAGCCAGGGCGATATCCTTGCCTGGCTCGAAGCCAGCCTTCTTGATTGCCTCGACGATGAGATCGAGTGCAGCCTTGGTGGACTCAGCCTCCGGAGCGAAGCCACCCTCGTCGCCCAGGCCGGTGGATAGGCCCTTGGACTTAATAACGGACTTCAGGGAGTGGTAAACCTCAGCACCCATGCGCAGTGCCTCAGCGAAGGACTCGGCGCCGATAGGTGCAATCATGAACTCCTGTACGTCAACACCGGAGTCAGCGTGTGCGCCGCCGTTGACGATGTTCATCATCGGAACCGGCAGGACGTGTGCGTTCGGGCCGCCGATGTAGCGGTAGAGCGGCAGGCCGGCGGACTCTGCAGCTGCCTTCGCGGTAGCGATGGAAACACCGAGGATTGCGTTTGCACCAAGGCGGGACTTGTTTTCGGTTCCATCGAGCGCGATAAGCGCCTGGTCGAGCAGGCGCTGATCGTCTGCCTCGAAGCCGGCGATCTCATCGACTATTTCCTCATTGATGTTTTCAACGGCCTTGAGAACGCCCTTGCCCAGGTAGCGGTCACCACCATCGCGAAGCTCATGAGCCTCGTGCACACCGGTGGAAGCACCGGAAGGGACGCCGGCTACGCCGCGTGCTCCGTCATCAAGGAAAACCTCGGCCTCGACGGTCGGGTTACCGCGAGAATCAAGAATCTCTCGAGCAAATACGTGGATGATGTCAGCCATGCTGCTTTCACTCCTATTGAGCCAAATTGATTTGATATGAGATTCGGGTTCCTTGCCCCAAATCACCTGAAGACAATTGTTCCAGAAAACTTCGGACGGTGTCGAGCACTATGTCACATACTTGCCTAAAAAGTTGGCTTTTCTAAGAAGAAGCAGGCTGCGGAATCGAATATGAGTTGGCAGCAGCGGCAACGCGTTCCAGATAGTCCCTGGACTGGTTGTAATTGAGGATGCCAGCCTCCCAGTCTTCAGACTTGTCCATGTTGCGCCCGCCGAAGCAAAGCAAGGCCGCCGCGCCGAGGGCGGCATCATCGATCTGATTGGGATCTGCTACTCCATCACCGTTGGCATCGCGGCCCACGTGGGACCACGAGGAAGGAATGAACTGCAACGGCCCGACGGCGCGATCAAACTCAGCGTCGCCATCGATTTGGCCATCATCCGTGTCCGGGGTATGAGCGGTACCGTTCGAGCCGTCGAGAGCAATGCCGATAATCGGCGGATCTGGGTACCCATTTTCATCCAGCTTGGAGGGGCGCAGCCAATTGCCGTTGTAGGTGCCATGGCGGGTTTCTACCCAACCCAGACCGGCCAGAGTATTCCATCGCAGGTTGCATTCAGGCCACGCATCGCGGGCGATGAGCTCGGCGTTGCCATAAGCACGTAGCGCCTGGCCGGAGATTCCTGTCTGCGATTCCAACTGGGAGGACCAATAAGAAAGCTTGTCCGCGGTGCGCCCTTCCGAATGAACGTCAATGTTAGGAACTTCCATGCCAGCAATCGGCGGCATCGCCTGCGGAACGGGCCGCAGCGGTTTCAAGGTTGCAGGCTTGCCTAGGGCAGAAAGCACCCAGCCCACAAGGGAACCCACAACGACGACAGCGAGGACTGCGGCCAGGCCGCAGCCCCCGAGTTTCCGCAGCCGCTTAGTCATAAGCGCCAATCATAATGACTCCCCTAGCCACTTCCCGAACTGACACTGCGGCCCCCACTTCCCTTTCAGAGATTTAACAGTAAGCAACAAGAAGTTATGTCAGATCTTTCACTACTGCACCATATTTAACATTTTGCGCTACAGTAACGAGGTCAGGTTTCACGCCTGTCCCTGCACCGCACACCTTAAAAAGGAGCCTTTCTATGTCCCTTCGCCGTTACGCCGCTACCGCCGTCGCAGCGCTTAGCCTTTCCCTCGCCGCCCCAGCTGCCGCACAGGCTCAAGACCTCAGCTTCTTGGGCGACCTTAACAATGTCGCCACGCAGCTCATTAGCGGCGCCGACTGCGGCACCGTTCGCACCACGCTGACTGTCATCGATCAAAACACCGAAGGCGTGCTCTTTAACGAGAACACCACCCGCAACCAGCTCGCTCACAACCTGCAGAACCTTGGCGGCAACGCGAACGCACAGGTCTCCCCGCTGACCATCGCTGCCGTGAAGTACTCCGGGCTAACCGCAGACCGCGCCCTAGCCTGCGGCATCGTCAAGCAGGACAACATCCTCACTGGCGGTACTGGCTTGTCCTCCAAGATCTCGGACTACGCTCCGATGCTCTCTTCCATGCTGAACCTACCGAAGCTCTAAGGAACTTCAGAAGAATTTCCGGCTAGTCCAAGGCCTGCGACTTTTCGCGGGCCTTTCCTTCTGCCCACAGCTGCTCCTGCCGCTCAATCGCAACAAGCTCATTCGTTCCATCAAAGAGATAGGGCGCGCGGGAGCGCAGCTTCGCCACGAAGGAATCCGCGACGTCGTCAAGCGTGAATGCTCCGCGCCGCGAGGCTAGCTCGGCGTGGAAGAGAACTTGTAGCAGGACGTCGCCAAGCTCGCCGCGCATATGCTCATCGCCGGCCTGGGAGCGCACCGATTCGGCAAATTCGGCGGATTCTTCGGCGAGATAAGGCAACAGACTTTCGTGAGTTTGGGCACGTTCCCACTCGCCAATCCGCACCGCTTGGGTCATTGCAGTACGCGCCTGAAACATCGGATCTTTGCGCGACTCTGCTTCGATGAGACGCTCGCCAGCTTCCAGCCTTGCAACGACTTCCGGCTCGTGCGCATCAGTGGAAACCAGCAGGCCAACGCCCAATGGGTCCTCTCCTTTTAGGAGATCGCTAAAGTTCCATCGCACGCGCACTGGAACCTCACCGGTGAAGCTAACAGGGCCCAAAAGCGCCCCATGTGCCTCCATCGGAATCAGCGTGGGCCAGCGTTCATCGAGCAACAGAACAGTCATGGCCACAAAGTATAGGGCAGTTTAGTAATCAGGTTTTAAATGCTGACTTCGCTCCGTGGCTTTTGCGGGGTATTTTAGTCGCATGACTTCCACTACTTCCTCCCCGGCGAACGCCGAGTCATCGAGTACTCACAAGGTGACTCTGTGGACTCTCGTCGCCTTGATTATCGGCTCCACCGTGGGCAGTGGAATATTCTCGCTCCCTCAAAACATCGCCTCGGTTGCAGGTCCCGGCGCAATGCTCATCGGTTGGCTCATCGCCGGCGTGGGCATGCTCTCTGTCGCGTTCGTGTTCCAGTACTTGGCGCACCGCAAGCCGCACCTCGACTCCGGCGTGTACTCCTACGCCCGCGCGGGCCTGGGTGATTTCATCGGCTTTACCGCAGGATGGGGTTACTGGATTGGCTCCGTAATCGCGCAGGTGGGGTATGCCACGCTCTTCTTTAACACCGTGGGCCACTATGTGCCGCTTTTCGACGCCGATCATCGCTGGGCCTCCGCCATCGCAGTGTCGGTAATGTCATGGGCCATTTTTGCAGTTTTGGCGCGCGGCATTAAGCAGGCCGCTGTGATGAACATGGTGACCTCGATTGCCAAGATCGTCCCTATCTTGGCTTTCGTAGTCTTCATCGTGTTCCTCGGCTTTAGCTGGGACAAGTTCACCTTTGATTTCTGGGGCAAGGACTCCGGCTCAACCGTCTCTGAGCAGATTCAGGGCATCATGCTCTACACCGTGTGGGTATTCATCGGTGTGGAGGGCGCCTCCGTCTACTCCAAGCAGGCCCGCTCCCGCAAGGACGTCGGCCGTGCCACCGTCATCGGTTTCTTCTCCGTGCTGGCGCTTTTGGTTTCGGTCTCCACCTTGTCATTCGGCGTGCTCTCCCAAGCTGAACTGGCAGTATTGCCGGATAACTCCATGGCTTCCGTATTAGAAGCTGTCGTCGGCCCATGGGGCGCGGCTTTTATCTCCATCGGCCTCTGCCTTTCGGTGCTGGGCGCTTACGTGTCTTGGCAGATGCTGTGTGCTGAGCCCATCGTAATGATGGCTACCGACGGCCTGCTGCCTCGCAAGATCGGCACCATCAACGTGGCCGGCGCCCCATGGGTAGCGCAGCTTATCTCCACCTCTGTTATCCAGGTCTTCATCATCGTCTTCTTCTTCAATGAGACTTCATATAACGCCATGGTGCAGCTGGCCACCATCATGTACCTGCTGCCTTATATCTTCACCTCGCTCTACCTACTTTTACTGGGTATCCGCGGCACGGGCCTTTCGCACCCGCACACAGGTGTGAAGTTCGATCTTTCGGGCCCGGAAATCTCGAAGCGGGAAAACCGCCGTCACATCGTCATTGGCGCCATCGCATTCGTTTACTCGCTGTGGCTTATCTACGCCGCCGACCTGGTTTATGTCTTGCTCGGTGCGCTCGCTGTTATTCCAGGTCTTATCCCTTACGTGGGAACGCGCCTGTACAAGAAGGAGCGAGTCTTCAACTCCTTCGAGTGGTGTGTCGTGGCCATCGTCTTCATCGGCGCAATCGCCGCTCTGTGGGGACTAGCAAGCGGCAAGCTCTCTCTTTAAGGATAACTGCATAGATAAAGACTCCCTACCGGCTCGGCTTCACGCTGGGCCCGTAGGGAGTACTTTTCTGCTAGGACAGTGCTCTGCAGGTGAAATAGGGTCTTACTGGCTTACAGAGATCACATTCTTCCCGCCGACCTTTGCGCCGGTGACATCGATCTTGTCCAGTTCGAACATGGCGGAAAAGAAATCCGCCATCCACTGCAGCAGCTCGATATCCCGCAACTTCGGGGAGGTGACGTTGCGGCCCGCCTTGGGGAACCCCAGCTGAATAGCCTTCGCCGCGGCGCGGTAATTGGAGCCCGGGTAAAGGCGCTTCAAGCGCACCTGCTTCGAATCCGCCAAATCCACCGGGTGGACCTTAATGCGCGTTCCCTGCACCGCGATATCGCCCACGCCTGCCCGGCGCGCCTGGTGACGCAGTCGAGCGACGGCCAGCAAACGGGTCACTGGCTCCGGCAGTGGGCCGTAGCGGTCCTCCATTTCTTCTACAGCTAACTGCAGATCGTTATTGTCCTTCGAGGCCGCGAGCTTGCGGTAAACCTCCAGGCGCAGGCGCTCGGAGTTGATGTAATCCTCAGGGATGTGGGCGTCGACTGGCAGGTCGATGCGGATCTCCTTCGGTCCCTCGTCGGTGGCCTTCGGAACCTCGCCACGGGCAAGGGCCTTGAAAGTCTCCACTGCCTCCCCGACCAAGCGGACATAAAGGTCGAAGCCGACACCCGCGATGTGGCCGGATTGCTGCGCGCCCAAGACGTTGCCGGCACCGCGCATCTCCAAGTCCTTCATCGCCACGGCCATGCCGGCGCCCAGATCATTGTTCTGGGCGATGGTAGCCAGGCGGTCATAGGAGGTCTCGGTCAGCGTGGCGCCCTTCGGATACAGGAAGTAAGCATAGCCGCGCTCACGGGAACGCCC
>NZ_KV800675.1:102987-107181 GCF_001810285.1 Corynebacterium sp. HMSC071F07
TAGCGATGTCCAGGCCGGTTTCCACGATCGTGGTACAAACCAGGACGTCGTACTCACGGTCCCAGAAGCCCTGCAC
Source organism: Corynebacterium sp. HMSC071F07 (assembly GCF_001810285.1). Lineage (NCBI taxonomy): Bacteria > Bacillati > Actinomycetota > Actinomycetes > Mycobacteriales > Corynebacteriaceae > Corynebacterium > Corynebacterium sp. HMSC071F07. Next base: position 103,064 of record NZ_KV800675.1, read on the forward strand.
GGTCCGTTCGAGGGCTTCCTCGTTCATCTGGCCGTGCGCCACGACGATGCGCGCCTCCGGCACGAGATCGCGGAGCTCGCGGGCCTTCTTTTCAATGTCAGAGACCTTGTTGTGGATGAAGAAGGTCTGGCCGTCTCGCAGCAGCTCGCGGCGGATCGCCGCAGCAATCTGCTTGTCCTCATAAGCACCCACGTAAGTCAGGACCGGATGGCGGTCTTCCGGCGGGGTCAGGATGGTAGACATCTCGCGGATGCCCGCCATGGACATCTCGAGGGTGCGCGGAATTGGGGTCGCAGACATCGTCAGCACGTCAACGGAGGCTTTAAGCGCCTTGATATGTTCCTTATGCTCCACGCCAAAGCGCTGCTCCTCGTCTACAACGATTAGCCCTAGGTTCTTCCAATGCACACCTGTTTGCAGCAGGCGATGCGTTCCGATGACGATATCGACGGAACCGTCTGCCAAGCCGGAGACAATCTCCTTGGCTTCCTTGGTAGAAGTAAAGCGCGAAAGCACCTGAATATTGACCGGGAAACCGGTCATGCGCTCGCGGAAGGTATCGGCATGCTGTTGCGCCAGCAAGGTGGTCGGCACCAGAACCGCCACCTGCATTCCGTCCTGCACTGCCTTGAAGGCTGCGCGCACCGCTACCTCGGTCTTGCCATAGCCCACATCGCCGACGACGACGCGGTCCATCGGCACGCTGGATTCCATATCCTGCTTCACAGAGTCGATGGCCATCATCTGATCTTCAGTCTCGACGTACGGGAAGTTATCTTCCATCTCCGCCTGCCACGGGTTATCCGGCGCAAACTGGTGTCCCGGCGCGGCTTGGCGCTTGGCATAAAGCTCCACCAGCTCGCCCGCGATTTCGCGGACTGCGGCGCGGGCTTTCTTCTTGGTGTTCTTCCAGTCCGAGCCGCCCATCTTGGACAGCGTCGGCTTCTCGCCGCCGGTGTACTTGGAGAGCAGATCCAGCGAGTCCATCGGGACCCAGAGCTGATCGGCCGGCTGACCGCGCTTCGAGGAGGCGTACTCCAGCACGATGTACTCACGTCGGGAGGTTTCATCACCCGACTGAATCGTGCGCTCGGCCATCTTGAGGAAGCGGCCGATGCCGTGGGTTTCATGCACCACGTAGTCGCCCTGTTTGAGCGCCAGCGGATCGACGCGGTTGCGGCGCTTTGCTGGGCGTCGCTTTGCGCCGGCGATATCGCCCACGCGATTACCCGTCAGGTCGGTCTCCGTAATGACAACCAACGGGAGCTGTTCCTTCTGCGATCCGCCGGCACTGCGGGCCTTCGGGAATACCAAGCCCGCATGTGAAAGCGCCTGATACAAAGTGACCTCGCCAGGCGTCGGCTCCCAGCCAGGAGTCGCGACCTTGGTGCGGATGCCCTTTTCCGCAAAACGCTCAACCATGCGCTTGATGGCACCCTGAGCCGGCGCGATAAACGCCGCACGGCCGCCGTCGCGGGTATGCGCGAGCAGCTGCGCCATCATGGCGTCGATTTCCTTAATGTCACCACGCGGCGTCGGGCCCGGTTCATACTCGAGCGGCAAGGTCTGCGCCTCGTCGGCCATGAACATTCCAGGGGGCGCAAAGGTCCACAGCGGCAAACTCGCGTTAGCGCACGTTGCTTCCAAAGACTCGTAGGAACGGTAGCTAGCGGCCTCGGTGTCCAGGCCTTCAGCGGTCAAAGGACCATCCGCCCCCATGGCAGCGGCTTCCCAACCGGCAGCCAAGAATTCCGCGTCCGTGGACTCTAGATCCGCAATACGGGTGCGAATCTTTTCCGGCGCGACCAGCAGCACGTGGGTACCCTCAGGCATGAATTCGGGAAGGGTGACCAGCGGGGCGTCGCTAAGCACCGCCAGCAGCGCCTCCATGCCGTCGGCCGGAATATGCTCACCGACCTTGGTCAAAAGCTCCACGAGGGCAGCATTGCCCGGGTGCTGCAGGGCAAGGTCTTGGGCACGCTTGGCGACGTCGTCAGTAATCGGAAGCTCACGCGCCGGGAAGATGTCCACCGCGCCGACCTCAATCTCTAGAATCGCGCGCTGATCAGCGACGGAAAATTGCCTGATATCGGTAATTTCATCGCCCCAGAATTCCACACGCACCGGGTAATCGAGCGTCGTGGGAAAGACGTCCAAGATGCCGCCGCGAACGGCATACTCGCCGCGCTTGGCCACCATGTCCACGTGCTTGTAGGCACGAAACTCCAGCTGGGAGACGATGGCCTCGAGCTCGATTTCCATGTCCTCGGCCAGGCTGATCGGACTGCGGCCTTCCACGTTTTTCAAGATCGGTTGGCTATATCCACGCGCTGCCGTGACGACGACGCGCAGCTTGCCTTCTGCAATGCGGTGCAGCACCTGCGCGCGGCGGCCCACGATATCCGCGCCGGGCGAAAGGCGTTCGTGTGGAAGGGTTTCCCAGGCCGGGAACTGGGCAACCTTGTCCCCCATCATCGCGGTTAACTCCGCGGTGAGGTCCTCGGCCTCACGGCCGGTGGCGGTAACGACGAGAACGGGCGCCTGATTCGCCAGCGTGCCGATAGCCCAGGGGCGCGCTTGGTCGATGCCGGTGATGTGCAGGTGTGGCTCGCCTACCTGGGTGGCAAGCCCTTTGAGTTTCGGGTCGGAAGCCGCGACCTTGAGTAGTCCGGCGAGCATCGGCGTTGCCACTTAGTTAGTTCCTCTCAGTTTTGGCTTAGCTTCCATTCCAGACAGCCCATTCCAGCACAAGTTTACGATGTGCGCAGCCACCACTTCCTTTGCCGGCTGGCGGGTATCCAGCCACCATTGGGCGGTCATCGAGACCATGCCGACTAGCGCTTGGGCATAAAGTCCTGCCAGTTTCGCGTCGAGGCCGCGGCGCTCGAAGGCGGCGCCCAGGATATAGGAAACCTGCCCCACGGAGGAATTAAGCAAAGTGGAATAAGAGCGTTCGTCGCCGGGCTTGGAGTCACGTACGAGGATTAGGAATCCATCGGTTTCTTGCTCCACGTAGTTTAAAAGTGCGACAGTGGCTTTCTCGATGCGCTCGCGCCAGGTTCCTTCGCTAAGCGAATGCGTGATCACCTTCTCCAGGGCGAGCATCTCGCGGTCCACGATGACCGCGTAGAGGCCTTCTTTTCCCCCGAAGTGCTCGTAGACCACAGGCTTGGACACGCCAGCTCGCGCCGCAATCTCCTCTACGCTGGCTCTGTCGAAGCCCAGCTCGGCAAATGCCGCTCGGCCAATCACGATCAATTGCTCGCGACGTTCGCGTCCAGTCATCCTCTGTCGAACCATGCGATCAAGCTTAGTGGGTGGCATTTGTAATTAAGGCATATGCGTCAGGTACTATTAGCAACGCACGCCTTGAGCGTGCGGTTATTCCCCATGGTGTAATCGGCAACACTACGGTTTTTGGTCCCGTCATTCTAGGTTCGAGTCCTGGTGGGGAAGCCAAGAAAACTCCTGCTTACTTCGCATTTCGAAGGAGCAGGAGTTTTTATTTTGAGACCTCGAAAAGCCTAGGAAGTCGCAGACGGGGTCGCGTACGGGCTACGGGATGAGTCCACGACTTGCCCAGCATGTGCGCTATGCGACGCCCCAGCAGACTTCTCGAATACAAGCGCCGCCGGCTTGACGCGCACGTCAGGTTTTTCGCCCTTGTTCACCACAACCATCTGGCCCATCATGCCCTTGTCCTCGTGCAGGAGCATGTGACAGTGGTACATGTACGGAATGGTCTTATCCGGGAAGTAGCCCAACTCCACGAGCAGCTTGGCAGTTGCCTTGGGCGGAAGATTGACGATGTCCTTCCAGCCCATCGTCGGAACCGCGATGTCCTTGCCATCGCCATAGTCATAAGACAAGACCTTGAAACGCGAATTATGGATGTGAAAGTTGTGCGGCCAATCGCTATTTTCGTTGGTCACAGTCCATACCTCAGGCTTGTCTTCCTCGATCACGGTGTCCACGCGGGCCATGTCCATGGACTCACCGTTAATCATGAAGGTATTGAGCACGAACTCGCGCTCAGTCAGCCCCTCGGCAGACGGGACGTCGGCAGCCGCGGGATCCAAGGTTTGCGGCAGAGCTGGCGCTGCAGGCGCATCCTCCCC
>NZ_KV800675.1:107281-121321 GCF_001810285.1 Corynebacterium sp. HMSC071F07
AGCCAAAGTCCGCAGAGTACTCATCTTCGGGGATGCTGAAGTTGTCCTTGCGCGGCACCGACTGCAACACCACGTCCTTGCCGGGCTCCAAGTCCACGAGGACCTCGATGCGCTCGCCTGGCCCGATGAGGAGTTCGTCGACCTCAACGGGGGCGTCGAGAAGCCCGGAGTCAGTAGCGATGACGTTAAACGGCGTCCCGTTATCCAGGGCCAGCGTGTAGAAACGCATCGAAGCGCCGTTGAGCAAACGGAGTCGAACCCGGCGCGTGGTGGCGGTGAAAGCTGCATTCGTGATGCCGTTAACCACAGGAGTAGTGCCCATGAGACCGAGAGTGCCGTCAACCTGGTGATCAAACTGGCCGTCCTCAGTGAACTTCGCATCCATAATGACCACCGGAATGTCATCCACGCCGTACTCAGAAGGAATGTCGAGCTTATCCGATACGTCGTCGTCCAAGATAAACATGCCAGCAAGTCCGCGGTATGCATGGGTTGCCGTGGCCATGTGCGGGTGCGGGTGATACCAGACGGTGGCGGCGGGTTGGGAAATCTCCCACTGTGGCTTCCAGGTCTTGCCCACCTCAATCGGCGAGTGTGGTCCACCATCGGAATAGGCCGGAAGCTTCATTCCATGCCAGTGCACGGTGGTCATTTCGACCAGGTTATTGGTGATTTCCGCGCGGACCTTTTCACCTTTGTGCGCCCGCAGCGTGGGCCCTAAGAAGGCGCCGTTGAATCCCCAAGTGCGGGTGTTGTTATTGCCCGAGATAACCTCCGAATGGCCGTCTTGGGCGGTGAGCTTGAAGACCCTTGTACCGCCATCCATCTCACCTTCTAAAAGTGGCGGAATAGGAAGGGGCCGCGGCGCCGCGTCATAGCCCACCGGGGCCGGCTGATCCTTATTCTTCGTATTGGCACAAGCCGTGATGGCCGCACCCGCCGCAGCGGCAGAAGCAGTAAACAGAGCACCTTTGAAAAAGACACGACGCGTAAAACCCATAAATACCAGAGTATTTTAGTTGGCTACTAAGCCAAACCTATTTCGGCCAATTCAGGTATTTATCACATACGCTTGATTTATGCCGATCCCAGACCAAGAAGCTCGTCCCGCCCGCCTTTTCGCATCCTCAAACGCCCTACAAGGCATCGGTGACCAATTAGTCTCCGGAAAGACCGTCCTGCCCTGGCTCTTTGCACAGCTGGGCGTCCCGCACTTTTTTACCGCACTACTGGTGCCTATCCGAGAGTCTGGCTCCATGCTCCCGCAGGCCGCACTGACCCCGTGGGTAACTTCCCGTCCGACCCGCAAGAAGCTATGGGTGTGGGGCTCGGTCGTTCAAGGCATTAGCGCCCTCGTGATTGCAGGTGCCGCAGCGGTATTTGAAGGTTGGGTTCTCGGCACGATAACCATCGCTGCGCTTGCCGTGCTTTCTGTTTTCCGCGCTTTGTGCTCGCTGACGGGAAAAGACGTCCAAGGCCGGACCATTTCTAAAGGCAGCCGCGGTGAGGTGACGGGGCTTGCTGCTCAAGCATCGGGCGCGGTAACCCTACTCGTTGGCCTTGTGCTCGCGTTCTTGGGCCAGCTTCCGCCGCTGGGGCTTGCCGCAGTTCTCGGTGGTGGTGCGCTGAGTTGGTTCGTTGCGGCAGCGATATTCTCCTCCATCGATGAGCCCGTTCCGGATGAAGCAGAAACCGCGGCCGCCAAAAAGAATGCATCCGAGGGCCCTCACTGGTGGAGCGATACCTGGAAGCTATATACCTCCGACGAAGATTTCCGCCGCTTTGTTAACGTGCGCGCCCTTTTGCTAGTGACTGCGCTATCAACCACCTTCATCGTCACGCTTTCCCATCAAAGCGGCACCACGGTGCTCAGCGGACTCGCGGGCTTCGTGCTTGCTTCTGGCCTTGCCAACCTGGTGGGTGGAAAAATTTCCGGCATCTGGTCGGATCGCTCTTCCCGATTGGTGATGTCGTGGGCGTCGGTTGCGGCATCGCTGACCCTAATGCTCGTGGTCGCTTGTGCTCATTGGGCGCCAACCTGGGTTTGTGCTTGGGCTTTGCCGCTGGGGTTCTTTTTGGTCAACCTCGCGCACACGGGCATCCGCGTCGCGCGTAAGACTTACATCGTGGACATGGCAGGTGGCGATAAACGCACCTTTTATGTCGGTGCGGCCAACACGATGATGGGCGCAATCTTGCTTGTTGTAGGCGCAATCTCCGCAGTCATTTCCCTTGCCGGGCCTACCGCTGCCCTGCTTTTCTTGGCTGCACTCGGCTTCATCGGAGCTTGGCGCGCCAGGATGCTGCGTGAGGTCTCTGCCTAGTTCGTAGCAAACCAGCGCCGAACTGGGGTGCGCTTTATCCCCCAATAATTACGTGGGGCGTTAAGATGTGGGACATTACTCCCTAAATAAGACTCGACGACAGGAGAACGAAGAAACTCGTGGCTGATACAACTAAGTGCGCCATTGTTGTTCTAGCAGCGGGCGCTGGCACCCGAATGAAATCCGCAAAGCAAAAGACTTTGCACGAAATCGGCGGCCGCCCGCTCATCGGGCACGCGCTGCATGCTGCGGCTGGTATGCACCCGGAGCACCTCGTCGCCGTCGTCGGCCACCAGCGCGAGCAGGTCTCTCCTGCCATTGAGGCCATCGCCGCAGAACTGGGAACCGAGGTCTCCCAGGCAGTGCAGGAAGAACAAAACGGCACCGGCCACGCAGTGCAGTGCGGTCTCGAGCCACTCCCCGACTTCGATGGCACCGTCATCGTCACCAACGGTGACGTCCCCCTTCTTCGCACTGAGACCATCCGCGGGCTTTTCGACGCCCACGTTACCGCCGGCAACGCCGTGACGGTTCTGTCGATGCAGCTTGCTGACCCAACCGGTTATGGCCGCATCGTCCGCGGCGCAGACGGCAATGTCGAAGCCATCGTTGAGCAGAAGGATGCAGCAAGCGAGCAGCTTTCCATCAACGAGGTCAACTCCGGCGTATTCGCTTTCGACGGCGCAATTCTGCGCGACGCCCTAACCAAGCTCGATTCCAACAACGCCCAGGGCGAGCTCTACATCACTGACGTTTTGGAGATCGCCCGCACCGCAGGCCACAACGTCGGCGCGCACATTGCTGCCGACGCCGGCGAGCTGGCAGGCGTCAATGACCGCGTCCAGCTCGCCGCAGCTGGACGCGAGCTCAACCGCCGCACGGTGGAAGCCGCCATGCGCGGCGGTGCCACCATCGTCGACCCTGCCACCACCTGGATTGGCGTTGACGTCACCATTGGCTGCGACGTTCTCATCCACCCGGGCACCCAGCTGTGGGGCAAGACTCACATCGCTGATGGCACGGAAATCGGCCCGGACACCACCCTGACCGATATGCAGGTCGGCGAGGGCGCCAAGGTCATCCGCACCCACGGTTCCGAGTCTGTGATTGGCGCTAACGCCAACGTCGGCCCGTTTACCTTCATCCGCCCGAAGACCGAGCTCGGCGAAGGCGGCAAGCTCGGCGGCTTCGTCGAGGCGAAGAATGCCCAGATCGGGCGCGGGTCCAAGGTGCCGCACCTGACCTACATCGGCGACGCCACCGTGGGCGAGGAATCCAACATCGGCGCTTCTTCCGTATTCGTCAACTACGACGGTGTTAACAAGCATCACACCGTAATCGGCAGCCATGTGCGCACCGGATCTGACACGATGTTTATCGCACCAGTCAATGTCGGTGACGGCGCTTATTCCGGGGCGGGTACAGTTATCAAGGAAGATGTTCCTGCGGGAGCACTCGTAGTCTCCGGTGGCAAGCAGCGCAACATCGAAGGCTGGGTTCAAAAGAAGCGTCCGGGCACTCCGGCAGCAGAAGCTGCCGCCCGCGCACAGGACAACAACAAGTAAGGGGAATTACCGCCCATGACTGGCAAGGTAACCGGCAGCAGCAAGAATATGAAGCTCTTTTCTGGGCGTGCACACCCAGAATTGGCTGAAGCTGTTGCCAAGGAACTGAAGACGGACCTCGTTCCAACCACCGCTCGTGACTTTGCAAACGGTGAGATCTTCATCCGCTTCGAAGAGTCTGTCCGTGGTGCCGACTGCTTCGTTATGCAGTCCCACAGCCAGCCGCTGAACAAGTGGCTGATGGAGCAGCTCATCATGATCGATGCGCTCAAGCGCGGCTCTGCCAAGCGCATCACCGCTATCCTGCCGTTCTACCCATACGCACGTCAGGATAAGAAGCACCGCGGCCGCGAGCCGATCTCCGCTCGCCTGGTTGCAGATCTACTACAGGCTGCTGGCGCTGACCGCATCGTTTCTGTTGACCTGCACACTGACCAGATCCAGGGCTTCTTCGACGGCCCGGTCGATCACATGCACGCAATGCCGATTCTGGTTGACTACATCAAGTCCAAGTATCCCTTGGACAACCTCGCAGTGGTCTCCCCGGATGCTGGCCGCGTCAAGGTCGCTGAGAAATGGGCACATGAGCTAGGCGACGCCCCACTGTCCTTCGTTCACAAGACTCGTTCCACCGAGGTTGCAAACGAGACCGTCTCCAACCGCGTTGTCGGTGAGGTCGAGGGCAAGGACTGCATCCTTCTGGATGACATGATCGATACCGGCGGAACCATCGCTGGCGCAGTTCGTGTGCTGAAGGAAGCAGGCGCGAAGTCCGTCGTCATCGCTTGTACCCACGGCGTCTTCTCCGATCCGGCACGTGAGCGCCTGTCCGAGTGCGGCGCTGAGGAAGTCATCACCACCGATACCCTTCCGCAGTCCACCGAGGGCTGGTCCAACCTGACCGTTCTTTCGATTGCTCCGCTGCTGGCTCGTACCATCCACGAGATTTTCGAAAACGGCTCCGTAACCACGCTCTTCGAGTCAAACTAAGCGCTTAAAAAGCAGCACGTAAAAGGACCGTCCAGCACACGGCTGGGCGGTCTTTTCATTTCCCCCCAAAAAACAGAAATGAACTTGACTAATATTTACTCGGAGGCTTGACGAGGCACTTTCCTTGGGTTTTCCCTGCCTTGCGCTAGACGCCACATAAGATGCAGCCATCATGAACCTGTGCTACGACTTGCACGTTGGCAACGGATACCGCACCACAATGAAAGGACATAATGATATGACCTACAATGCGAACTATTTCTCCGGGGAAAGCAAATACAGCAAAGGTGTCGCAGCTGTGCTGTGCGTCCTTGGTCTCTTCCTTGTGGCTGGTCTTCACCGCATATATGTAGGAAAGATCGGAACTGGTCTGCTCTGGCTCTTCACAGGAGGACTCTTCTTAGTGGGAACCATCGTGGATCTCATTATGATCGCCACAGGGGAATTCAAAGACAAGAGCGGATACAAGCTACTCTCCTAAACAGAACACAAGGAACCTCCACCTGAATTGATCCAGGTGGAGGTTCCTTGTGTTGTTGTTCTGCTTGTTACATCTTAAGGTATTTCCGCCTGCACAATTGGACAGCCTGCATGAGCTTATCTCCATGAAGAGCTGGTGGAATAGCGTCGATAGCCTCGCTAAGGTGGCAGGCAGCGCGCTTAGCGAGGCCGATGATTCCAATGACTTTTCGGCCGAGGACTACGAAGCTGACGAAGGCTAGGGAGTTGTCGGCGAAGAAGAGCAGAAGTAACTTGCCTGCTCTCGGCGCTGCGTGTTAGTATTCTCGCTGTCTCGGCGAGGGCTGCCCAGAATTGGAAAGCCGTTATCGACGCGATTAGAAGTTATTTCACACGTTTTAAGCCTGCGATGACTCGACCAAGACGACCATCGGCAGGCTTTCGCCGTTTTTCGAACTCGCTAAAGTCTCGCCGCACCAATCTTTGACACTAGGAGTTTTACTATGGCAAACACCCGCCCAGTATTGAAGGCAGAAGTACGTAACGAGTTCGGCAAGGGCTTCGCTCGCCGCCTGCGCGTTGCTGGCAAGGTCCCAGGCGTTGTCTACGGCCACGGCGTTGACGTTCTGCACTTCGCTGTTGACCGTCTCGAGCTGACCGCACTGGTTCGCGCACACGGCGTCAACGCTGTTTTCGAGCTCGAGCTCGAGGGTGAGCAGCACCTCGTCATGGTCAAGCACGTTGACCAGAACGTTCTGACCCTGGACATCGACCACGTCGACCTGCTTTCCATCAAGCGCGGCGAGAAGGTTGAGGTTGAGGTTCCGGTTGTTCTCGAGGGCGAGAGCGCACCGGGCACCATGTCCGTTCAGGATGCTGACGTCCTCCTCGTTGAGGCAGACGTTCTGAACATCCCAGAGGAGATCTCCGTTTCCATCGAGGGCCTCGAGGACGGCGCTGTCGTCACCGCTGGCGACATCACCCTGCCAGAAAACACCACCCTGGTTGCAGATGCAGAGACCGTCATCGCTTCCATCTCCCTGCCTGAGGTTGACGAAGAGCTCGAGGCAGCCGCTGAGGCTGCTGAGGAAGGCGGCGCTGAGGCTGGCGCTGAATCCGCAGAGGAAGAATCCGCAGAGTAATTCAGAGTTTCTCGCTCTTTTACGCGCATTCGCCCGCACTGGCCATCGTGGCTGGCGCGGGCGTTTGCCCGTTTTCACGCCAAGAGCCGCTCTTTCGCACCGGCATGAGACAATGGCTTAGTGACTGATTATCTCGTCGTCGGCCTGGGCAACCCGGGCCCCAAATATGCCGGAACCCGCCACAACATCGGTTTCGATGTTGTCGATGAATTAGCTAACGACAACTTCACCAGCTTTTCAGTGCATAAGAAGACCAACACCGAAGTTGCCGAAGTTCGCTTTGGCTCGACCAAGTTATTCCTTGCCAAGCCGCGTTCTTTCATGAACCTCTCTGGTGGCCCTATCAAGGCACTCCTCCAGTACTTTTCGCTATCCCCTACAAACCTCATCGTGGTCCATGATGAGCTGGAGCTGGAATTCGGCGTCGTCAAGCACCGCGTCGGTGGTGGCGACCACGGGCACAATGGCCTGCGCTCCACCACCAAGTCTCTGGGTACCAAGGATTATCAGCGGCTTTCCATAGGCATCGGACGCCCACCTGGTCGAATGGATCCCGCAAGCTTCGTGCTTAAACCGTGGGCAAAGAAAGAGCAAGCGGACATCCCCATCATCTGCGCAGACGCAGCGCAAGAAATCACCCGCATCGCGTCCGCGAGTTAGCTGCGCTTGCCGACGCCGCTCCAGTTGCGGCGTGGCATAAGCTGCTTTAGGGTCTGGGCTATGACAGTTTTGGGGGAACTGGCCAGCACGTTAAGTCGGGGCATGGATATTGTCGAAGAAGCCGTGGGCAAGACAGCGAGTGAAATCGCTAGTCTCGGGGTGCCCGATGCTCTGGCAATAGACCTTGCAGCCCTCGCTGAGCCCTTCGCGCCCGGTAACTCTTTTCAGCGCTTGCGTCGTGAAACCATGGAACGCGGGCGTGCTCACTCCCTTACTACGCTCCTTGCCGTGGAAAAGCAGGCCCGCAAGTTGCGCACGGAGGCCGAACGGTGGCGCGTGCGCCATACGGCTTTGGCCACGGCCGGTGATACGAGGGACGTCGAGAAGAAGGCCCGCGAGTTGGTTGCTGCGCGCTCATCTCGCCGCGAACGCAAGCCTGGAATACGGCTTGCCCAGCATCCCGATGGCCAAGCTACCCTGACTATTTGCGGCCCCTCCGCCGACCTCACCGATATGCGCGACAGCCTTGACTGCAGCAGCGCTGAATCTGCACTCGCAGGGCTAAAGCAACGCTGGTTCGGCGAAGGAAACCCTAGTCAGCCAGCAATTTCTGTCATGTTGGTGACAAAAATGGAAAACTACGCGCGGGCCTTGGAAGGCCACGAAGTCTGGTTCCAATTGAGCAATGGCGCGCTCATCTCCTCGACTGAACTGGCTACCCGGAACATCCTTGATCACGGCTTCCACGTACTCATGCATCCTGTGCATGGGCCTGTGAACCTGCACCGCGTCTCGCGTTTTGCCTCCACCAAGCAGCGGCTTATGGCTACTGCGGAAAACCCGCGCTGTGCCTGGCTCGGCTGCAAAAAGGGCGCGAACGATTGCCAAGTCCACCATCTAAAGGCCTGGCGCCATGGCGGCGAAACATCCGCGGAAAACCTCACCATGGCCTGCCAGTATCACAATGCCGTCAATGACGACGAGACCGCCGGTGGACGCGGATGGCTAGAGCGGCATGGCACAGTCTATTGGGTTCCGCCCAGCGGCTGGTACATCCCCCCTTGGACGGATAAATCTCCGCCGCCGCTTAACTCGCCGCTGCCAGATTGGTTGGAAGAAGAACGCAACTACCTCGACGAAGAGCTGAGCAATTTCTCAGAACACGCTACTTAGCTCGCGAAGCAAGTTGTCTAGCCCGCCCACGGGCCAGATTCGCATGCCTTAAAACTTCTCCCTGGCTTGTGCGCCAAGCTGCCTGCAACTCCGCGTAAAATTTCCGACATGAAACTTGCCACCTTGCGAACTCAGTTTGGCACCACTGCGATCCGCATCGACGGCCCCGGCGTGGGCGTGGAGCTCGACTTTGACGACGTCGGCCAGCTCCTGCAGGCCGAGGATTGGTGCAAGTCCGCGCAACTTTCTGGCGAGCCGATTGCTTTTCGCGAGCAGGACTTAGCGCCCGTCATCCCGACGCCGTCGAAGATTATCTGCGTGGGCGTCAATTACGCCAAACATGCGCGTGAGATGGGGCGTGAACTGCCTGAGCAGCCTACCTTGTTCGTTAAGTTTCCGGAGGCGCTCACCGGCCCCTACGACGATATCTATGTCCCCGACTGGGCCACGAGCAAGCTCGACTATGAGGGCGAACTCGCCGTGGTTATCGGCTCTCGTGCGCACAATGTTGCGATGGCAGAAGCGCTCGAACACGCCGCAGGCTACGCCGTGATGAATGACTACACGCTGCGGGATTTCCAGCGGCGTACCACTCAATTCCATGCCGGCAAATCTTTCTACCGCACTGCTGGATTCGGTCCATGGCTAACCACTTCTGATGAGTGGGCGCCTGGCGGCAACGCGCGCATTACCACCACCGTTGATGGCGAGGTGCGCCAAGCGGATAACACCGATGACCTGATTTTCTCCGTCGCGGAGCTCATCGCGTTCTGCTCAAAGCTGTACCCGCTTAACCCCGGCGATGTCATCGTGACCGGCACGCCCGAGGGCGTGGGATTTGCGCGTCAGCCACAGGCCTTTATTCAGGACGGCCAAACCGTCCGCATTGAGGTCGAAGGCTTGGGCGCTATCGAAAACACCACGCACTACGGCGAAGCGCCTTCTGGATGCGGGCCGGAGTGCACGTGTGGTTAATTACTATGCTTGTGCATAATTGTCCTGGATTTATTACCTATCTTCGCAGCTAGCGGGCTAAAGTTAAATGCATGAGCAAGAAATCCAAAACCGCCCCTGCCAAGCTCGATAAGGAAGCTTACGAGGAAGAACTCAAGCGCCTGCAGGCCGAACTCGTCGAGATGCAGCAGTGGGTTGTAGAAACCGGTGCCCGCATCGTCATTATCATGGAAGGTCGCGACGCTGCAGGTAAGGGCTCTGCTATCAAGCGCATCACCCAGTACCTCAACCCCCGCACCTGCCGCATCGAAGCTCTGCCTAAGCCCAACGACCGTGAGGCCGGCCAGTGGTACTTCCAGCGCTACATCGAAAAGCTTCCGACCGCGGGCGAAATAGTCATTTTTGACCGCTCCTGGTATAACCGCGCCGGCGTCGAGCGAGTCATGGGCTTTTGCTCCCAACAGGAATACGTCCGCTTCTTGCACCAGGCGCCCCAGCTCGAAAACATGCTCGTTGAAGACGGCATTATTCTGCTGAAGTACTGGTTCTCCGTCTCTGACGAAGAGCAGATCGCGCGCTTTAAGTCCCGCCGCAACGATCCGCTGCGTCGCTGGAAGCTCTCTCCCATGGATCTGCAGTCCATCACCCGCTGGGAGGACTACTCCCGTGCAAAGGACGAGATGTTCGTCCACACCGATACCCCGAACGCTCCGTGGTACACCGTTGAATCTGAAGACAAAAAACGCTCTCGTATCAACGTCATCAACCACATCCTAAAGACGGTTCCGTATCAGCACGTCGAGCAGGTGGTTCCGGAGATTCCGGAGCGCCCAGCTGAAAGCGGCGAGGAATACCAGCGCCCGCCGCGCGATGAGTTCGCCTACGTCCCCGATGTGGCCGCCGAACTTGAGCGCGACAAAGTTGCCGCTCACAAGGGCAAGAAGAAAAAGAAGGCTAAGAAGCACAAGTCAGACAAGTAGTCATCCCCGGCAACCGCTATCCCGCCCGCTAAGAATTAACCCGCGGCCGCGGGGCGCGCACGGCAAGCACAAGATATGCCACTGCGATGAGGACGAAGTCTGCTGCGCATACCGACGCCCACCACTGCGTGGTATCCAAACCATCCACGAACCAGTGCGGCCCAATGAAGGTAAGCAGCATCGTCGCGATCGCCACGGACGTAGCGCCCGGCACCCCACCGCGGGCCCAACGCGCGAGCTGAGGGAGAAGCAGCACCGGCAGCCAGACCCAGTGGTGCGACCAGCTCACCGGGGAGATAAGAAGAGCTACAAGCGAGTTGAGTCCTAGCAGCACCACCATGTCACCGCGGTGCCGCCACATGGTCACCGCGATGACGCAGAAGGCCACCAGCGACGCGCCAACCCACAGGCCGTGGCCCTCCCCTGGCCCGAGGGCACGCTCAACGACGCCGCGGAGAGATTGATTGCCCACGTAATCGATTCCACCGATCCGGGTCGGATCGCCCAAGGTATGCGTCCAGTATTCGCGGGAGTCGGCCGGCAAGACGAGTGCCGCCAACAGCGTCGCTGCAATTCCGGTCGCTACGGACATCGCCGCAGCCTTAAATTGCCGGGTGATAAGGAAATACAGGCCAAAGACCGCAGGAGTAAGCTTGATGGCCGCCGCAAGTCCCACGCCCCACCCACGGAGACTGCGGCGACCAAAGACATCGGCGAGCACGAGAAACATCAGCACGATGTTGATCTGGCCAAACATGAGGGTCTGCCGCACGGGTTCTGTCACCAAGGCCAACGCAAGCAGCCCGGTGCTCAGCCACCCTTTGCTGCCACCGAGATACTCAGCAAGCCCCAGCATGTCCACGATACGGTGAATGCACCACCAGAGCGCCGCGGTTGATACTGCGAGCATGATAACCGCTGCGACCGAGTGCGGCAGAAGCGACAACGGGGCAAAAAGCATTGCGGCCAACGGCGGATATGTAAAAGGCAAATGCGCCCCACGCACATCGAAGCCGTCGTCGTAGAGCGACTGGCCTGTCAGCACCGCGCGACCGCCTGCAGCGTAGACATCAAGATCGATGTAATACCGGAGGTGAAAACCTCGTAATACTGATGGTGCCAGCGCCGCGCACAACGCAATAATAATGACAAGCCTTCCCCAAGGCGTACCGATCAGCCATTGCCCGGCGTTTATCCACCGAGACGCAGGAGATTGATTGCTACCAGCATTTTCAGCTATTTCAGCGCTTTGGGCACGGTGTGGTTGCGAATGCCTGGGTTTAGATTTCACATCGAAACATCCTAAAACTCAGCCGTGGATACACGTAGTCGAACAACCCACTCAGGGGTACGTGCGCCCTAGCACTACAACCCGATCCCATGCCTGCCTAAACAAAGACCCCTGGAGCCACACCGAAAATGTGGCCCCAGGGGTGGGTAGCGCTTAATCTGCGCGAAAAGGCTTAGAGCTCGTGTGCCTCAACGCGAGCCGGGAATACGCGAGGACGTGCGCCTGCGATGTCCTCGACGATGCGAATTACCTGGTTGGAGTAGCCGAACTCGTTGTCGTACCAGACATAGAGAACCAGGTGCTTGCCGGAAGCGATGGTTGCCAGGCCGTCGACAATGCCGGCGTGGGTGGAGCCGACGAAGTCAGAGGAGACAACCTCCGGAGAAGCAATGTAAGAAATCTGCTGGCGCAGGTCAGAGTGCAGGGAAACGTTGCGCAGGAAGTTGTTGACCTCGTCGCGCTCGACTTCCTTCTCCAGCTCCAGGTTCAGCACTGCCATGGAAACGTCCGGGGTAGGAACGCGGATAGCGTTACCGGTCAGCTTGCCCTCAAACTCCGGAACAGCCTTGGAGACTGCCTTCGCAGCACCGGTCTCGGTGAGAACCATGTTGAGACCAGCTGCGCGGCCACGACGGTCACCCTTGTGGAAGTTATCAATCAGGTTCTGGTCATTGGTAAAGGAGTGAGCGGTCTCCACGTGGCCGTGGACAACGCCGTAACGATCATTGATGACCTTAAGAACAGGGGTGATGCCGTTGGTGGTGCAGGATGCGGCAGACAGGATCTTGTCAGAATCCTCGATGGTGTCATCGTTGATGCCGTAGACGATGTTCTTCAGATCGCCCTTGCCCGGTGCGGTCAGCAGCACGCGGTCGATGCCCTTGGACTGCAGGTGCTGCTCCAGGCCAGCGCGGTCACGCCATACGCCGGTGTTATCAACCAGGATGGCATTGTTGATGCCGTAAGCGGTGTAGTCGATATCAGCCGGGTCGTTGGCGTAGATCATCTGAATCTTGGTGCCGTTTGCCCAGATAACGTCGTTTTCTTCATCCACAGCGATGGTGCCGTTGAAAGCACCATGAACGGAGTCGCGGCGCAGCAAGGAGGCACGCTTGAAGATATCGCCGTCGCCCTTCTTGCGGGCAACGATGGCACGCAGACGGACGCCGCCGTATGCAGCCTCACGAGCGATCAGGATGCGGGCCAGCAGTCGGCCGATGCGGCCAAAGCCGTAGAGCACAACGTCGGTGCATTCCTTATCAACAGCAGCGCCAACCAGGTCGCAGAGTTCCTGCTCCAGGTAGTCGCGCAGGTTGTTGGCGTCAGACTCAGAGTAGCCAGAAGCCAGGCGGCCCAGGTCGATGGAGGCAGAGCCCAGGTTCATGTCGCACAGTTCCTTCAGGATAGGAAGGGTCTCTGCGGTGGAAAGTTCGCGCTTTGCAATACGGCGTGCGTAGCGGTGCGCCTTCATGATGTCGATGTCCGTTACGCCATTCAAGTTGCGGCCGTAGATGGTGGCAACAACGTTGTTGGTGCGGTGCAGTTGGTGGATCAGCGGGATCATTTCCTGAGCAAGCTCAAGGCGCTCGTTCCAGTCAGCGTGTCCAACCTGTGCGTTCGCAGTCACGTGTTCTTTTCCTTTACTCGTCATGGGGGGGTAAACCAACATTCAACCGTAAATATTAACGCCTAGTGTTGCCCGTTTTGGCATAGACGCCACAGGATTTCCGCCACACTACCCCCGTTTATTTTCTCCACCTGCTCCCCCACCAGGCAATAGGCCACTGCAGCATCCTGTTCTTGGCGGCGTGGTTTCAAAATCGGATTCAAGAAGGGGTACATCGGGGGCATTTTTGGGTGGGCCCGAGTGAACTCAGTTTCCAGCCCGCGGGCAAAGCGGCCGGAAAACGCACGAGTAGATACACTCTTGCCGCCGCTTGCAAGAAGCTCGCGATTAAAGGCGCTGGTTCCAGCCTCCTCAGCCAGCAAGAAGGCCGAACCACAGCTGACCGCTTCAACGCCTGGCCATGAAAGGGCTCGGGCGACGTCTTCGGATGTACGCAGTCCACCTGCGGCAATCAGAGGTAAAGGGGCGTCGCCAAGCGCGGCGTAAACTGCCGCCACCAGCTCCGGCAGCGGGCGCCAATCCGGCTCCGCTTCAGCATCCCAGACCCCGCGGTGCCCGCCGGCCTCAGGCCCCTGCACACACAACGCGTCTACCCCAACTTTGGCAGCAGCGATAGCTTCTTCCGGCGAGGTAACCGTGGTCCAAGCCTCCGCTCCCGCAGCGTGGATACGGTCAATCTCGCCAAGACTAAAGGTACCGAACATGGACCACAGCACCGCCGCGCCGCCATCTAGCGCTAGCTGGAGCTTGTCCTCCCATCCGTTGGAATAGTCGACGCTAGGAACCTCCACGCCTTCTGATTCCGCCATAGCGCGCACCGCCGCCATCGAGTCTTCACCCAGCGGCTTCTGCGGGCAGAAAAGATTTACCCCAAA
>NZ_KV800675.1:121421-138585 GCF_001810285.1 Corynebacterium sp. HMSC071F07
AAATGCTCACCCTCGCAGGCCGCAATCTGTTCCCGCGCCGCTTCGAGGGAAGCAGTGCCCAGTGCCAAAGCACCAAAGGAGCCGGCTGCCGATGCCGCCAGAACGCTGCGCGGGGTCGTGGGTCCCCCGGCCATGGGGGCGGGAAGTATTCTGGCTTCTAAGCTTTCAAGTAGTGTGCTCATCTCGCCCACACTAGGCAAAGGATGCGCGTAAGCTGTTTTTTACTCCCCACATTAAGGTGTGTTTTATGTCTTCCCTCGGCGCAACCATCAAGGAATGTTTGCAGCAGCTTCGCTCTTCGGCGGGGTCCAAAGCAAGTATTGTGAAGGAGGGGCTTCACCGGAGCACAGCACGCCAGAAGCAGGCTCCCTTGCTGGAAGTTTCTGACCTTTCTGGCCAATGGCTCGTGGTGGGCCTTGGCAACCCCGGCGCGCAGTACGCCGCGACTCGCCACAACGTGGGCTACATGGCAGTCGATGACCTTTTAGCCGATTCCGGAGATATCCTGCAGCCGGTTAAGGGCCATAAATTGTCCGCGGCGCAGGTAATGGTGGGCGATATCGCCGTAGTCGTTGCCCGTTGCGCAACTTTTATGAACTTGTCTGGTGACCCGATCGCTCCCTTCGCAGAGGAATTACAGATTCCAGCGGAGCGCATCATCGTGATTCATGATGAGCTCGATTTGCCAGCGCATAAGATTCGCATCAAGGTAGGCGGCAATGAAAACGGCCACAACGGGTTGAAGTCCTTGAGCGAACGCTTGGGACCCCGCGAGTACCCTCGCATTCGCATCGGTATTGCCCGCCCGCCGAAGGGCACATCCATTCCGGATTATGTCCTGGGGCCGGTGGATTCCGGTACTGGTTTCGACGCCGCAATCGCCACGGCTGCCGACGCCGTGGGGCTCATCGTTTCCCGCGGCATTCAATTCGCGCAGAATGAGATTCATTCCCGCAAGTAACCCACCAGAGAAAGCTCATAACCCCTAAGCTTTAATTCATGAGCCACGACCCACAAACCATCGTCATCACTGGTGCCTCTGACGGCATCGGCGCTGCAGCAGCCCGCGTGCTCCGCGCTCAACGCCCGCAGGATCACCTGGTGCTGGTTGGCCGTAATCCCGAAAAGACCAAGGCTGTGGCAGAAAGCGTGGGGGCTTCCTTCCACCTGGCGGACTTTGAGTCTTTGGGCCAGGTGCGCCGCTTGGCAGAAGAATTAGGTGAGCTCGAGGAGATTCACGCGTTGGGAAACAATGCGGGCGGGATCTTCGATGGCCCCTTCACCACGGCCGATGGATTTGAACGCACGTGGCAGGTTAACGTGGTGGCGCCTTTCCTGCTGACTTCCTTGCTACGGGAGAAGCTGCGCAAAACGGATGCCACCATCGTGCAAACCGCTTCGGTGGCTAATTTCTTGATGTCTGCATTCGATCCGGGCGATCCAAATACCTTCCAGAAGTTCACCGCAGAGCGTGCCTACGGCAACGCCAAGCGGGGCGATATTTTGCTTACGCAGTATCTCCACGATCATGGGATGACTTCCGTGGCCTTCCACCCCGGCGTCTTGGCAACCAACTTTGCGCGGTCATCGCAAACCCGCACGAGCAAGTTCTACACCGGTGCCATCTCCAAGTACTTTGGAAAAGCCCAGGCCGGCGGCGAGAGCCTTGCATATTACCTCACTGGCACGCCGGGCGTGCACTTTGAGTCTGGCCAGTATTTCAACAGCAAGCGCAAGCCGGGCATGCGTCGACCGATGGCCAAGAAGGCAAGCGTTGCTCGCCGCATCTTCGATGACTTGGGCGAGCAACTTGGCGTGGACTGGAATTAATTGCTGCGGCGCGATTCCAGCACTTTAGGTCAAGACCGCTAAACTTACGCGCATGAGTATTGCCTCCGAAGCCACCCGCCGTCGTACATTTGCCGTCATCGCCCACCCGGACGCCGGTAAATCCACCCTTACGGAGGCGCTGGCGTTGCATGCGCACATCATTAATGAAGCAGGTGCCGTGCACGGCAAGGGAAACCGTAAAGCCACGGTCTCTGACTGGATGGAGATGGAAAAGGACCGCGGTATCTCCGTAGCTTCTTCTGCCCTCCAGTTCGAGTACGCCCCGGAGGGCCATACGGGTGAGCCTTACATGATCAACCTGGTCGATACCCCGGGCCACGCGGACTTCTCGGAGGATACCTATCGCGTTCTTACTGCGGTTGATGCCGCAGTCATGCTTATCGACGCCGCGAAGGGCCTGGAGCCACAGACCCTCAAGCTCTTCCGTGTGTGCAAGGCCCGCGGTTTGCCGATTGTTACGGTTATCAATAAGTGGGACCGTGTCGGCCGCGAACCGCTGGAGCTCGTGGACGAGATCGTCAACGAGATTCAGCTACAGCCCACCCCGCTGTACTGGCCGGTCGGCATCGCTGGTGACTTCCGTGGCTTGGCGCACATCAATGAAGACGGCGAAGCGGATAACTACATCCACTTCATCCGTACTGCGGGTGGCTCGACCATCGCACCGGAGGAGCATTACGATCCGAGCGGCGCTGAGGCCAAGGAAGGTGATGCCTGGGAGACCGCCGTCGAGGAAGCAGAGCTACTGGCTGCCGACGGCGCGCTGCATGACCAGGAGCTATTCGAGCAGTGCGTTACTTCCCCGCTGATCTTTGCCTCCGCAATGTTGAACTTCGGCGTGCACCAGATTCTCGATACCCTCTGCGCCATCGCCCCGGCCCCGCGCTCGCGCGATTCCGATCCGAAGGCAATCGAGGCGTCCGGCGGCGCCAACGCAGCCATCGACGAGGTCCGCGAGGTCACCGATGACTTCTCCGGCGTCATCTTCAAAGTGCAGGCGGGCATGGACCGCAAGCACCGCGATAACTTGGCATTCATGCGCGTGGTCTCCGGCGAGTTCGACCGCGGCATGCAGGTCACCCACGCCCAATCCGGCCGCAGCTTCTCCACGAAGTACGCGCTGACTGTCTTCGGCCGCACGCGCGACACCATCGACACCGCCTACCCGGGCGACATCGTGGGCCTCGTCAACGCCGGTTCCCTGGCACCTGGCGATACCATCTACTCTGGCAAGAAGGTGCAGTTCAAGCCGATGCCGCAGTTCGCACCGGAGGCATTCCGCATTCTACGTGCGAAGTCTTTGGGCGATTACAAGGCCTTCCGTAAGGGCTTGGATCAGTTGGCTGCTGAGGGCGTCGTCCAGATCCTGCGCAATGAGGCCCGTGGCGACGCAGCTCCGGTGATGGCTGCGGTGGGTCCCATGCAGTTCGAGGTCATGCAGGCGCGCATGGAAGTGGAATACAACGTGGAAACCGTCACGGAGCCCATCCCGTATTCCGTTGCCCGTCGCACCGACGCCGAGTCCGCCTCTGAGCTCGGCCGCCAGCGTGGCGTGGAAATCTTTACCCGCACTGACGGCGAACTAATCGCCCTCTTCGGCGATAAGTGGAAGCTAGCTTTCATTGAGAAGGAGCACCCGGAGCTGACCATGGAGCCACTCGTCGCAGACTAGCTCTTCCCTCAGCGTAGATGTCAAAATCTCGTTAAGACCCAGATGTAGCGGTGCCGATGGGTGCTTTTATACATCCATGGCATTCGACATTATTTTGACGCTTGCCACCATTGTGCTGTTCGTTATCATTCAATGGATAGCTCAGGTGGTGGATAAGCTATGACCTGGGAACTTACTGTAGGCGCGATTCTAGGGATCGCGGCCGTCATCTATTTGCTCATCGCTCTGTTGCACCCTGAGGACTTCTCATGACCGGGGTTATCGGCGGGTATATCCCGTTCGTCGCGGTATTCACGCTCCTCGCCGTGCTGTACGTCCCACTGGGCGGGTACATGGCAAAGGTTTTCACAGGAGCCAACGATCTCAAGATAGAGAAGGCCATCTACAAGGTGTTGGGGGTAGATTCTTCCGCCCGGCAAACTTGGCGCCGCTACGCCGGTAGCCTCTTGGCCTTCTCCATGTTTTCGATCATTGTCTTGTACCTACTGCAACGCCTCCAGCAGTACTTGCCGTGGGCGCACGGCATGGGCCCAGTAGATCCGGACCAAGCGTGGAATACTGCGGTCTCGTTTACAACCAATACCAACTGGCAGTCCTACTCCGGTGAAACTGCGATGTCGCAGCTGACGCAGATGCTCGGCATGACGGTCCAAAACTTCGTCTCCGGTGCCGTAGGCATTTCCGTCGCTGCTGCGCTTATCCGAGGGTTCGCGGCCCGTAACGGCGACGGGCGCATCGGTAACTTTTGGGTGGATCTTACCCGCGTCTGTCTGCGCATCCTCCTGCCCATGGCAACCTTGGGCGCGCTGTTTCTCATGACCCAGGGAGTCATCCAAAACCTGCAACCCCCGGAGACTTTTACCACAGTTACCGGCGCTACCCAGACCATCCCCGGCGGCGCTGTGGCCTCCCAAGAAGTCATCAAGGAACTGGGTACCAACGGTGGCGGATACTTCAATGCGAACTCGGCCCACCCGTTCGAGAACCCGACCGTGTGGTCCAACGCCCTGGAAATCTTCCTCATCCTTGTCATTCCGGTGTCTCTCACTCGCACATTCGGTCTCATGGTCCGCGATACCCGCCAGGGCTACGCCATTCTTTCCGCCATGGCGGTGTTGTACTTCCTGTCACTCGCTTCCGTCACCGCCCTCGAGGCCACTGCTTCCGGCGCTATCGGCGGCAGCATGGAAGGTCGCGAAATGCGGCTTGGTACCATCCCGTCTGCGCTGTTCGCGGTGACAACGACAATGACGTCGACCGGCGCAGTTGATTCATTCCACTCGAGTTACACTCCTCTCGGCGGCGGCCTTCTCATCTTAAATATGCTGCTCGGCGAAGTCTCTCCAGGCGGTGTCGGCACTGGGTTGTACGGCATGCTGGTCATGGCCATTCTGTCGGTGTTCATCGCCGGCCTTATTGTCGGGCGCACACCGGAATACCTGGGAAAGCGCATTGGCGTCGGCGAAATGATCAAGGTCTGCCTGTACGTCCTCGTGATGCCCACCCTCGTGCTGGGCGGAGTGGCACTATCCGTCCTTCTGCCAAGCACCCCAGACTCTCTATCCGCGGCGGGACCGCACGGTTTTAGCGACCTGGTCTACGCATTCACCTCCGCATCCAACAACAACGGTTCGGCATTCGCCGGATTCGGAGCAGACACCTGGTGGTTCAACATCTCCCTCGGTATGTGCATGCTGTTGGGGCGTTTTCTGCCCATCGTTATGGTCCTGGCAATTGCCGGCGCCATGGCCAAGCAACGCATCATCCCGACGACTTCGGGCACTCTGCCGACGCACAGCGGGCTATTCGTCGGCCTGCTGATAGGCGTCGTTCTCATCGTCGGTGCACTAACATTCCTTCCCACTCTCGTCCTAGGACCGATTTTGGAGGCGACTCTATGAGCTCGACCACATCTACTTTTTCCGCAGAGCAGCTCAAGGCCACGGTGCCTTTGGCTCTGCGCAAGATGAGCCCGAAAGAGCTCGTTAAAACGCCGGTGATGTTCTTAGTAGAGGTGGGCGCTGTGTTCACCTTCATCATCGCCTGTACCCAACCGACTTTGTTTAGTTTCTCCATTTCTCTCTGGCTCTGGGCCACGGTGTTCTTCGCAACCTTTGCTGAAGCCTTCGCAGAAGGTCGTGGCAAGGCTCAGGCGGACGCCCTACGTCGATCACGGACGACCACCACTGCCCGTCGCATCACCTCCACGGTCCTCGTCACCGCCGGGTCCGGCTCCGGCCGCACCAACGTTGAGCTCAGCCCGGCCAACTACGAGACCGAAGAAGTCCCCTCAACCGAGCTGGCCAAAGAGGATGTCGTCCTCGTAGAAGCCGGTCAGACCATTCCAGCCGACGGCGACGTCATCGTTGGGGCGGCCTCCGTGGACGAGTCAGCCGTCACCGGCGAATCCGCCCCGGTCATCCGAGAATCTGGAGGCGACCGGTGCGCCGTCACCGGTGGTACCCGCGTGTTGTCTGACTGGGTCGTAATCAAGGTCACCAACGAGCCCGGTCAGTCCTTCATGGACCGTATGATCGGTTTAGTCGAAGGCGCCAATCGCCAGAAGACCCCGAACGAGCTTGCCTTGTCCACGCTCCTCAACGTATTGACCCTGATATTCCTGCTCGTTGTCATGGCGCTAGCCCCGACCGCGGCATTTAATGGTGCGGCGCAGGATCCCCTGGTTCTTGTCGCCTTGTTGGTCTGCCTGATCCCAACCACCATCGGCGCGCTGTTATCCGCCATCGGCATCGCCGGCATGGACCGTCTGGTGCAGCACAATGTGCTGGCCATGTCCGGGCGTGCCGTCGAGGCTGCCGGTGACGTCTCCACTCTGTTGCTTGACAAGACGGGCACGATTACGGTCGGCGACCGCCAGGCCGTGAACGTAATTCCTGTGGGCGGGTACGACCAAGACGAGCTTATATACAAGGTGCAGCTTTCCTCCATGGCCGACGAGACCCCGGAGGGACGTTCCATTGTCAAGCTGGCGGAAGCCGCCCGAGGTGAAATGCCAGAGGAACACTTTCGCAACCTCGAATTCATCGCATTTACTGCGCAGACCCGCATGTCGGGGGTGAAACTCAGCGATTCCGAAATGATCGTCAAGGGCGCGGCCAAGCAGATCATGACAACTGTCCGCGAGCTCGGCGGCACTGTTCCGGCAGAGACCGAGGACGTGGTCAACTCAATTAGTCAAGACGGCGGCACCGCACTCGTGGTCGCCGAGCTCATTAACGCCCCGGAGCCCGGATCCGATCCTCGTGAAGCGACCGCCAATTCCTCCTTGTCACGCGTCCTCGGTGTTATCCATCTCAAGGACATTGTGAAAGACGGCATGGTCGAGCGCTTCAAGACGCTGCGCGAGATGGGCATTCGTACCGTCATGATCACCGGTGACAACGAGCTGACCGCTCAAGCCATCGCCAAGGAAGCCGGCGTCGACGACGTTCTCGCCGAGGCTACTCCGGACCAAAAACTCGCGCTCATAAAAAAAGAGCAGGCCGGTGGTCACATGGTGGCCATGACCGGTGACGGCACCAACGATGCTCCGGCGTTGGCGCAGGCTGACGTGGGAGTGGCGATGAACACCGGTACGACCGCCGCCAAGGAAGCCGGCAACATGGTCGACTTGGACTCAGACCCGACGAAGCTCATCGACATCGTGGGAATCGGCAAGCAGCTGCTCATCACGCGTGGCTCCCTGACGACCTTTTCCATCGCGAACGACGTAGCAAAATACTTCGCCATCTTACCGGCGATGTTTATCACCGCATTCCCGGGGCTGCAAGCCCTCAACATCATGCACCTGCATTCTCCGACCTCGGCCATCTTGTCCGCTGTCATCTTCAACGCGCTCATTATCGTGGCGCTCATTCCGTTGGCGCTCAAGGGCGTGTCCTACCGCCCGGCCAGTGCTTCCGCACTGCTGCGCCGCAACCTACTCATTTTCGGCCTCGGTGGCTTCGTAGCCCCGTTCATTGGCATCAAGATCATCGACCTCATCATTGGTAATGGGTTAGGAATTTAAACCATGCACACTCCTCAGACTCCACAATCCGCGAGGGCACACTCAACAGCAACGGATGAGCCCATCAGCCACGACCTGACGCGCTCGGATGAATTCGGGAACAACCCGGATCTGTACCACGCTGCCGGCGCAAGTCCTTTTAGCACGGGATTCAACGTCCGCGCGCAATGGACTGCGTTGCGAACACTGTTGGTGATGATGCTCATACTGGGCTTCATCTATCCCATGGTCCTCATCGGCGTGGGCAAGCTATCCCCGGATAAGTCCAACGGTGGCCTCCTACGCGACGCCAACAACGAGATCGTCGGCTCCCGCCTCATCGCCAACCCCGTCGAGGGAGACCAGTGGTTCCAGCCGCGGCCGTCCGCCGCAGGCGACAATGGCTGGGACGCTATGTCTTCGTCCGCATCCAACGCCGCCGTGGTCTCGCAGGAATATCAGGACGAGATTGCAAAGCGCCGCGCAGAGGTCGCTGCCCGCGAGGGCGTGAGTGAAGACCGCGTGCCTGTCGATGCCGTCACGGCTTCCGGCTCCGGTCTTGACCCGCACATCTCCACCGCGTACGCCGAGATCCAGGTGCCACGCATAGCCAAGGCCACCGGCCTAGGCGAGGACGATCTCCGTCAGCTTATCAAGGACAACCAGGTAGGGTTCATGAACTCCTTTACTGGAAGCCCGAATGGTGTGGCCGTCAACGTAGTCACACTCAACTACGACCTCGCTAAGCTTGTCGCCGAGTAATCCTCTTTTCGCCCCGTGCCCGCCCGCGCGGGGTCTGTCTCCGTCTTTCTCCCCTCGACACACGCCGCCCAGAATAAACACTCCCAAGGATATAATTGGTAACTATGTCTGCCTCTGAGTCTCCTCGAGCGACTACCGACTCTGCGCCCTTCGAGCCATCCCACAGCCACCGTGGAAAACTCAAAGTCTACCTTGGCTTTGCCCCCGGCGTGGGCAAGACCTGCGCCATGCTCAACGAAGCACATGAATTGCAGCGGCAGGGGCTTAACGTCATGGTCGGCGTCGTAGAAACGCACGGCCGGAAACGCACCGCGGAACTGGTCGAGGGTTTAACCGTCATCCCGCGAAAGAAAACCACCTATCGCGGGCGGGTCTTCGAAGAGCTAGATGTCGACGCCTGCTTGGCACTTGCTCCAGACGTGCTTCTCGTCGACGAGCTCGCGCACACCGTCGTCACCGGTGATGCCGAGTTCGCAGCCACAGAAGTCTCGCAAAAGCGTTGGCAGGACGTCTACACGCTGCTTGACGCCGGGATCGACGTCATCTCAACGCTCAACATCCAGCACCTCGAATCGCTCAACGACGTCGTAGCGGCGGTCACAAACACCCGGCAGCGTGAAACCATCCCCGATCAGGTGCTCCGCGATACCGACCACATCGAGCTGGTCGACTTATCCCCCGACTCGCTGCGTATCAGGCTCGCGCGGGGCGAGATCTACCACGGAGCCATGGCGGCCAAGGCCCTGGAGAACTACTTCCGCTTGGGAAACCTGACTGCCCTGCGCGAATTGGCGCTGCTGTGGTTGGCTGACAAGGTCGAAGAAGGTCTCGCGGCCTACCGCGAGAACCACGAGATCGACTCGACATGGCCGACCCGCGAGCGCCTCATCGTAGCGGTGTCGGGCAGCGACGGGTCCGAAGCACTCATTCGGCGCGCCGCCCGTATCGCAGGAAGAGTTTCGGGCAGAGAAATGGTGGCGGTCTACGTCGCCAGCAACGAGGGTTTGACCTCCAACCAAACCCCTTCCGCGCTGCGCCGTCTGCAAGAGCTGGTGGAAGATCTCAATGGCCAGTGGCGCGTGCTCATCGGCGACGACGTCGCCGGCACGCTGTTGGAATACGCACGCTCTATCAACGCGTCGCAATTGGTTATCGGCCGCCGGCCACGCTGGGGGCACACTCTTGCCAATGGAGTTGCCGAGCGTGTGATCGATGGCTCGGGCACGATTGATGTCCACATCGTCTCCCTGTCCTCGTCAGATGACCCCCAGCCAAAACGGCCGCGGCGAGGCACGATTTTCGGCCGAGTCCGCCTACTGACCGGTTGGTTTGCGGCGTTGCTCTTCCCCCCGGGGTTTACGGTGCTCATGTTGCTCTTTAATCCGGAGGAAAAGTTCTTGAGCCCCATCCTGCTGGGATTTCTCACCATCGTGGTCTTTAGCGCCATCGCGGCCGGCGTGTGGCCGGCGCTGCTCGCGGTCATCAGTGGTTCGCTGTTGGCCAACTGGTTCTTTACCGCTCCCACCCACACGTTGAGTATTACCGAGCCGGAGTCGATAACCTCGGTGGGCTTCTTCATCATCATCGCTCTGACCGTGGCGTATATCGTGGACTACGCTGAACGGCGCGCAGACGAAGCGAAACGACGTCAAACACAGGCCGTCATCATGGCAGACCTTGCGCGCGGCGTCATTTACGAGGGGGCGGATCTCAAATCACTATTGCGGCGACTTGGCGAGACTTTTTCGTTGGACAAGGTCCTCCTTCAGCGCTATTCCAGTGAAGACAAGAAGTGGTGGACCATCGAGTCCAACGCGGAGTCCTCGGATGTAGTTGTGGCACAGCAAAAAAGTCGTGCCGGTGAATCCGCCAACCACGTGGGGATCGGTGACTCACTGCGCCTAGTCATCGGCAACCGGGAACTCAGCCCGTCTGAGATCGATATGATCGAAGCCCACGGTGCTCGCATTACCGCCATTCTCGACCGGCAGGAAATGGAAGCGATGCGACGGGCGACCTCAGCCCTGGAGTCCTCCAACCGAGTCGGTTCCACGCTGCTCACCGCGGTCTCGCACGACCTACGAACGCCGCTAGCCGGCATCACCACGGCAGTCTCCGGTCTCACGCTCGGCGACGTCGAAATCTCTGAGGCCGACCGCCAGGCCCTCATCAACACCATCGAGTCCTCGGCGCACCGTCTCGAGATAGTTATCAATCATCTGCTTGACATGTCTCGCCTCAATACGGGGGTGCTTCGACCAAACTCGCAGGCTATTGATGTCGCGGACATCGTCGACGCTGCGCTCGATGAGCACAGCGTCTCTGCAGGAGGCGTGCGTGTGGACATCCCTGTCACGCTGCCCCCGATCCTCGCGGATTACGGCCTCGTCCAGCGCGTACTAGCAAACGTCATCGCCAACGCGGTCAACCACGGCGCGGGCACCCACATCGATATCACGGCGCGCGAGGCACACCTGGCCAGCGTGGCCGACGATGCCGCTTCAATCGGGCCTTCTGGCCTTCGCGACGACCATAACATCGTACAGATTAGGATTGCTGATCACGGCCCTGGCATTCCTCGAGACCAGTGGGATAGCTTGTTTCTGCCTTTCCAACGGCTATCAGATGACGCCTTGGGGCTCGGCCTGGGTCTGGCCGTGGCCCGTGGTTTCACTGAAGCCATGGGCGGACACATCTACCCCGCCGAGACCCCCGGTGGCGGCGCGACCATCGTCATCGAAATGCCTTGTACCTCTACACCCGAAGGTGGAAAGCAGTAGTGTCCCAACTCCATTCATCCTCTGCGGCACCCGAAGCCGACCAAGGGCCCCGCATCCTCATCGTTGAAGACGACCATACGCTAGCCCTTGCGGTTTCAATCAACCTCAAGGCGCGGGGTTATCAAGTTCGCGTTGCAAAGACAGCAGCCTCCGCCCTGAAAATCTCTGGGCAGTGGCAACCCCAGGCAGTTCTGTTGGACCTCGGCCTTCCGGACACGTCTGGTCTAGAAGTCCTGCGCTCGCTGCGCACATGGTCGACTGTGCCCGTCATCGTGGTCTCCGCCCGCCATGAACAAGAGGGCAAGATCAACGCCCTCGACGAGGGCGCCGACGACTACGTCACCAAACCGTTTTCCACTGGTGAGCTGCTCGCCCGGCTCCGATCCGCCCTACGCCGCGCCGCCACCGCCTTCGCCACCGAACGAGTGAACCCCGTACTCGTCTCCTCGGATAACCGGTTACGCCTCGACCTTGCCCAATCAAGTGTCTACGTGGATGACTCACGCATCCACCTCACACCCATTCAATGGAAAATCGTCGAATACATGGCCCGCAACTACGAGTCTCTCGTCAAAAGCACCGATTTGCTACAGGCAGTGTGGGGCAAAAACTATGAGCAAGAGACCAATTATCTGCGCGTCTACATGTCGCAATTGCGCCACAAGCTCGAGCCGGATCCGTCACGTCCGCGCTATTTCCTCACCGAGCCGGGCTTGGGCTATCGCCTTAACGGCTTCGCCCCCGCATGATGGCCAAAGTCACGAGCGGGATGATGATCGTCACGACAGCAACGTCCTTGTAGGACAGTCGGTGGGTCATACCGCAGACCATGAGCTTGGTGAGCACCGCGCCGTTCTGCGGCAGCGAGTCGAAGCTCACGGAGGCCATGGCGGTCACGCGCCGTCGATAAAGCGCAGCGTCATAATGAGCGGCAACGTCGAGGGCGCGCACGTACATGTTTATGTCGGTCTGCTCGTGGATATCGTCGCGCGTGATGTAGATGGACTCGCCGGTATCCGCGCGCGTCGTCGCCAGGTTCATCTCCTCCGAGTTCGCCTGAAATGCTTCGCAGTCGAAGGGCAGATCATTGTCCGAGGAGCGCTCGTAGATATACTCCGCTTTGAAATACCCCGTGCCGCGCAGCAACGAGGACACCCCCGCCAAAGCTCGGGTTATGGGCGAAGTCCACGAAGGAATCCTTTGCCCGCCAAGCGTCGCGCGAAAGATAATTCACGGTGTGCGAGGCCCCCGCGGACACGCCGCCTTCAAAAATTAGGGCGGAAGTTCTTGCATCAATCACGTTGTTTTACCGCACGCGGCTGCTTACGATGTTCACATGGGATTACTTGACGCGCTCCGCTCGCTCACCGGCCCCAAGGCCCCGCGCCTCGCCACGCCCGAGGCTGGCGCGCCCGTCGTCGAGGTCGGCCATTTGGAGGTCCACACCGCCGGAACCTTGCTCATCGTCGTCACCGACTCTTCCGGCGCCGCAGCCCTCCGTGAGGTCGCCCTCGCCGCCGAGCCCGCTTGGCTTGCCGATGCCCCCACCCGCGTCTTCTTCTCCCCGGCCCCACGCCCCGAGGTCCCCGTCCGCGACCCGAAGAAAGGCTGGGCCATCCCGCTCGACCCGGACACACGCGCCGCACTGCTGGAGACCCTGCGCGCCGAGCCGGGCGACTACGAGCTGTCCAGAACCCTTGCCATCTCCGTGGAGTAATCATGCTCATTCTTCCCTTCAACGGCGTCCGTCCCCGCATCCACCGCAGCGCGTTTATCGCGCCGAACGCCACGATTATCGGCGACGTGGAAATCGGCCCCGACGCGTCCGTCTTTTATGGCACGGTCCTGCGCGCCGACGTCGGCGCCATCCGCATTGGCGCACGCACGAATATCCAGGACAATTGCGTACTCCACGTCGACTGCGACGCAGACTGCGTCCTCGAAGACGACGTGACTGTGGGCCACATGGCGATGGTCCACGGCGCACACGTCGAGTCCGGAACGCTCGTGGGTATGCAGGCCACCGTGCTCTCGCGCTCGCATGTCGGTACTGGCTCGCTCATCGCCGGCGGCGCCGTGGTCCTCGAAGGCCAGCAGATCCCGGCGCGCTCGCTCGCCGCTGGCGTGCCCGCCAAGGTCCGCCGCGAGCTGAACCCCGAGGAATCCGCCGCGTTTATCCCGCATGCCGCGCGCTACGTCGAGACCGCCCGCGGCCAGGCGCCCGAGTCCGAGTCGCTGGGTCTCGAGGACGTCTGGTTCTAGAGCGAGACCACACCCATGATGATGAGGAAAACCGCAACCGCGTAGCCCGAGTACAGCGCGACCTGGGTCGAGTTGCGGCGCGCAGCCGCGAAGATGCGCCCGGCTGGACTGTCCGGGTAGTGGCGCACCATCGCGAGCCCCAGGCCACAGAGCGTGGGTAGGCTCAACGCCAGGCAGGCGTAGAGCAGGCCTGCGCTCACCCGCGAGCTCACCGAAAGATCGCCTGCGGCCAAGTGCATGAGGCCGTAGTAGAACGGCACCGAGGTGAGCGATTGGATAATGCCCATCGCGAAGCCGACAAGCGCCGTAAGCAACGACGGGGTGCGCAGCGGGCCTAGGAGTTTCTCCACGAGCGGGTTCGACTCGCCTTTGGAGCGCCACGCGCCGAGCGCGAGGAGGACGCCGACCACGATGAGCACGATGCCCGCGATGGGCGAGTCGAGCACCGAGATGATCTGGTCCTTGATGCCAAGGAAGATAGAGAACACGAGCGCCGTCGCGGCGAGCACGCCCAGCCAGTCTCCCACGACCACGAGCGTAGCGATCTTGCGATACATCCCGCGCGGCAGCATGATGCCAATCGCGACGAGGATGCCGATGAGCAGCGCATTCACGGAGTCAAGGAGAGCATAAAGGACGGCATGGAGCATGCGCGCAAGTCTACAGCGCTTATGCAGCACCTCCCCAAACCGATCCCAAATCGAAAACTTGCACAGCAACTGAAAGTTTGCGTAAGGTGTGCAATGTTGCAGAAGTAACGCAAACTTAATCAAAGGAAGTCTGTACATGTCGAAATTCCTCTACCGACTCGGTAGTTGGTCATACCGAAAAGTGTGGCCATTTCTCGCGTTCTGGCTCGTAATCCTCGTGGGCTTCGGTGGCCTCGCGGGCGCTTTTGCCAAGTCCCCTAGCCCAACCTTTTCCATGCCTGACATGGATTCCACCGTCACTCAGGAAAAGATGATGGAGCGCTTCGGTAATGAAACCGATGCCATGAGCGCGCCTAGCGCCACCATCACCGTTCAAGCTCCAGAAGGCGAAAAGCTCAGTGACAAAGAGGTCATGGGCGAGGTCGATTCCATGATCGAGGAGTTGCAAGGCACGGACGCGCTGCGCGATTCCGACAAGATTGTCAATCCCGTCGTGGCTGCGATAGGCATGGAAAAGCAGCTGACCGAAAAGATGTCCGCGCAGGGCATGCCCGAAGAGCAGATCCAAGAAAACCTGGCCGCCCTATCCCCGCTCAGCGAGGATAAGCGCACCGGCACCATCTCCATCGAATTCGATGCAGATACCGTCACCGACATCCCGCAAGAAGAGATGACTGCGGTCACGGATATTCTGCGCGACTACGACGAGGGCGACCTCACCGTGAAATACGGCGGCAACGCCTTCAACGGCGCCACCGAGATGAACATGGTCTCCGAGGTCATCGGCCTCATCGTCGCGGCCGTCGTGCTGCTTATTACCTTCGGCTCGTTCGTAGCCGCAGGCATGCCGCTTATCTCCGCCGTCATTGGCGTGGGCGTCGGCCTGCTGGGCGTCCAGCTCGCCACCATCTTCACGGACTCTGTCTCCGATCAGACCCCGATGCTGGCGTCCATGATTGGTCTCGCAGTGGGCATCGACTATGCCCTGTTCATCGTCGCTCGCTTCCGCAACGAGCTGATTACCTCCTCTGGTCTCAATGACTTGAACCCCAAGGAGCTGGCCGCAGAACTTAAGAAGATGGACAAGGCTACCCGCGCGCATGCAATGGGCATGGCGCTGGGAACTGCCGGTTCCTCCGTCATTTTCGCCGGCATCACCGTGGTCATCGCCCTCACCGCGCTGACTATCATCGGCATTCCGTTCCTTTCCACCATGGCCATCGCAGCCGCAGCCACCGTGGTCATCGCGGTCTGCGTAGCACTTTCCTTCCTACCGGCCCTCCTCGGCCTGTTGGGCACCAAGATCTTCGCAGGCCGCGTTCCCGGCCCTAAGGTTCCGGATCCAGAAGATGAAAAGCCAACGATGGGCCTAAAGTGGGTACGCCGCGTGCGTGCGCATCCATTCCTGCACCTGGTTGCCGGCGTTGTGCTGCTGGGCATCCTCGCACTTCCGGCTGCCAACTTGCGCCTTGCGATGCCGACAGATGGCACCTCCAAGCTAGGCACCCCCCAGCGCGATGCCTACGAGATGACCGAGGAGGCATTCGGCCCGGGACGCAATGCTCCGATGATCGCTTTCGTCGACGTCGCGAACGTCGCCGAGCAAGACCGCCTGCCTGCATTCCAGCAGATTCTGCAGGAATTCAATGACACCGAAGGCGTCGTCAATGCCCAGATCGTGGCAACCACCGACTCCCAAGATGCCGCGCAGATCATGATCACCCCGTCCACCGGCGCGACCGATGAGGAAACCACCCAGACCTTGGAGCGTCTGCGTGATTACCAGGGCGAGTTCAGCGAAAACACCGGCGGTAGCTACGGCATCACCGGCATTACCCCAATCTTCGATGACATTTCGCAGAAGCTTTCCGACGTCCTGGTCCCCTACATCGCCATCGTCCTGGGCCTCGCCTTCCTGGTGCTGCTATTGGTATTCCGCTCCATCTGGGTACCGCTGATTGCCGCGGCCGGCTTCGGCCTATCAATGGCCGCCACGTTCGGCATCACCGTCGCTATCTTCCAGGAAGGCATGTTCGGCATCATCGATGACCCACAGCCACTTCTTTCCTTCCTGCCGATCATGCTCATCGGCCTGACCTTTGGCTTGGCGATGGACTACCAGGTCTTCCTGGTTACCCGCATGCGTGAGGGATTTGTCCACGGCAAGACGGCCGGCAACGCCACCTCCAACGGATTCAAGCATGGCGCTCGCACCGTGACCGCGGCGGCGTTGATCATGATCTCCGTGTTCGCGGCCTTCATGCTCATCGACCTCCCCTTCATTAAGACCATGGGCTTCGCGCTGGCAGTCGGCGTCTTCATGGATGCCTTCGTCGTGCGCATGATGCTGATTCCGGCCACCATGTTCCTGCTCGATGACAAGGCGTGGTGGATGCCGAAGTGGCTGGAGAAGATTCTGCCCAACCTCGATGTAGAAGGAGAAGCCCTGAGCGCACAGCGTGAAGAACTCCAACAATTCCAGCGCGATAAGGTAGAAGCAAAGTCCACCGGAAAAGGAGCATAAAAATGGCGAGCTTGCGGGAAGCAAAAAAACGGGCCACGCGCCACGCCATCGCAGATTCTGCCGCACGCCTGGTGCTCGCTGAAGGAGCGGAAAAACTCACCGTGGCGCGCATTGCGGAGGTCGCCGGGGTCTCCCCACGTACCTTCCACAACTACTTCACCTCTGCTTCCGATGCGCTTTTGTTTTTCACCGCAAGCGTCCTTGAGTCCTTCTCGGAAAATATCGACGAGCTCTATCCCGAGGCTGACATCAACGAGTTCTTTGAGCACCTAGTCTCGGATATTCTGGAATCCGAGGACGAAAACCTGCATTCGATTGCTACCTTGGTGGCCATCGGCGAGAGTCTCGAAGGGCTTAGCCACACTGCCGAAGAGCGTCAACGCTACGAGTCTTGTGCCGAAGACATCCTGAAGTCCTTCAGCACGCGAATGGCCGACTTTTCCGAAAGAGAAATGCGCGTCATTTTGACTGCCCATGGCGCGGCCGCACGCCTTGCCCTGATGGAAATCAATGCCGCAGAAGAGGAAGGCCATGCTTTGAGCATTGAAGAAAAGAAGCAAATCGTCAGCGAATGCCTTGCAGCGCTGAAAAAGATTTCCTAATCGATTTCTCAAGCACTGCGCTTTCCTGCAGTTCACTGAAAATTCACCCCGG
>NZ_KV800675.1:138685-182647 GCF_001810285.1 Corynebacterium sp. HMSC071F07
ACCGGGGTACTGTCGTATAAGTCGTATTTTCCGCCCACAGGCCTCGCTCCTCCGGGCAAAGATAGACCTTCCTGTCAGCGCATGTTCGCATGCATCCCTCGAGTAAGTTTGGAGTGTCCACAGTGAAGATTGCGATTCTGGGCGGCGACGGTTTCTGTGGATGGCCAGCATCCCTTTATTTGTCCGACCAGAGCCATGACGTCATTATCGTGGATAATCTTTCCCGCCGCGCTATCGACGAGGAACTCGGCGCAAGTTCGTTAACCCCCATCGTCTCGATTGAGGAACGCATCGCGGCATGGCATGAGGTCTCCGGCAAGACCATCGCTTTCCACAACTTGGACGTTGCTCAGGACTACGACGCTTTGCTCGACTTCCTGGTAACTGAACAACCGGATGCAGTAGTGCACTTTGCTGAGCAGCGCGCTGCTCCTTATTCCATGAAGAATTCGCGTACCAAGCGTTACACGGTGGATAACAACATCAACGCCACCCATAACCTGCTGGCCGCCATCGTGGAATCCGGCCTCGACATCCACGTGGCTCACCTCGGCACCATGGGCGTCTACGGCTACGGCACCGCGGGCATGGAAATCCCGGAAGGCTACCTCGACGTACAGGTCAAGGTGGAGGGCCAGGAGCCAATCGAGCAGTCCATCCTCTACCCTTCCAACCCAGGCTCGGTCTACCACATGACCAAGGTGCTGGATCAGCACCTTTTTGCCTACTACGTCAAGAACGATGAGCTGCGCGTCACCGACCTACACCAGGGCATCATCTGGGGTACTCACACCGAGCAAACACTTAAAGACGAGCGCCTCATCAACCGCTTCGACTACGACGGCGACTATGGCACGGTGCTCAACCGCTTCCTCATCCAGGCAGGTATCGGTTACCCGCTGACTGTCCACGGCACCGGTGGCCAGACCCGCGCTTTCATCCACATCCGCGACATGGTCCGCTGCATCGAATTGGCTCTGGAGAATCCGCCGGCCAAGGGCGAACGCGTAAAGATCATCAACCAGATGACAGAAACCCATCGCGTGCGCGACCTTGCAGAACTCGTCGCCGAGCTTTCCGGTGCGAAGCTTGCCATGGTGCCGAACCCGCGCAAGGAATCGGCAGAAAACGAGCTGCACGTTTCCAACAACACCTTCTTGGAACTTGGCCTTGAGCCAACTACCTTGAGCGAGGGGCTCCTCCACGAGATCGAGGAGGTAGCAAGGCGCTACGCGGACCGCGTGGATCGCTCCAAGATTCCAGCGCAGTCGCTGTGGACGAAGCAGCAACAGGTTGGAATTCCGGAGGAATTCCTCGACAAGGCCGCTCACTAACCCCACTTTTAAACCGTGCGCATCGCAATCGTTACCGAGGTCTTTCTCCCGAAGATCGACGGAGTAGTCACCCGCCTGACCAAGACCCTAGAGCAGCTTGCTGTTCTAGGGCACGAAGTCAAAATTTTCGCCCCGGGCAATCCTCCGAAAAGTTTTGCAGGCTTTGAGGTTTCCCCGCTCCCCAGCCTTTCCTTACCGGTCTACCCGGAGATCAAATTCGGTCTTCCAACTTGGGGATTCTTCAGGGAAATCCGCGAATGGGACCCAGACGTAATTCATGCCGTCAACCCCATTTGGACTGCCGCACTAGGCGTCTTCGCTGCCCGGCGCGATGCGGTCCCGCTGGTGGCAAGCTTTCACACCAACGTCCCGGAATATGTTGACGCTCTCGGCATCGGGTGGACACGCCCGCTGACAGAGCATGCGATCACCTACCTACACAACCAGGCCGCGGTGAACCTGTGCACGTCTGCCCCCATGGTGGATAAGGCCCGCACGATTGGGATGCACAACGTGAAGTTGTGGCCCAAGGCCGTAGACACTCAGACCTATCACCCGAAAAAATCCACACCAGTCATGCGTGAGCGCCTCAGCGCAGGCAACCCCGACGCCCCGCTTCTTACCTATATCGGCCGCATTTCCAAAGAAAAGGACCTGGAGCGGCTCGCCAACGTAACAAAACTCGTGCGCCAGGAAGTACCCGCGGCACGCTTGGCCATCGTGGGCGCTGGCCCCTATCTGGAGCAGCTCAAGAAGTCCTTCGACCCTGAAGTCACTGTCTTTACCGGTTATTTGTCCGGCGAAAAGCTGGCGCAGGCATTCGCTTCCGGTGACGTTTTCCTCTTCCCCTCAGCGACGGAAACTTTAGGCTTGGTTGCCCTTGAATCCTTTGCTGCCGGAGTGCCTGTCATCGGTACAAACGCCGGCGGCATCCCTTTCGTCATCGACGAGGGCGAAACCGGTCACCTCATCGATCGCGATGCTTCTGACGATGAATGGGCCGCAGCTGCGATTGGTCTATTGACAGATCCCGCGCGACGCGCCCGCATGGGTCAGGCCGCGCGTACCGAAGCAGAGCGCTATTCATGGTTAGAATCCACAAAGGCACTCGTTGCCGCTTATGAAGAAGCGATAGATAATCCCTACCGACGCTGAGGAAGTTTCACGCCCCATGCCATTGCCGCCGTTGCCACTGCCTAAAAATCTGGAAGAAATTTACTCCGCCGGTGCCTTCGTGCAAGCAGGTATCGATGCGGAATTTACAAAGCAGCTGGGCGAGGTTGAAGCGATGGAGTTCAACTTCCAGCCTTCCCCGAGCGCTGATGGGACTACCGAATTGGACCAAAAGGTCCAGGTTCGCTTCAACACTGCGCAGGGAATACGCGATTTTCCAGGCATGCGCCTTGCCACCATCAAGGATGGCATTCTCACCTGGTGCGCGGAAGGTGCGCGTCAAGCGCCCATCGCGGAGTTCCACGAACCGCAACCTTTCGAGTACTCACTGCTTAATATCGCGCGCTTCCTCGTGGGCAACGCCCCGGTCGCCCGGGTACCGCAGGGCGATCACGAGGCAGTGGTGGCCATTGCGTTCAACAGTCTTCCGCACGATACGGCCAGCACTATCTCCTTAGGACTTGAGCGTTTCAGCGGCGGCATCGACGAGCGCTTGGCCTTGCTGAACCTCGCGCAAGCGCGCCGGCTCGAAGCTGATTCCGCGCCGGGTAACGCCAAGGGCGGCGCCACAGCGGAGACAATCACGCTCAGCGATGGCACCAGCGTGCATTTGAGCGCCAAGGATGCACCGGGTGGCCAGCGCATCGTTGGCATCCGCAAGGCCCATTCGGGTGTACTGCCAGAGCACGTGCTTGCCGACGCCCATTTCACCGCCGTTGAGCACCAGTTCTACCTGGAGTCGCGCTTTCCTGATGCCGCCGTGCAGTTTGATGCCGCAACGGCCACCGCGATGCTTTCTACCTCGACCGGTTCGACGCCCGTCGATGCTCATCTCATCGCAACGGTCGAC
Organism: Corynebacterium sp. HMSC071F07; assembly: GCF_001810285.1. Taxonomy (NCBI): domain Bacteria; kingdom Bacillati; phylum Actinomycetota; class Actinomycetes; order Mycobacteriales; family Corynebacteriaceae; genus Corynebacterium; species Corynebacterium sp. HMSC071F07. Next base: position 142,043 of record NZ_KV800675.1, read on the forward strand.
TCCGATGAGTTCACGTGGGCGTGGGCTGATCCGGACTATGCGGGCACGCATTCTGCACGCGCTTCCTTCAACTTGCAACGCTTCGGGCGCGATAACTGCGTCCCAGATCTTGTCCGGCCTTGCCTACCAATGGAGTGGGCGAAGGACGCCTTTCTTCCGCAGATTGCGATGCCCATCCTCGGCGCATGGACTTTGCTGACCGTACCGCTGGGTGAAAAGACCGGTATCCTCCTAGCGAGCTCGCCTACGCTGACGTTACCTGCCCCTACTCTGGAGGTTGCCGAGGCAGTGCTGGCTGTCGACCTTCCTGCAGGCTGCGACGCCGAACGCGCCCGTGCCGCTTACGCCGCTAACCGCGGCGTCGCCAGTTGGTAAAGCATTCGTGCCAGCATTTAGGCGTTGGCGATAACCTCGCGGAATTCGGCGGCCTCTCCCGCTGCGGGGAACGCAGCATCATGAGTTTTATCTACTAGGACCGCACGCACACCTTCGACAAAATCTGGCCGGCGCAACATGTGCTTGCCCAAAGCCAGCTCCATGCGCAGGGCCTCACGGACATCTTTCGCTTTGGCTTCCGCAGCGAAAAGTTCAGTAGCCGCAACCAAAGATGAAGGGCTAGCCTTTTCAGTAAGTTTTGCAAAGTCCTCTGCCAGCTGCGTATGGGCCGGAAGCGCTTGCTTGATTTCGGCCCATGTATCCAAGGCAAAGACTTCATCGATGTCATCAATGAGCTCTGCTAGCTCAGGTTTACCTTCCGGTTTAATCGCGTGCTTTTCTGCAGCGGCATCGACGCCTTCGGCAATAACATCATCGATGAATGCTTGGGGGCTTTCGATGACGTGCGTCGCCAAGCCAGCCCAGAGCATATCTGCGGCATACATGCGGTAGCCGCTAAGCCCCCAAAACTTTGCCAGTGCGGGATCGGATTTTCCACGCGTGCCAATCATGCGTTGGGCCATGTAGGCGACACCGACGTCAGTGATATAGCCAATTGCCATCTCTGGCATCGAAGCAAATGCTTTGTCGGTGACGATTCGGTGCGAACCGTGGGCGGAAATTCCTAGTCCGCCTCCCATGACGACGCCGTCGATAACGGAGATATAGGGCTTGGGATACTCGGCGATATCACCGTTCAGTTTGTACTCTTTTTCAAAGAATTCATCCACTTGTCCCCAACGTTCCTCCAAGACTCCGTCGCGGGCGGCACGTACGTCACCACCAGCACAAAAGGCCTTGGGGTTTCGCGAGTGAACCAGCACTTGTTGGACATTTTCGTCTTCGCGCCACTGGGAAAGAGCTTGGCGAATAATGTCAAGCATCTCAGGATTTAAACTATTGAGCGCGCGCGGCCGATCCAGCTCGATAACTCCGGTATGGTTGCGAACTGATACTTTCACTGGCTCGGCGTGAGAACTTGTTTCTACAGCATTGTTATTCTCAGACATGCCCTCCAGTGTGGCATATCACATTAGATACGGCTACCCCGATAAATCACAGATTGGTGGACGATTTGGCCCCGCAGCTCATTGCACTAGACATGGACGGCACTCTCTTAAACCCGGAGGGTCAACTTCCACATGACTTTGCGGAACTTAAGGCACTCGCTGCCGAAAATGAGTCCGTTCTAATCCCGGCGTCGGGCCGCCAGCTTGCCACCTTGCAGAAGATGTTCCCCGACTTTGACGCCTTCATTGCCGAAAACGGTGCGGTGGTCATGCGCGACAATGAGATCATTGCGTCCTTTCCCCTACCCCCTGAAGCTGTACGTCGCGTTCTAGCGGCATCGTCTGAGTTCCCTGCTGAGCACACGTTGGTTCTGTGCACCCCGGAGTGCGCTTTTATCAAGCGCGATATCCCAGAGCATGCGATTCAGGAAATCGCCAAGTATTACAGTGCGGTTAAGTGGGTGGAGTCCCTCGATGAGGTGCCGCTCGATAACGTCATTAAAATTGCGGCCTACTGTAAGGACGGCTCAGAGGCCAACCTCGCCCCTACGGTCCGCAAGGTCGTGCCGGAACACACCGTGGCCATCTCCGGCAAGGTCTGGCTCGATGTCATGGCAGACGGCGTCGACAAGGGCAAGGCTTTGACTGCTATGGCCAAGCTTAGCGACGTCGCGCTTTCCGAGACCGCCGCCTTCGGTGACTTCTTAAACGACTACGAGCTTTTGCGTGCCGCGGGCCTAGCGGTAGCAATGGAAAACGCGCATCCACAGTTGAAGGAGATCGCAGATATAATCGCCCCGTCCAATGCAGACAACGGTGTGTCCACGGTTCTGCGTAAACTGTTCGCGGAGTCTGCTACCAGCAATTTAGGCACAAGTTAGGTTGCCCAAATAAGGGTGAGTACTCCTCCCCATTTTTTAGGATTCATTTACCGACGCGGGCTAGAATAACCCAGTTGCTAGCCACTATTTCCCTGGAGAATGTTTTGAAACAGTTTTTGAGGTCCCTCCTCGGCCGACCAACGCAACAGCCTCAGGAGGCCCCGCAGAAACCGGTATATCAACCAGTGGCGGATAACAAGGATCACAACAACGATCCAAAGAAGGCAGATCCACAAATCAAGGGTTCGCAGGACAAGTCTGTGAACATGCCTTCCCAGGCTAAGTCTGCCAAGGCAAACTCCTCTAAGCCAGCACAGCAGAAGCAGTCCGAACAGAAGCAGCCTGAGCAAAAGAAGTCGACTTCTGCCCCTAAGAAGCCGGAGAACTCTAAGCCTGCCGCTGCCCCTAACAAGCCGGCCGCACAAAACAAGCCTTCCGCAGCATCGGGCAAGCCTGACACTTCCAACGCCAAGCCAGGCAATACGGTACCGAAGCCAAGTGCGCCAGCCCCTACACAAGGTTCTGCTGAATCTAAGCCGCAGCCAGATCCTCAGAAGAAGCAGACTGATTCCAAGGCTCCAGCAAAGCCAGCTCCGAAGAACACCAAGAATGCTCGTCTGGTCTACCCACCTCAGGAAAAGGGCGCTGCAAACAAGCCAGCATCAGCTTCCCAACAGAAGACCGAGGCAAAGCAATCTCCTGCCGCTCCCAAGGGCGTAGCGCCGAAGAACTCTACACCTAAGAATTCTGCAGATTCCGCAGCCTCCTCATCCAAGGATGCGAAGGCCAACAAGCCTGCTGCAGAAAAACCAAAGCAGTCTGCACAAAAGGCACAGCCGACGCAGCCCCCAAAGCAAGCTCCTCAGAAGTCTCAGCCTGCCCAGCAACTTAAGCCAAAGACTTCTCAAGCTCCTCAGCAGAAAACTGCCGCTGCGAAGCCTCAGCCCGCTCAACAGCAGAAGCCACAAACTGCGCAGCAACAGAAGCTGGCGCAAAAGCAGGCCAGCCAACCCCAAAAGACTCCTGCTCAAAAGCCGATAAGCCCGAAGTCTCTGCCTGCCAAGAATGTGCAGCCAGGCGCCAAGGCCCAGCCAAGCAATAAGCCTCAGCAGCCTGCACAGAAGTCTGCACAGCAAAAGCCCCAGCCACAGCCGCAGAACCAGAACCAGTCTGGTTCTGCTCAAAAGCAACAGCTAAAGTCAGCTCCGCTACCAAAGAATGCTGCACAAAAGCCACAGCAGCAGGCTCAGCCAGCTCCGAAGGCTTCTGTTCAGAAGCCAGTTCAGTCGAAGCCGTCAGCACCGCAGGCTAAGTCTGCTGAGAAGCCAGCCGAAAAGCCTAAGCCTGCTGCTAAGTCTGCACCACAGACCGAGCAGAAGTCGGGCAAGAAGCCGCAGCCGTCTCAGCCGAAGAAGAACGCTGACCGCGCTGGCGGTGCTGGTCGCGCTGCTGGCGCTGCTGCAGCGGCAGGCGCAGCTGGTGCTGCAGGCACGGCAGGTGCTTCCGCAGCAAAGTCTCCGTCGGCGAAGACACCAGCGGCCGATCAGGAAATCAAGCGTGCACTCGCACGCCGTTCCCAGCCGGTTGGTACGCCTACCCCAAAGCAGATGAAGCCACCGAAGCCTTCCCGCGAGGCACGTAAGAATCCTGAGCAGCACGATGGTACCGGCAAGGCAGCCTCTGCTGGTGCTGTGGCTGGTGCGGCAGCAGGCGCGGCTAGTGCTTCCACGGCGTCGGCAAGCGAGGCTCCAAAGAAGACCTCCTACGTGCAGCCGCCGCAGAAAGCATCGCAGCCAAAGCAAGACTCCAAACCGGCAAAGCCGGTGATGGTGGACCGCTTCCCGCACGAACCGGAAGCGTTGAAGACCCCGCACGATAGCAAGGAAGTAAAGCGCACTAAGCGCGCACGCCTGCGCCAGGTTAAGGGCCTTGACGGCCTGCGCGGCTTAGCCGTTCTTGCTGTGGTTATCTACCACTTCTTCGGCGACGTGCTGCCTGGTGGTTACCTTGGCGTGGACATGTTCTTCGTGCTCTCCGGCTTCCTCATCACCTCCCTGCTGGTGCGTGAGTTCCGTGTGAGCGGTCGAATCAGCCTGAAGGACTTCTGGGTACGTCGATTCCGCCGCATCCTGCCCGCAGCGCTGACCGTTTTGATTATCTGTACTGCCATCGTGGCCCTCATCGGCGGCGATATCGCAGTCGGTATCCGTGAGCAGTTCCTGGGCACGTTCTTCTTCGTCAACAACTGGACGCAGATTGCCACCTCCCAGTCCTACTTCGCGGACAATGAGATCCAGGTCTTTGCCCACTACTGGTCCTTGGCCGTAGAAGAGCAGTTCTACGTCATCTGGCCGCTGCTTATCTTTGGTGTCTTTGCCATCTCCCGCCGTCAGCCGCGCCGTCTGCCAATCGCAGTCTCGCTGCTGCTGGCTATCGCCTCCGGCGTAGCAATGTGGCTGATTTACACCCCGGGCCAAGACCCAACCCGCGTGTACTACGGCACCGATACCCACGCCTTCGGCCTGCTCATCGGTGCTATTCTGTCCCTGATTGTTACCAGCACCAAGTCCCACCCGAAGGCAGATTCTTGGCCAAGCCCTGGTAAGTCTGAACAGGTAATGGCCGGCGTCATCGGCACCTTCGCCTTGGCCGGCTACATCGCGCAGCTGTTCCTCATGCCGGACGATGCTGAGTTCACCTACCGCGGCGGCCTCATCCTCACCAGCGTTCTCGGCGCACTGATGATCTGGGGCGTTATCCGTGAGTTCGGTCCGCTCAAGTGGATCTTCAGCACCGCCGTCATGCGTTGGCTCGGCCAACGCTCCTTCTCGCTGTACCTGTGGCACTGGCCGGTCGTGATGATTTTGCGCGCGATTTTCGACGGAAACCACTCCTCCGACAAGCCGTGGATTCTGGGCCTTGTCGCGGTACCGATCTCTTTCTTGCTGGCAGAGCTTTCCTACCAGTTCGTGGAGAATCCTTTCCGCCGCGGCGGTTACAAGAAGACGTGGACTGGCTACTGGGCGGCCCGCCCATCCATGTCCGAGATGAAGGACGGATTTGCCAAGGCCTTTTGGCCGCTCGTGCCGTTGATCGTCGTCGCTTCCCTAGTGGGCGTGGGCTATGCGCTGGCGACCTCCAGCGATAAGTCTGAGCTGGAGCAGCAGCTCGAGCAACTGCAGAAGCAGAATAAGTCCACGCAAAACGGCGGCCCAGCGCCTGCTGCCGCACCAAGCACGCAGACGGAAAAGACGCGTCGCCCGATGCCAACCGGCAATGAAATTACCGCCATCGGTGACTCGGTGATGTTGGCTGCCTCCGAGGCACTGCAGCAGCGCTACCCAGGCATCTACATCGACGCTGAGGTCTCCCGCCACTACAGCGCTGCCCCACCAATCATCGAGCAGCTGAAGGCAGCCGGCGACCTGCGCTCCACGGTCTTCCTTGGCTTCGGCACCAATGGCCCGGCATTCCCCGACCAGATTCAGGAAGTCGTTGACCTCATCGGCCCAGACCACACCATCGTGATGGCCGTTCCTTACGGCGACCGCGAATGGATGGCACAGTCTCAAAGCGACGTCATCGACGCTGCGAAAAAGTACGACAACGTCTACCTCGCTGACTGGTGCACCCACGCACAGAACAACCCGAACTTGCTCTATTCCGACGGCATTCACCCGCTTCCGGAAGGCGCCTCGGAATACGCCCTGGCGTTCCACTACGCCTTGTTGCAGTACTCCAACTACGACAAGAACTTGGATTCCAAGTGCCAGATCTAGTAGTTCTTTAGCCAAAGCTCCTAGAACGCAAAAGGCGGACGGTCCCTTACAACGGACTGTCCGCCTTTTCGTTTGTCTAACGCTTGAGCCGATATCTTCGTTATCATGTTTTTGGATTTATGTAGGAAACTGAACACACGAGGAACTTCCTGTTGACAGCTCTACGCAAGGAATGGATTTGGTTGGCCGCCACGGCAGCGCTTGCGCTAGTCGCCGCAATAGTTGTAATTCTCGGCTGGGACAGCCTCCCAGACTTTCTACTCAAGCATTTCAATGGTCGAGGCGAACCTGATGCATGGATGCCAAAGACCTATCGCAATGCAATTGGTTTTGCTGTGCTTGTTCCTATTATTCTGACGATTGTTTCAGCCATGACTATCGGCACAACGCAGCAAGGCACTAAGACGGCTGCAACGAGCTACTCACAATCCACAGAAGTTGATGTCGAGCGTAGCCGTGCTCACTCCGCTGCTATCCTTCCCACGTTAAGCTTTTGGTTCTTCGCCCTAACGGCGATCTGCACGGCGTTCGCGCTCACTGGAATCTTTCTCAGCGGCCCTAGACCACTAATTTTCCCCTGCTTAGTCGTTGCCATCCTTGTGGCTTGCGTCTGGCTCGTGTTCAGGTTGAATAGCATAAATAAAAAGCTGGATGAACAATTTCCTGACTCCTCTACAGCGGGCAAGCTTCGTTACGGATTGTTCTACTACGACCCCACAGATACCCGCGCGATGGTGCCCCTTCCCAGCGGTTCTTCCCAATTCAACTTTGGGCAGAAAAATGCCTGGTTTATCCTCGCTGGGCTCTTAGTACCTCCGGCCCTATTGATTATCCTTCTTAACGTCGCGGCCTAAATTGCCCAAATAAAAAAATCCGCCTTCCTGCGCTGCGTGGTTGTATACACGGTGCAGGGAGGCGGAATGCTTTAAGCAAGTGCCTTAGGACTCGACCTTGTACTCGGCCATGCGGTCCCACTCTGTCTTACCGTCGATGTGGACGTTGATGATTTCTGGGGTCTCAAGCAGGTACTTCGGGAACTCCTCGCAGGAGCGCTTGAAGTGCTCGCCCTCGACGTGCTCGACGTCCTTGCCATCAGCATAAGCCTCAACGAGGAGGAAGCGCTGACGGTCCTCCGGATCACGGTACCAATCAAAGTTCAGGCAACCCGGCTCCGCATTACAAGCCTGGGTGTACCAGTCGATCTCGTCGAGGAAGGTTTCTGCGTATTCAGGCTTTACGTGGAATTTTACGTTAATCAAAATCATGAGCCCCATCGTACGTATGTGTATTTTCGTCCGCCACGATGCAGCACAAAAGCATGGTTCGGGCAGATTTTGACAGCGAAAGCCGGCACCACCCGGAACGCTTTCAGCCAGATGAGCCGATTAATATATTGTGTAGGAAGCCTCTTTAGAAAGGCTCCTATCCTCCTGTGACTACGCAAATCTCTTTGGACGAAGGCCGCGCGCTGTGGCGTCGGAGGCTTCGCCGATGGATTGCACTCGCGGTTTTTATCGTTGTCTGTGGGGTCGTTTTGGGTATCAGTACGATTCTGCTCAAAGAAGCAGCCCGCAACTGGGCCGATTACCACGCCGCCCGCCCATTGTGCGAGCGCGAGGTGCTAAAGCAGGCAAAGATTCCGGAGCGCGCCACGTTCCTTACTGAGACCATCCCTGAGACCGATTCAAAGATCAGCGCACCCATGCGCGTTTACACCGCCCACGGTGATGTCATCTTCATCAACGATGAGGGCGTTGAGGATGAAGGCACCTATGATTGCTTGGTGAGTTTCCGTACCCATAGCTTTGTCACGAGCCGCGCCGAAGTCTCTGGCATTGCCCCTGCTGCCCTAGTGGAGGCTCCATGAGTTCGCTGGCGAATGAACTAAGCGCTAGGCGACGCCGTCAAAAACTCGGCGTCGCTCTTCTTGTGGTGGGAGCGATCGTAGTGACTGCATTGTCGCTAACCCGCTCAATTTCGTTGATTCGAGCGCCACGCTAGCAGGCGTAGAGCCGGCCGCATTAGCTAGTTGAAAAAGTACTCGGCGAGGTAAACAAAGTTGCCATCGAAGCTGGTGGCTACGCCGAAGTGCTTGCCTGGTGCCGGGGTAACTGGAACGTCACGGTTGAGCCAGTTGAGGCGGTCGTGAGCTTCCTGAATGGTCAGGCGGTAGACGTTGCCGCTGCCTTCGTTCAAGTGAGTACGGCCGTCACCGACGTTACTGCGGTAGCTAAGAGCACCAGCCGCGCCCTGGTCAGCCCATTCCTGAGCGATGTTGCGAGCGTTCGGATCCTCAACGTGGCCCTGCTTGCGCAGGTGCTCAGTGGTGGCGCCAACGAGGTGGTGAGCTACCTCCGGAGCTGGCTGCTTGACAAACGGCGGAAGCTGAATGTTGTACTGCTTTGCAAGGTCATAAGCCTGCGGTGGCAGTTCGACCTGTGGTACGCCAGCTGGAATGAACTGGGAGCTGCCAGCGGTGACATCTGCCGGGATGCCCGCAGGTAGCTGGGAGGAGAAATCCGGAAGCTGAGCTTGAGCAGGAGCCAAGCTGCCGGCTGCGAGAGTAAGGGCGATGGAAACGGGGAGAATACGGCGCGTCAGTTTCATATCCTCCACCGTGCCACACACTGGGGCGAGCTAAATAGCATTAGGCAGTGCTGAAAGCGAGATCGCAATAGCATTGTTATCTACGCTTTCTTAGCCTTCGAGCTTCTCGCCAAGCTCTAGCCACTCCATCTCGAGCTCCTCGCGCTGAGAGGTTACTTCCTTCAGCTTGCTGTCTAACTCGGTTAGCTTCGCGGTGTCGATGTCGCCCGCGCCTGCCACCTCGGCCATCTCGGCGTTGAGCTTGGTGGCTTGCTCGTCGAGCTTGCCCATTTTGCGCTCCAAGGCATTCATCTTCTTGGTCAGCTCGCGTTCCTCTTGGGAGGACAGGCGCTTGGTAGATTCCTTCTTGGCGTTTCCTGCGCCATTGCCGCTGCCGTCGGGAGCAGAATCCTGTTTCGCGCTTTCGCCGAGGTTGACCACGCCTGCGGGCTGAGCCGCGTCGAGGGCGGCGCGGCGGCGCAGGTATTCGTCAATGCCGCCTGGCAAGTTGGTGAGTTTTCCGTCGCCAAAAAGCGCATACGTATTATCCGCAATGCGCTCAATGAGGTAGCGGTCGTGTGAGATGACCACCATCGTGCCCGGCCAAGAATCGAGCAAGGACTCCAGTTCCTGGAGAGTGTCGATGTCGAGGTCGTTAGTTGGCTCGTCGAGCAGCAGCACGTTTGGTTCTGCCATCAACACGCGCGTTAGCTGGAGGCGGCGACGCTCACCACCGGACAAGTCCCCCACCGGGGTGCGCTGGCGCTTAGCGGAAAAGCCCAGGCGTTCTGCAAGCTGCGAGGCAGACAATTCTTTCTTGCCCAGTTGGACGTAGGTGGCCACGTCCTCCACGGCGTCGATTAGCCGGCGCTGCGGATCAAGATCATCGAGTTCCTGGCGCAGCCAGCCCAGACGTACCGTCTGCCCCTCAATGCGCTTGCCCGCGGCGAGTGGATGTTCGCCAGCCAGGGCGCGCAGCAGCGTGGTCTTGCCTGAACCGTTCACGCCGACCAGACCGATGCGCTCACCCGGGGCCAAGCGCCACGTGAGGTGGTCAACGAGTTCGCGGCCATCCGGCGTCGCAATCGTGGCATCCTCAAGTTCAATGACCACGCGACCTTGGCGCTGCTTGGAAAAGGCCATGAGCTCAACCTTGTTGCGCGGTGCTGGGACATCAGCGATAAGTGCCTCTGCCGCTTCCACGCGGTAGCGCGGCTTCGAGGTACGCGCCGGCGCACCGCGGCGCAGCCATGCTAGCTCCTTACGTGCCAGGTTCTGGCGGCGCTGCTCTATCGCATCGGCCTGACGGGCACGCTCGGCGCGGGCATAAATCCAGTCGTTGTATCCGCCCTCATAAGGATCGACCACGCCGTCGTGCACCTCCCACGTGGTGGTTGCCACGGTATCGAGGAACCAGCGGTCGTGGGTGACTACGACCGCTGCGAGCTTGCGCGCCAGGAGATGCTGTGCCAGCCACTGCACTCCTTCCACGTCCAGGTGGTTGGTCGGTTCGTCGAGCACGATCAAGTCAAGCTCCTGGACCAATGCAGCGGCCAGGTTAACGCGGCGGCGCTCGCCACCAGACAGAGAACCCACTGGCGTATCTAGGCCCAGTTCCACGATTCCGAGGCCGCCCAAAACGTCGCGCACCTTGGCATTCGAGGCCCATTCGAAGGTCTCGAGGCCGAGCGGTTCGATGATGACCTGGGCGATAGTCAGGGCGTAATCAAGCTCAAAGCGCTGGGTCACCACGGCCATGCGCAGGTCAGAATTGTGGGACACACGCCCCTCGTCCGGCGGCTCGATACCGGTGAGCACCTCCAGCAGCGTGGTCTTGCCGCCGCCATTCACGCCAACGATTCCGATGCGGTCCCTGCTTTGAACACCCAACGACACCCCGTTGAGCAGCGTCTGCAGACCGAAAGATTTGGAAACTTTTTCCAGGTTAATAAGGTTCGCCATAACGTTTAACCATCTTAGTGCCTAGCGCGCAGTTACCCCCCTCACCACCTCAGACTATTGCAAATGAAAATTACTCTAAATAGTCTAAACGGGTATGAAGAAATCTGCGCTATCTATCCTTGCCGCTGTCTCCGCAACAACACTCCTTGTCACTTCCTGCTCCAAGCCCGCTGATGAGCAGGCCCCGGCCAACGATGCCGCGACTGAGTCGCACGAACACGAGGGCCACGATCACGAGGGCCACGATCACGAGCACGATCATGAAGGCCACCATCATGAACACGATGGAATGGAGGCCGGCGAGGGCGAGACCGAAGTTGCTCAGTTACCCAATCGCGTGGTCATCTCCCACGAAGGCGGCTTGAAGACCTACGACGCCAAAACCGGCAAGGTCATCGAGGAAGAGGAAATTCCTGCATTCCTGCGCCTGTCCAACGCTGGCGATAACCGCCACGTCATGGTCACCAAAGGCGATAAGTTCCTTAGCTTCGACTCCGGCCTCATCACCAAGCCGCACGGCGATCACAACCACTACTACACCGCCGAGCCTAAGCTTTCCGACGCCGAGATCGAGGCGCCGCACGCCGGCCATGTGGTCCACCACGACGGCTTCACCGCTCTCTTCTCTGACGGCGAAGGCACCGCACAGGTCTTCCCAACCGACCAGGCTGGCGACCCGAAAGACGTCAAGACCTTCGAATCCGGCGCAGCACATCACGGTGTTGCCGTTCCGCTCAAGGACGGCTCCGTCGTCATGACCAAGGGCACCGAGGACGAGCGCCACACCATCCAGCATCTATCCAAAGACGGCAAGGTCCTGACCGAGACCACCAAGTGCCCAGGCGTTCACGGTGAGGCTACCGCCGGAAACGGCAAGCTCTTCTTCGGCTGCGAGGACGGCCCAGTTGTCTTCGACGGCAAGGAGTTCCACAAGATCGACGTTTCCGCCTACGCGGGCAAAGACGGCTACCAGCGCTCCGGCAACTCCGCCGGCTCTGAGGAATCCGACGTCATCTTGGCTGACAACAAGACCGAAAAGGACGCCGAGTTCGAGCGCCCAACCTCTGTCTCCCTCATCAACACCAAGGACTACTCCGCCAAAAAGGTTGACCTCGGTTCCTCCTACTGGTTCCGTTCCCTGGCCCGCGGCCCGCTAGGAGAGGCCCTCGTGCTGACTTACGACGGCAAGCTCAACGTCATCGACCCAGAGACCGGCGAGATTACCAAGAAGATCGACGCCATCTCCGAGTGGCGCGAGAACGAAGAATGGCAGCTGCCTGGACCGATCCTCAAGGCGGAAGACGGCTACGCATTCGTCACCGATGCCAACAAGAAGGAACTCGTTGTCATCGACCTCTTCGAGGGCAAGGAAGTAAACCGCTTCAAGCTGGACATCAAGCCAACCGAGATGGCTGTGCTCTAGATAAACAAAAGCTGCAGTGAGGGGACTTTGCCCTACTGCAGCTTTTACTTTTTAATAACACCCTAAATTACTTCGATTCCTGGTGCCGGCGAGGTGGTCACAATGCCACGGGTGCCCTTGTTATCGAACATCACTTGGGCCACGACTTCACCAGCGGTCTCCTCGTCCTCGCACAGGAAGGCACAGGTAGGACCAGAGCCAGAGACGATTCCAGTCAGTGCACCGGCGGCCATTCCAGTGTCCAGAATCTTGCGTAGGTCTGGGCGCAAAGAAAGAGTTGCCGCTTGCAGGTCATTGCGCAGCACCTTTGCGAGAGCCTCGGGACGCCCGCTCATCAGCGCCTGCGCCACCGCAGAAGTGTCCATGGTGGGGTGGCTGCCCTTCCCCGCTGCGCGAAGCTCATCAATCTTGGCAAAGACGGCCGGAGTGGACAGCCCTTCCGCATTGGTAATGATGGCCCACGTATACGTTCCGCGGCTAAGCATCGGCGCCAACTTCTCGCCGCGACCCGTGCCCAACGCCGTGCCGCCGATTAGCGTGAAGGGCACATCAGAGCCTAGGCGCGCTGCCAGTGTTAGAAGTTCTTCTTCACTTACAGCGCCGAAGTCAGCAAATGCGTGAGCGGCCAGGCGCAATGCCGCGGCCGCATCCGCAGAACCGCCCGCCATGCCGCCGGCGGCGGGAATCCCCTTTTCTAGCTGCAACCTGACCTTGGGCAAGGCAAGCTCGCGCTCGCCGCGTACTGCATCCGCTACCGCTTCGACGGCTCGCCATGCTAAATTCTTGTCATTTTCCGGCACGCCTGCGGCATAGGTACCGCTCGCGCGCAGTTCCTGCACGACTGGGCCCGTGGTCATCGCTGCAGGAGTGCTATCCTCAAGCGTTTCGAGGCTAACCACATCAGAAATATTCAGCGATTGAAAGACGGTGGCGAGTTCATGGAAGCCGTCGGGACGCGCTGCCTCGACTCCTAAGTGCAGGTTGACCTTCGCATGGGCGCGAGCACGAATTAACAATTCACACCTGCCAATCGGACAAAGTCTTCGGTGGCCAGCTTCTCACCACGCTGGCGCGGGTCGATGCCGGCTGCCACTAGAGCCTCTTCCGCGGCAGGGCCGCCGCCGAAGTGACCAGAGAGTGCCGCGCGCAGGGTCTTGCGGCGCTGTGCAAAGGCGGCGTCGACAAGTGGGAAAACCGCCTTGCGCGTCTCATCGTTGATAGGCCACGGCGCATTCTCGAAGCAGTCGATGCGCACTAGGCCAGACTCGATGTTCGGCGCCGGCCAAAAGACGTTCTTGCCGATGGTTCCGGCCTGCCGGACGTTGCCGTAGAAGGAAGCCTTCACCGAAGGAACGCCATAGACCTTGCTGCCAGGCTTGGCGGCGAGACGCTCTGCCACCTCAAGCTGAACCATGACGAGTACGCGGCGGATGGAGGGATAAAGTTCCAGAATGTGCAAAAGAACCGGCACCGCGACGTTGTACGGCAGATTTGCCACCAGCGCAGTCGGCTCGCCCAACTCGCCTGCCGTAATACGCAGCGCATCTTTTTCCACGAGCCGCAGGTTGCCTGCTTGCTCCGGTGCGCGCTGCGCGATGGTATCCGGCAACTGCGCTGCAAGGCGTGGATCAATTTCTATCGCCGTAAGGTCATCGACTGCCTCAAGCAGGCCCAAAGTCAGAGATCCTAGGCCGGGACCTACCTCAACGACGCGGTCTTCCCGCTGCAACTGCGCCGCACTAACGATGCGGCGGATGGTGTTGGGATCGTGCAGGAAGTTCTGTCCCAGCTTCTTCGTCGGGGTCACGTCCAGCTTCTCGGCCAATTGGCGGATTTCCACGGGCCCGAGCAGTTTGGGTTCAGTCATGCAATTTAGAGTAGTCGAGGTTTTCCGGATACAAAGAAAGCCCGCTTCCGCGGGCTTTGAACGGGGCGCGAATTAGCACCTAAAGGGCTACATGCTTAGCGCAGCCCCAGCTTCGCGGTACAAGCAGGCCATGCGCCCCAGCCCTGTGCGGCCTGAACCTTCTCGGCCACAGCGATCTGCTGCTCACGGGTTGCCTGCCATGCTTCCGGCGCATATGCGGTGCCGCCGAAGCCAGCCCAGGTGGACGGGGTGAACTGCAGGCCGCCGGAGAAGCCGTTACCAGTGTTGATGGACCAGTTACCAGTTGCCTCACACTGTGCGATGGAGTCCCAGACGGAGCCATCGGCTACGGCAGGTGCAGCCGCACCGCCAGCCTCAGGTTTCTTGGTGCCGCGGGCGATGGTGGCAGCGACCGGCTCGGTAACGACCTTTTCCTTGACTACGTCCTCGGATTCCTTAGCACCATCCTTCATCACCAGCTTGCGGGTGACCTTACGCTCACCCTTGACGGCTTCCTCGCGGATTTCCTCGGTGCCCTCTTCGAGCTCTGGGTCATCGACGTAGTTTGGCTCTGCCTCGAACTCTTCGGTGGCGTCGTAGAAGGTGGTAGAAACTTGATCAACCTTGATGGACATGCCGTTGGTCACCGGGGTGTCCATGGCTGGGAAGACGCGGTCATCTTCATCCACGCCAATGCCGCGCTCCTCGATGACGTCCTTGACGGTCTTAGCAGCAATGTTGGTGTAGGTAATCTTGCCGCCGTCGTTGATCTTGACGATCTTCGGCGACGTAACCTCCAACTCCATACCATCTTCCAGAGCGTCATCCTTTTCCACCTTCTTGTCACCGGAGGTAACAGAAGCACCGGGCTTTACGCCGTCTAAATCACCCAAAAGATCAGAAACGGTGAGATCGGTGGAAGAAAGCTGCTTTTCGACGCCGTCGATAGTAACGGCAACAGGCTTAGAGGTGCGCACGGTGATGTTGTCACCGTCGGCAACCTCTTCAGAAGGAGCCGGGTACACGAGATCCTCGCCGCCGACGTTAACGCCCGCAGCCTGCAGCGCCTCATCGACGTTGCCCGCGAAGGTGGCCAGCTCGACCTTGTCACCGTTGACGTCAACGGTGATGTCCTTCTGCGCAGAAACAGCGACGACTCCGCCCACTGCCAAAGTACCGAGCACACCACCGGTGGCAAGGCGCAGAGGCAGGGAACGGGAAGAATTGATGCGCTTAATCTGGTTCATGAAACTCTCTCATCGAAAACGGGGGGAAGCAGAGCAAATCTTTGAATAACGATACGATAACAGCAAGATGCAGTCGAAAACGATTTTTCGGCCTACACCACTTCCAGCACTGCTTTCACATTCGGCACGCCCATCACCACTGAGCAGGAAAAACTCCGAATATGAAGATCGTCACAGATTTAAGCATGAATGCTTAAATCTAGCCTAGGAGAGGCCAAATATCGAAGTGAATGTCTGGTTAACCTCTTCGATCAGTTCTTCGACGCGCATGCCTCGCGCCTCAGCAATGCAGTTATACGTATGCCCGATGAAGGTCGGCTCGTTGCGTGCGCCGCGGAATGGCTCCGGGGTCATATACGGAGCGTCGGTTTCCACCAGCAGCTGGCCTGCCGGCGCGGCGGCTGCCGCCGCGCGCATCTCTTCGTTGCGTTTAAAGGTCACGTTGCCGGCAAAAGACAACACCCAGCCGCGCTCGAGTGCTTCCTTCGCCACATCAAACGGCGAGGAGAAACAGTGCAACATGACATTCTCGGCGTCGCCAAGCACCCGCAACAGGTCCGCGTCCGCCTCGCGGTTGTGAATCATCAGGACCTTACCGGTTTCCTTGGCCAGATCCATGTGCCAGCGCAGCGCCTCTTCTTGTACCTCAAGTGGTGCGGTGGATTCCGGCTCATGCTTAATCCAATAGGTATCGAGGCCGGTCTCCCCGATTGCCACGCAGCGTGGGTCCGCAGCCATCTGCGCCAGGCGCGTACGTGCCTGCTCGTCCAATTCCTGCGCCTTGGTGGGATGGATGGCGCACGCTGCCCACACATTGGAAAATTCGTGCGCGGCCTGCAACGCCTGCTCGGCTTCTTCCAAGCCATCGCCTACCGTTACCATGCGCGACACCCCTGCAGCACCAGCGCGGGACACGATGTCGGCGGCTGGGTCCTTGCAGGAGGCTAGGTGTGTATGGGCGTCGACAAGCTGTGACAAGCCTTCTGCTGGAACAGGGACTGGGCGTGGCTTCTTTTTAGACATGGACGCAATTGTAATCTGGAACGCATGCGAAACCACCTTTTTTAGATCCGGCAGCCCAAGGCCAAGGTGTGGACACCAACGTCGCATCCATCAAGTTGCATGAGAAGTTCGGTTTTGCCAATGTAGGAACGTTCAAAGAGGTGTCCTACAAGAGGGGACACTGGCTAAATCTCGCCCATTTGCAGCTGCTCGTTTAGCCCCGCAGCTTCTTATTGTTTAAGGATCCCTGACACCTATGCACGTACGTCCCGCCTCGCCTGCCGACGCCGCCGCAATCGCCTCCATCTACAACGCCGCCTCCGCCGCTACCCCGGCGGCCAACTTGGTCACCTGGCAAGAATCCGTCGAGGATCGTGCCGAGTGGCTCGAACAAATGGAAAAGGACGGCTACCCCGTCTTCGTTGCCGTAGAAGACGATGAGATCATCGGTTGGGCTGCCTATTTCCAATTCGTAACGCCAGCCATCTACTACGGCACCGTAGAAAACTCCGTCTACGTCGCTCCTTCGGCGCGCGGCAAGGGCGTGGGCAACGAGCTCATGTGCGCCGTGGTCGACGATGCCAAGGACAACGACTACGTGCAGACGATGATCACCTACATCGTCGATACCAACGAAGCCTCCATCGGCCTGCACAAGAAGTTCCACTTCGAAGAGACCGGCCGCATGCCCAATATCCACACCAAGGACGGAGTGCGTCTGGGCCTAGTGCACCTGCAACGTCACTTCGACAGGAGCTCGTCGTCGATGTAGACCGAGCGGGCGGCGGCAACGCCTGCCACCGACATCGCTAGGGTAAGTGTGATGAGCACACCCAACGGAACCTCCCAGCCGCCGGTTGCTTGCGCGAGAACGCCGAAGAGGAACGGGAATACGCCAGCCAGAATATAGCCACCCGGCTGCACGAAGCCGGAAAGGCGTGCTGTTACCTCCGGCTGCCGGGTGCGCGCGGCAATCAGGGCGAGGGCCAGCGGGAAGCACATTCCGCCGATGCCCATCAGAGTGGCCCAGGTAAGCGGCGCTGCGCTCGCGTTGACGAGCACCCCCAGCCAGCCGGCCAAGGTAGCAGCCGACAAAACCAGTGGAACGGGACGGAGATCTCGCAGCCGCTCAATGAGAATCGGCATGATGAGCCCGCCGACGACGTTGATGGCGCCGATGAGCGCGAGCGCCAGGCTGGCCCGGGAGGCGGAGACCCCACGGCTTTCAAGCATCGTGGGCAGCCACCCCATCTGTGCATAAGCCATGGTGGATTGCAGGCCAAAGAAGAAAAGAAGTGCAACAGCGGTACGCGAACGGCGCATCGGAATCGCCGCGGTATCCGGGCTTTGCACTGGATCGACGCCGGTGTGCTTACAGGCAATCAGCCACCCCACTACCTGCAGGGCGACGGGGATTGCCCACGCAAACAACGACATCCGCCAGCCACCCAGGTGGGTAGACATTGGACCAAGGGCACTCGATACGCCAAGCACGGTGGTGTAAGTCGTCATCAACGCCACCACGGTGCGCGCAGTTCCGTAGGTCTTGATCCATGCAGGCAACAAGATGTTGGTGACAGCGATGCCGCCGACTACGAGCAGCGTGAGCGCAACGAAGGGTGCGAAACTACTTACCCATGGGCGCACGGCAAGCCCCACCACGAGTGCCGCTGCGCCGCCGAGAAGAGTCGTGGTCAGGCCACAACGCCGCGCGATAGGAACGGCGGCCCAGCCCATCAGTGCGAAACACAGACCAGGAAGGGCTGTCAGGGTCCCGGCGATGGCAGGGCCAACGCCAAAAGCTGCGCTGATATCGCCCAGCACCGGCGCCACGGAGGCGATTCCGGCGCGCAGGTTCAGCGCAGTTAAGGTAACGACCGCAAAAGCGAGAGCGGCCGCGATGCTTCGACGAGCCACCATCCTATTTCTGGACGGGTGCCCACTCAGGGCCGGTCTCACCGAGCTCTGGGTCAAGCTTTGCCACGAGCGGCTTCGGCTTGGAAAGCTCAGTGCCAGGCTCGACGTCTACGCGCTTCCATGCCGCCAGCTGGGCGGTGTAATCACCGGTGATGATTGGGTACGGGTGATTCTCCGGCGGCAGGCCAACGCCTACGAGCTCAACCGGGATATCATCCACGACGTCGCGTACCTCAGGCTGTGCCGCCCAAATGCCATCGCGGCCCAAGGTCTCGTGGACCTTCTGCGCGGTAAACGGCAGGAACGGGGTGAGCATGACGTTGCAGTCAGAGACCACCTGGAGTGCGGTCCACAGGACGGTGGCCAGACGCTCGCGTTGGGTCTCATCCTTGGCCAGCTTCCATGGCTCCATCGCTGCAATATAAGCATTCGCCTCACCAACGACGTGCATGACGGCGGTAATAGCCTGCTTGAATTTCGACTGCTCGAGGTAGCCTGCGGCAGTCTCGAAGGTCTCCTCCGCCAGCTGCAGGATGGCCTTGTCAGCTTCTTCCAGTGCGGCGGGAGCTGGGACTTCGCCGAAGTTCTTGTAGGCCATCGAGACGGTGCGGTTGACCAGGTTGCCCCAGCCATTGGCCAGTTCGTTGTTGATACGGCGCACGAACTCGTCCCACGTAAAGTCCGTGTCATTGTTTTCTGGACCGGCCACGGAGATGAAGTAACGCAGCGCATCCGGGCCGAACTCCGCCAAGAAGTCCTTGACGTAGATGACAACGCCCTTCGAAGAAGAGAACTTCGAGCCGGACATCGTCAGGTACTCGGAGGAAACAATCTCGGTAGGTAGATTCAGCTCACCAAACTTGTGCACCTCGCCGCCCTTCGCGCCCTTACCGGCGTAACCCAGGAGCTGCGCAGGCCAAATCTGCGAGTGGAAGGTGATGTTGTCCTTGCCCTGGAAGTAGTAATGGCGAGCCTTGTCGTTCTGCCAGAAATCCTTCCATGCATCCGGGTTTCCGGTGCGATGCGCCCACTCGATGGAAGAGGACAAGTAACCGATGACAGCGTCAAACCAGACGTAGAGCTTCTTTGCGGAGTTTTCCTCCCAGCCCTCTACCGGAATTGGGATGCCCCAGTCGATGTCGCGGGTCATGGTGCGCGGACGCATGTCTTCGAGCAAATTCAGGGAGAACTTCAGGACGTTTGGACGCCAGTCCTCGCGAGTCTTCAACCACTCCTCCAGTGCGTCCTTCACGGAAGGCAGGTCGAGGAGGAAGTGCTCGGTCTCGATGAACTCCGGGGTCTCACCGTTGATCTTGGAAACTGGGTCGATCAGATCTACTGGGTCAAGCTGGTTACCGCAGTTATCGCACTGATCGCCGCGCGCACCCTCAGCCCCACAAATTGGGCAAGTTCCCTCGATGTAGCGGTCAGGCAAGGTACGGCCAGTCGACGGCGAGATGGCGCCCTTGGTGGTTTCCTTGAGCATGTAGCCGTTTTCATAAAGGCCCTTGAACAGCTCCTGCACTACCGCGTAGTGGTTGCGTGTGGTGGTACGGGTAAACAGGTCATAGGACAGGCCCAAGCCGGCGAGGTCGGTGACAATTTGACGGTTATAACGGTCCGCGAGCTCGCGAACGGTCACGCCTTCTTTGTCGGCCTGCACCAGCAACGGAGTGCCGTGCTCATCGGTGCCAGAAACCATGAGAACGTTGCGGCCACGCATTCGCTGGAAACGTGCGAATACGTCAGAAGGAACACCAAAGCCTGCCACGTGTCCGATGTGGCGGGGGCCGTTGGCATACGGCCAGGCAACATTTACTACTACCGACTCAGTCATGCCCACCACTTTATCGAAGCCTTGGTCAACAGCGCGCGTTGAGGGGGGCACATCGACAATGGCGAAAGATCGACGCACAAGGATATTTGCGCGCATAAAGACGCATAAAGAAACGCACCCTCTTGCACCATTGTGCAGGAGGGTGCGTAAAGAAGCTTTAGGAAGCGACTAAATCGCTTGCTTTAGCTTTACTTGTGCTGAGCGCGCTTGCGCTGACGACGCTTCTTGAGCTCCTCAGCGCGCTGGTACTCGCGGTGCAGACGGCGCTCGCGGGCAAGCTTGCGCTGGAATGCCTGGGACTCGCGGTATTCCAAGTAGATGACGTCGTTGCTGAGTGCCTTGTAGATGGCGCACATCAGGCCCACAACGATGAACAGGAATGGCAGCGCAGCCACAATGGTGACGTTCTGCAGGTTGGACAGGGAATCCTCATCAGCCAGCAGCAGGGTCAGACCAACAGCCGCGGTGGCAACGCCCCATGCTGCGGACAGCCATGGCTTAGCGTTGGATGCACCGTTCTGAGACATCGAGCCCATAACGGTAGAAGCCGAGTCAGCGGAGGTGATGAAGAAGGTTGCCAGCAAGATAACTGCGATGATGCCGGCGATGAAACCACCAGGCAGGTTGTGCAGCAGGTTGAACAGCTCAACCTCAGAGGACTCGCCGGTGATGGAGTTACCCTTCTGCTCCATGTGGATTGCGGTGCCACCGAAGATGGCGAACCACACGGTGGAAAGACCAGCCGGGATCAGCATGACGCCGATGCAGAATTCGCGGACGGAACGGCCACGGGAAATGCGTGCCAGGAACATACCGACGAATGGGGACCAAGAGACCCACCATGCCCAGTAGAAGATGGTCCAGGTGGACAGCCACTCGCCTGCTTCGCCGTTGTTGGACTCAGCAGTACGGGAGATCATCTCGGTGAACGCATCCAGGTAGCTACCGATGGAGCCCGGAATCTGGTTCAGGATGGAAACGGTTGGGCCAAGGATGAATACGAAGATGGCAAGCAGTGCGGCCATAACCATGTTCGCGTTGGAGACATACTGAATGCCCTTGCCCACGCCGGACATTGCGGAAAGCAGGAAGGCCAGGGTCAGCACGAGGACGATGCCAACGACGACCTTCTGGGATGGGTTGTCGATGAGGCCAGAAGCCTGGATACCAGCCTGGATCTGGGTTGCACCGATACCCAGGGAACATGCGGTACCGAAGACGGTTGCAAAAATGGACAGGATGTCAATGATTTTGCCAACCCAACCATCGGCAGCGCGCTGGCCGATGAGCGGCACGAATGCTTGACTCAGCAGCTGCTTGCGGCCAATACGGAAGGTCGAGTACGCAATTGCGAGACCAACGATGGCATAAACAGCCCATGGGTGCAGGGTCCAGTGGAACATCGCCGTAGCCATCGACGTGCCCACTTCCTTAGCATCATGGCCAGGAACTCCGTTGAGGTAGTAGTTCAGCGGCTCAGATGCGCCGTAGAACATCAGGCCGATGCCCATGCCGGCCGCGAACATCATCGCAATCCAAGAGGGCGTAGAAAATTCAGGCTCTTCATCGATGTGGCCCAAGCGGATGGTGCCGAACTTGGAGGCGGCGATGAAGATAACAAATACAACGAAAATCGTGCCGAAGAGGACGTAGGCCCAACCAAAGTCGTTAACAACGAAGCTCAGTGCATCGCTAGCGAAGTTCGCAAAGTTGGTCGGAGCAGCCAAGCCCCATGCAACGATGGCGGCAATGAGCACGCCAGCGATGCCGACGATGGTCCAGTCGATTGGAGCGTTGTCATCGGCTGCCATTTCAATTTCAGGCTCGGTCATCTCATGGGGAGCGAAGTCCTCATTGCCGAGCATGTCTTGTAGCTGACTCGTCGCAGATGCTGATTCCAGCTTCTCATCAACGGTCTGGTACTCCTCAGACGAAACCGGCGCCGCACTGGACGCCGGATCCGTACCCTTTGCCGTATTCGAATCTGTTTCTGGATTAGTCATGCACTCCAGAATGAGGGCGGCTAATGCCAGGCGTCAAACTTATATGTGCAGTACAGCCGCCTAAATCCAGCATTTTTGCAGGATAATCTTACTTTACAATCAGCCACGCAAATGAAAATTAACCAGCATATGCAGGTCTTTTATCCTCCCGTGAGCTTTTGGCTATAACAATCCTGCAACAATTGGGCATTTAACACTATTTTTCGCTGTCACGGGCACTCAAGAAGGCGTCATAAAGTTCGCGATTAGACACCTGAGTACCGGCAGCGACTTCCTTGCAAGCATCCTTCGCGCGCACTCCATCTGCCACACGGCGCTGGACCTTATCCACCAGTTCCTCAAGCGATGAGGGGACCTCTTCCCCACCCTCGATAACAACCGTGATTTCACCGCGAGCATTGTCCTCAGCCCACTTTGCCAACTCACCCAAGCTTCCGCGCTTTACTTCTTCATAGGTCTTTGTCAGTTCGCGACACACGGCAGCGGGGCGGTCTTCACCCAGAACCGCCGCGGCGTCGGCAAGCGTCTGCGCCAAACGGTGGGGCGATTCAAAGAAGACAATGGCGCGCTTTTCACCGCGCAGCGATTCCAGCCACGCTTTGCGCGGTCCGGCCTTGCGTGGAGCAAAGGCGTCGAAGAGGAAGTGACCGACGCCGAGACCGGACAGAGCCAAAGCGGTGGGCACCGCAGATGGCCCGGGGAAGCACGTCACCGGCACCCCAGCTTCGACTGCTGCAGCAACGATGGAGTGCCCTGGATCAGAAACCAGAGGCATACCCGCGTCGGAGACAACCAAAACGGTGCCGGAACGAGCGGCCTCGACAAGTTGGGCTGCGCGTCCTTCTTCGTTGTGATCAAAGTTGGAGACCACCTTGCCGCGGATTTCGATCCCCAGAGCCTGCGCCAGGTTACGGACGCGGCGCGTATCTTCCGCCGCCACGATGTCGGCATGCTGCAGCGCCTGCATGAGTCGTGCCGAAGCATCTGCGATATTACCCAGAGGGGTGGCTGCCACAATTACTCCGCGTGGAAGGGGATCTAGACGAAACGAAGTATTCATGTCCCCTAGCTTTCCACACCTTTGCACAAGCAGAATCCCCAGGGGTCCGCCGCGTAGCCTAAACTCATCTAAGTGACTATTGCTACTGACTCTTCGCAGCCCGCAGGCACCCCACAGGCCAAGCTAGCAGGAAAGCCGCGTGGCAAGCATGCCTTCGCCGCCCCTGCTGCTCCTACCTCCTATGCTTGGGGCAAAGCAGATTGGGTCAGCACCGGCGTCATTGCAGTTTTAGCTTTCATCACCCGTTTCATCGGACTTTCCGCGCCCGTCTCGCAGGGCACGCCAGTCTTCGACGAGAAGCATTACGTTCCGCAGGCCTTCGACATGGTGCGTAGCTGGGACAACCTCTTTATCGGCGGCATCGAGTCCAATCCAGGCTATGGCCTGGTGGTTCACCCGCCGCTGGCTAAGCAAATCATTGCTGTTTCCGAGTCTGTTTTTGGCTATAGCCCGCTTGGCTGGCGCCTGATGGCAGCGCTTTTTGGTGTAGGTACCGTGCTGCTGACAATGGCGCTCGCCCGCCGCGTCGCTGGTTCCTGGCAGGTTGCCACGATGGCCGGCTTGATTGCGGTATGCGATGGCGTGCTTTTGGTTTCTTCAAAGTTCGGAATGCTGGATATCTTCCAGGTCTTTTTCATCGTCGCGGCCGCATGGGCACTGGCCCGCGACCATAACCAGATGCGTTTACGCCTGCACACGGCTTTTATCACGGGCAATATGGGCTCGTCCGATTTTGGCCCGCGTTTTGGCTTCCGCTGGTGGCGTTTCACCGCAGGCGTCTTCCTCGGCCTAGCCCTTGGCGTGAAGTGGTCTGGCCTGTACTACATCATGTTCTTTGGCCTGCTTTCGGTCTTTAGCGATCTTGCTTTGCGACGCCGCTATCACGTACGCCGCTACGTACTGGGCACGCTCATCCGCGATACCCCGGCAGCTCTGGCTTCCCTAGTGCTGGTTCCGCTAGCTATTTACGTATGGACTTGGCGCGCATGGTTTGCCTCCGAAACCTCCGTGTTCCGCCATGCCAAGGTGGATGGAACTATTGCTGAAGAATCCCCGCTGCAGGCCCTGCCCGATGCACTCGCTGGTTGGTTCTACTACCACTCTTCGGTCTTGGAATTTCATGCTTCCCTGACTACCTCCAGCGGGCACTCGCACCCATGGGATTCAAAGCCTTGGGCTTGGCTCGTGGCGGCCCGCCCCAATCCTCTACTACTCCTCTACTGATCTGCAGTGCAGCGGCGCCGGCACCTGCCGCGAGATGCTCTATCTCTTTGGCACGCCTGCCATTTGGTGGCTGGTCATTCCAGCCGTGTTGTGGGGTCTATGGTCACTGCTGGTGCGCCGCAACCGCGCATTCCTTATCCCGTTGGTTGGATTCGCAGCAGGTTTCCTGCCTTGGTTGGCTGCGTTCGACCGCCAAATGTATTTCTTCTACGCCACGGCTTTCATCCCGTTTGTCATCGTGCTCATCTCCCTCGCGCTGGGCCAGATGATTGGACACGGCAAGAGGATTTCTTGGGACTGGCTGACTTCGCTTGCTGGCGGGGAAATCCGGACTGGCACATTCGTAGCAATTTGCTACTTGTGCTTGGTAGTAACGATGTTCATCTACTTCTCGCCAATTCTTTATGGCTTCATGATTCCGGACAAGTGGTACGAGTCGATGATGTGGCTGAACTCTTGGACCTAGATTCCTGTAATCCGGTTTCTCAGCGCGATCTCTTAATGCGGATTCGCGCTCAAAGAACGCCAGAAATCGGCGGCTGAATAACCTTTATGGGCTACCCAAGCCCAAGCCAGGACAATCGCGCTGATACCGGTGGCCAGGAGAATGTATATCTGGCTCATCATGATTGTGCCCAGCGCAATATCGCGCATGGTAAAGCCAAAAAGGAAGGCAAACATGGTTGCTGCAACCGGCAGCATGCCGGGAACGGATGCTGGCCGCCAGGCAGCAAAGAACAAACCGATGGCCAGGCCGAAGCGCAAGGCCGCGCCCTCGATGAGAAGGCGTGCACGTTCAGGATCAGCGGTAGGGTCGAGTGTTCCCTCGGCGCCGGTGACGGCGAGCCCGGAAGCACTAACCACCACGAAGATAGCCCAGATAGAAAAGAGCAATCCGAGTACCACGAGTGCAACGCGCGCTACCGTCAGCGTGGTCTGACGTGCGCTGGAGGCACGGCGCCACTCTGGCTCAACGCCGGCGATGATGACCTCAGAAAGATCTTGTGGGGGTGCCATTCCTTCGGCCGATTCGACGAAGCTCAATGAGCGGGAAAGCGCCGCGGCCTTGTCGCGGTAAGCACGGCACTGCTCGCAGCTTTCCACGTGAGTTTCAATGACATCGCTAGAAACGTCGGTGGGTTCACCGTCGAGCTGCGCGGAGATTGCCGCTTGGATTTCCTCATGCGTCAACACGGCTCAACACTCCATCCAAGCTGACGCGGCCGGAGCCGAAGACAACAATCATCACCAGCGAGGCAATCAGCACCGCTGGGTATTCAAAGCCGCCGTCCGCAGCGAAAAGCCCATGGCCTAGGTGCACAAAATACAATGCACACGCCATAAACAGCGCCAGGGCGCCAGCGACAAAGGTGGTCAAAAGCCCGACGACGAGTAGGGAGCCACCGATCATCTCACCCAATGCTGCGATATACGCGGAAACATGAGGCTGCGGAATTCCCATTGCAGAGAACTGCCCTGTGGTCTCATCGATTCCGGCGAAGAACATTTTGTCAACACCGTGCGCGACGAAAACGAGGCCTAGGACTGCTCGCAAAAGCAGCAGCGCGGTATCGCGAACGGCGGGTCTATTCATGAGAAATACACTACCCTGGAACCCCTAGGTGCTGGCGAATCAACTGTATATACCCCTAACGCACAGCTCATCGACAGCCGCTTGGAACCGATGCGAGCAAAAGGCAGTCAAATAGTGCAAGAGCCAAATGCGCTTACACATTCAACCGAAAGAAAAGACATGACCATGACGAATCCTTTTGCCGAGCCACAGGAAGCGGAAAGCGATAAGGCCACCACAGGCATCGCAGACACCATAGGCACCCCAAACACCTCAGCCCCCGAGTACACGCCTAGCTCGGAGCGAACCGGGCTGGTCTACGACACCGAGGGGGTCGGCCGTCCGCCTTGGGCGATGGGCTCTCCTCTGTTGCGCGAGTACTACGACACCGAGTGGGGAATGCCGGTCCGCGATGAAGCGGGGCTTTTTGAGCGCTTAACTTTGGAAGGCTTCCAGTCAGGGCTGTCTTGGGCCACGGTCCTGCGCAAGCGCGAAGCCTTCCGCGCTGCGTTCGCTGGCTTCGCCCCGGAGATCGTTTCGGCTTTTGGCGCAGCCGAGGTAGAGCGTCTGCTCAATAACCCACAGATTATTCGGAATCGCCGCAAGATTGAGGCTGCCATTAACAATGCAGATGCCACGGTGAAATTGCGTGAAAAGGGCGGCTTGAGCGAATTCATCTGGTCCTTCAGGCCGGAGGAAAATCTCTACCCGCGTTATATGGAAGACATCCCTAAAACGACCGACAAGGCCAAGGAATTATCCAAGGCCTTGAAGAAGGAGGGCTTTACTTTCGTAGGCCCCGTTACCTGTTTCGCGCTAATGGAAGCCATCGGCATGGTAGATGCCCATCTCATTGGCTCTCATCGCCGCGGAACGTCCGGGGTCTGGGAAAGTGAACTGGATGCTTTCAAGCATCCAGTTCAGAATATCTAGTTCACGAAGGCATCTAGCTCACGCGGCGTGATGCGAGGTCGTCGCGGCGCTGGCGATTGCTCACGTGCGGTCCGTCGAAGCCGTCGAATTCATCGTCATCATAATGGACCGGCAGATGGTCGAAGTCCGGGCTGTCATCGTCAACTTCCAGTACTACAGCGCCTGGGCGGCGCAGGCTACGCGGGATGGCCAGTTCATCATCTTCTGCACTGCGGACGCCGAGACGGGCGCGGCGCAGGTGGTACACGCGGCGACGCAGCAATGCCTGCTCCTGACGGACCTGGGTACGCAGAGCAATCAAATAGATCATGGTGACGATGCCGGCGATTCCCGCAAACCACCAGGTCCAGCTACCTACTACGATGCCCAAGCACACGGTGAGAACAACCGCCAAGGAAAGACCCAACAGCGTACGCTGACGGCGCTGGTAGCGGGTTGCGGAAGCAGCCTTTTCTGCTACCGGATCCCAGCCGCCGCGCCCAAGGCGACGCTGCGCAAAAGCAACCTCATCCTCAGATAGATCAGTATCCTCATCCATCTCAGTTTCGGATTCCTCGACAGACTCGATGGCCTGTGGAATCTGGCTCACCTGTTCCTCGGTGTCGACCGCGCCGGGATACATCAAGTCCACAGGCGAGGTATATGCCGAATCAAGGTCGTAAGCATCGTCTGCGACCTCGGCCACTGCTGGCGCGCTGAAGACCTCTGCCGCCTCCGCGTCATCCGCCAGCTTGGATTTCAGATCCGCAGGCTTATCCTTTTCGGTTTCATCCTCAATGAGGAGCTCATCTTCTTCGGATTCGCTCGCTGTGTCCTCCGACTCTTCGTTTTTATCCTGCTGCGCCGAAACTGGGACAGCGGAGCCGGCTGGGGTTGTTTCCTTCGCCGGAGTCTCGGCCTTGGCCTTACCGGACTCTTCGACAATTTCACCCTCAACGGTCTCCGGTGCGTCCGCCTTTACTGCGTCATCGCCATCAGGCTCATCAGACAGCTGCGCGCCCGGCTGGCGCGGATTCGCCTTAGCCTTTGCTGCGGCACCGGCGATGGTCACGGCAGGGGTTTCTTCCTCGTCAACCACGGAGATATCGCTAGCGTCGACGACTTCGTAATCTTCGGTATCGTCTTCAAAACGGCGCACGTCACGCTTGTTAACTCGCGGGCGGCGACGCGCGGCGACGTTTCCGGAGTCGCCTTCGAACAACACGCGAGTGTCATCAAAGGCTTCGCCTGTGTGGCTCATCGGACGCTGCGAACGCAGCAGCCAAGGTGCCAAGATAAAAGCCCAGACCACGATGATGGCGATAATGGGCACAGCAGTGGACACGGTATGGGTGGCCTTCCGTAGGGTGCAGAGTTTGACTCAACGTTAGCGCCTTATCCGCCCCTATAAAGACTCAAAATCGGGGAAATTACAATGTTGTGACTTGTGTGAAAACAGTGGCGAAATCTACCCGCCAACTGGGGCACCCGGCTAAAGAAGTCGCCCCTCTGCCCGCAACCGCGCGACAGCGGTGTTCGGATAGTCCTCGCGGTTGAGCGCCACAAAGTAGTGATCGCGCCAGGCGCCATTGATATGCAGGTTGCGACGCAGATATCCCTCTTCACGGAAACCACAGGACTTCAGGACCTTGCCTGAGGCAGGATTTTCTGGCAAATAGGTCGCTGTCACGCGGTGCATACCTACGCGGCGGAAGGCGTGGTCAACGCCCAGTGCGCACGCTGCCGTAGCAACGCCGGCACGGTGAACTGCGGAATGGACCCAGTAGCCAATCCAGCATTCCCCGATGCTGCCGTGCTGAATATTTCCCAGCGTCACCTGGCCCATAAACTGACCATCCAGCTCGATCACCAGAGGGATGATGCTGCCCATGCGCGCGTTGTCGCGCAGGAACATCAGATGGTTCCACCAATCATTTCCCGAATGCGCGGTTTCCCACGTCGTTGGAATGGTGGGTTCGACCGGGCGTAAGTATTGCTCATCGATGACGCGCTGACGGCGCCAGTCATGGCCATCGCCGCGCATCAGCGGACGCAAGCGGAGAACTCCGCCCTCCGGCAGGACGTCGGAAGGCGCAAGGCGCACGCTCGGCGTGGACTCCGGCCACCCAGGGTGTTCCTCACGCGGCGGCCCACTCGCAGGTACACGCAGGCGCCCCGCCGCAGTCCCGAAAGGATCCAGCATGCCTAGCTGCGCTGCGTCAAAAAGAGCACGTCCACCACGTCACCTGGGCGGATCTCAGTGGCGCTTTCCGGAATCCTAATCATCGCGTTAGCCTCCGAAAGACCCGCCAACAGGTGGGCCGGCGCACCGCTCGCGCCGCCCAAACCCTCGACCAGGTAGTCGGCAGTCTCAGCGTCACGCATCAAACGCGCACGGATAAAACCGCGGCGACCTGGACGCGAATCCATGTGGTTGAGCGCGCGAGCACGCACGACGCGGCGATTTGCATTGCGCTTGCCCAGAGAAAGGCGAATTAGCGGGCGCACGAATACTTCAAAAATGACCAATGCCGAGACCGGGTTCGAAGGCAACAGGAACGTTGGAACGCGCTCCTCTCCCAGCAAGCCAAAGCCTTGCACCGACCCCGGGTGGATGGCCACGCGGGAGGTATCGATATCGCCGAGCTCGCGCAGCACCTCACGCACTGCCTCAGAACCGGCGCCGCCGACCGCACCGGAGATCACCAGGACCTCGCTGCGGGCGATGTGTGTTTCCAGCGCCTCGCGGATTCGTCGCGGCTCGCCTTCCGCGATGCCGACGCGTTGTACGTCAGCGCCTGCTTCCCGCGCCGCAGCGGCCAAGGAATAGGAGTTAACGTCAAATACTTGCCCCAGGCCCGGTTCGCGATCGATGTCCACGAGTTCCTTACCAAAGGACAAGATGGTCACGCGCGGGCGCGGATAGACCAAAACCTTTGAGCGACCGACAGCGGCCAAAAGGCCAATCTGCGCAGGTCCCAGGATAGTTCCCGAAGAAACTGCGACATCGCCCGGCTGGATATCGTCGCCAACTCGGCGCACAAAGTCACCCGAGCGCACAGGGCGATGCGCCGTCACGCGCTTGCGGCCGTGGTCTGTCCATTCGAGGGGAAGGACGGCGTCGGCAAGCGTGGGCAAAGGCGCACCGGTGTAAACGCGCACCGCCTGTTTCGGCTGCAAGCGCAGTGGCTGGCGCGAACCCGCCGGAACCTCACCCACCACGGGGATGGAACGCTCAACCTCAGGGCCCTTTTGCTCCCCTTCTGCGTCCTCTTCAGTAGCGCGCCGCGCCTTCAAAGCACGCTCGCCTCCCACGTCAACGGCGCGCACTGCGTAGCCATCGATTGCCGCCTGCGGAAATCCGGGCAGCGGCTGATTGGCTTGCACTTCCTCAGCGCACATCAGTCCCAGCGAGTTCGCAATCGCGATACGCACTGGTTCCGGTGTCACCGCCGCATCAGTAATCATCGCAAGCTGATCATCTACTGAACGCATAGATTGCCGCCTTCCCTGTTTGTCTTCTGACCTAGATTAGTTGATGCCCTTTTCAGCCTCATACTCGGCAATGATCTGCTTGATTGCCTTGTACAAAGCCGGGCCATACTTCTCATGGTGCAGGCCGAAGTCCACATTTGCCGGAATATATCCGCCGGGATTGCCCAGGTCATGACGCTTTCCGCGGTGAACCACCACGTGGACCGGGTGGCCTTCCTGGATGAGCAGCTCGATGGCGTCGGTTAGCTGCAGCTCACCGCCCTTACCTGGGGAAATGCGGCGCAGCGCGTCGAAGATCTTGCGGTCTAGCAGGTAGCGACCGGTGGCTACTAGGTTCGAAGGCGCATCTTCAGGCTCTGGCTTTTCTACCATGCCAACGACCTTCTTCACGCCAGGTGCGTTGGTATCTTCCACGTCGAAGACACCGTAGTTGAAGGTCTCTTCGCGCTCGACCTCGAATGCACACAGCACCGAGCCGCCGACGGCAGCGCGCACGCGTGCCATCTCCTCCATGACAGTCGCCGGCAAGACAATGTCATCCGGGAGCATGACGGCGAAGCAGTCCTCGTCATCGTCCAATACGGATTCTGCAAGACCGACCGCATGACCTAGGCCAAGCGGCTTTTCCTGCTCCACCGAGATCGGGTGGATGAGCTCGCCTGCGCGGCGCACCTTCGCAACCTGCTCATCTTTACCACGCGCGTCCAAGGTCTCAACAAGCTCCGGGAAGGCATCGAAGTGACGCATCACTTCTTGCTTGTTGGGGGCAGTAATAACTGCTAGACGCTGCGCACCAACCGAGGCGGCTTCCTCCGCGATGAGTTCGATACCCGGGGTATCAACCACAGGGAGCAGTTCTTTCGGAACAGTTTTGGTGGCCGGCAAAAAGCGGGTACCCAGGCCCGCTGCCGGCACGACAACTGTCTTAATCCCGTGCAGGGATCCCTCGTTGTTATTAGCCATAAGTTTGAGCTTACAGGCCGAACTTTTGCTTTCGTGCAGCGATACACCAGCAATTACTATTTGTTCTATGACTGAGATAGCCAAGCAAAAGCAAAAATTGCGCGCGGAGCTTCTCGATGCCCGCCGCACCCGCAGCCCCGAGGAGAAGGCCACTGCTGACGCCGCCTGGTGCAACGCGGCCGCCCAACTTCTAAGCCCCGATATGCAGGTCGCAGCCTATAACCCTCTGAGTTCAGAACCCGGCGGCAGCGAGTTTGTCCACACCCTGACACAGGCATGTAAGGCGGTATATCTGCCTATCTCTGGCGACGATGGACAACTTTACTGGGCGCTTTACGAAGGCCCCGAGAGCCTCCAACCCGGTGCGCTCGGCATCGCAGAACCAACCGGCGAGCGCTTCCCCAGCTCCATCTTGGCTGAGCTCGACTTCATCTTTGCTCCAGCGATGGCAGTGGACAAGAGCGGCTACCGCCTCGGAAAGGGCGCTGGCTACTACGACCGCGCGCTTACTCCACTTATTCCCGGCAAGCCCAAGGTCATTGCCATGGTCCACTCCAGCGAGGTCCGGGATGTGCCAAAAGAAGAACACGACCGCCCAGTTGATGTCATTCTGACTGAGCGTGGGCTCGTCGACATTGAGCCAGACGTTTAGCTAGACGGTTTAGCCATAAGAAACAGCAAAAGCGGAACCATAGTCCTGCAACCGCAGTCTAAAAGAGCATGACTGCGGATAAATTGCTGAAAATGCTGCGCACCCCAGGACATCGGCGAGCGTTGATGTTAAGACGCTTTGTTGCATTGGTGCTGGTTGCTGCAGCAGGTTTCAGCATGCTTTCCGCTCGCAAAGAACACCCTCTGGCGGTGGTCTTTGCCCGCGATGTTCCTGCGGGCCATGCTCTTTCACTTGACGACGTCACCCTAGCACCCATCCCGGCCAGCGCACTGCCGGAGACGAAAGTCGATACCAACCTCGAGGAGCTTGAAGGCCGCGTGGTCGTATCGGCGGGTTCGGCTGGAGAAATTCTTACCGAGACGAGACTGCTTGGCCCGCAGCTCGTGGACGATTTAGTGAATAACTCCACAGGAAAAAACTCGGGCGAGGAATCCCACATGATTCCACTCAAGCCAGCAGAACCTGACATCCTTCCCCACCTCCACCATGGGGATACGGTCAATGTCATCGCTGGCGCTAGCGAAGAAGAGATAGAAGAAGGCCAAACAACTGATGGCTCAGTCATCGCCGCAGGTGGGCGCGTAATTACGACGACCAGCGGCGAAGAAGAAAGCCGCGCCACCACCGTGCTTTTAGCTCTGCCTGCTTCTCAAGCTGATGCCGTGGCAGCCGCTTCGCTGAGTCAACCGCTCACCGTTGTCATTGTGGGACAACGAGCCACCGGCATGAACTAGCGTAGAGCCGCTGCCAGAAGCCTTCCGATTGAGCCAGAAACGTTGTCACATCCCCTAAAACTCGCTAGGGTGAGTCTTCACTAGCCCCTGCTTTTAATTTTAATAACATTTGACTCATGACTAACTTGGAAAAGTCACTCGGGGGCGAGGGTCACAATGTGTTTTAGGAAAGGAAACCCTCCCAATGCTGAAGGGCTTTAAGGACTTCATCCTCCGCGGCAATGTCATCGAGTTGGCAGTCGCAGTCATCATTGGTAGCGCATTCACCGCTATCGTCACCGCCGTCACCAACAATCTCATCCAGCCTCTGATCAACTCCTTCGGCTCCGCAGAAGTCAAGGGCCTGGGCTTCCAGATCACCGACAATGAGTCCACCTTCATGGACTTCGGTGCTGTTATTACCGCTGCCCTCAACTTCCTCATCATCGCTGCGGTTGTTTACTTCCTCATCGTGATGCCGATCAACAAGCTCTCCGAAGCTGCTAAGCGCCGCCACGGCGTTGACCCAGAAGAGCCAGCTCCGACCACCGAGCAGCTCCTGACCGAGATCCGCGACCTAATGGAAGCACAGAACGCTTCCGGTGCAGGCCACAACATTGCGGGGACCTCCTACAACCAGGAGAGCACCGGCCGCCACCAGGCATAAGGTTTTACATCCTGCATAAAGACCGAACTCCGGTTGTCTTTTAGATAAAAGACAACCGGAGTTCGTCGTTATTAATGGGCAATAATTAGAGGTGGGAAACGCTCGCGCCTATTGGCCATAATGCGGCGGCATTTGCTCCCTGTAGAACGCTTCATCGTGCTGGCGTTCAGCCGGGGCATCCTCATCGAGCTGGACTACGCGATGAGCGTCCCCACCGCTTTCCCGACCTGAGTTATCAAAAGCAGATACAAAGTCCGGTTGGTCGGCAGTGCGGTCATAGTCCACGGCGGAGCGACGAACGGTCCGGCGGCGTTTACGAGGTTCAGACATGAATACTAGAAGGGAACTTACCTGCTACTACTAGACGCTGTACTTCTGCAGCTGGTCGATGAGGTAATGAACTAACGGGGCCAGCGTGGCCATGCCGTCGCGCACTGCGGCGCGGGAGGAAGCCAAGTTAACGATGACGGTCGAGCCCGAAACACCGGAGATACCCCGCGAGGTGCAGGCATCGACTGCGCCACAGGCTTGGCCGGAAGAGCGCAGTGCTTGCGCGATGCCGGGAACCATCTGATCCAGGACCGCGCGTGTGGCTTCAGGCGCCTTGTCGCGCGGGCCAACACCAGTACCGCCGACGGTAAGGACCAAGTCAACGCCACCGACAACTGCGGTTTCAATGGCCTGACGAATCTTCGACTTCTTGGAACGAACAGTCACGGAGCCATCGACCTGGAATTCAGCCTCAGAAAGGAGCTCGCCGACCAAACGGGACGTATCATCCGAGTTCTCGTCTGGGTGGTCAGTGATGACAACCACCAGTGCGCGGCGCGGCGCGTTGAAGTTTTGTTCCTGCTCGCTGGCGATCAGGAAGGCGTCATCAGGCTCAGCGACGTCCAACAAAGACCCTGTGGATTCCTCAGAGACCTCGAAAATGCCGTTGTTGGTCTCGTTGTCAGCATGGTCTGCCAATGTAGCTCCTTTATAGGACCAAAAATTCTTCTTCAAAGATTCGGGCGATTTTTGTTAATGGATAATTTACTCGTCCGAAAGAGTTACCTCTACCTGGCGAGGTTCTTTTCCTTCCCCATTGCTGACTTCGAGCGTGACCTTGGCTCCGAAGTCTTGCGAGCGAGCTGCGGCAATCAAGGAATCGGAGTTCTCGATGCGGCGGTCATTGACGCGGGTGACGAGGTCGCCTGCCTTCAGCCCTGCTTCTTCTGCTGGGCTGCCTGGCTCAACCTCGACGATGCGTGCGCCGTCGCCACTGTCGCGCGCGTCTACCTTGACGCCCAAGGTTGGGTGCTTAACCTCGCCCTTGTTGATGAGCTGGTCAGCCATGCGCTTGGCAAAGTTGGACTGGATTGCAAACCCCAAGCCGATGGAGCCTGCCTCGCTCGAGCCGGAGCTCGACAAGGAAGCGATCATGGAGTTCATACCGATCAGGTTGCCGTTGATATCGACCAATGGGCCACCGGAGTTGCCGGGGTTGACCGCGGCATCGGTCTGGATGGCGTCGATAAGCGAGCTCTCGCCGCCCTCCTGGGAAGCCCGAACCGGGCGATTCTTCGCGGAGACAATACCCGAGGTAACCGTGGCATTTAGCCCCAGCGGGGAGCCCACAGCAACGACCTCTTGGCCAACGGCCACGGCGTCAGAATCACCGAATTGCAGGAACGGCAGGTCATTGACGTCCTTGATCTTGATGATCGCGACGTCGGTGTTTGCGTCGGAAGAAATAAATTCAGCTTCGTGCTTGCTGCCGTCGTTCATGCTGACGCGCAACTGGCCGCCACGCTCAGCGCCGGCAACCACGTGGTGATTAGTCAGCACATAGCCATCCGGCGAGATGATGGAACCAGAGCCCTCAGCAGCGCTGGTAAGGCCCAAAGCCTCAATGGAAACAACAGCGGGCAGCACCTTAGCCGCGGTCGCCTCAACCGAGCCCTCAGCTGGTTCCTCACCGGTGCTATTAGCCACCGGCTCATTCTGCAGAACCTGGTTTACGGTGCTCGTATCGTTCTTATCCTTCGCTCCTAGAGCTAGGCCAGTAATGCTGCCCACAGCGACAGCGCCGGCGAGCATCATGGCCAAAGCCGTGCCCAGGCCCACCTTCTTCTTTTCTGGCGGGTTCGGTTGCGCCCCTACGTAAGTTATGGCCTGATTAGGCTGGCCCGGTTGGCCAAACTGCCCTGCCTGGCCGGGCTGGCCCGCGCCGAAGCTTTGGGTATGCGGATTTGCTTGGCCGCCGACGAATTGGGGATTGCCCGCGCCTTGGTTGAAATTTGCGCCCTGCATCCCAAAGGAACCAGCCTGGCCACTGGAGCTAGGCTGCGCCCCGGAGTTCTGGCGCGGTTCATTCCAACCGGCAGAATTGCTAAGATTGGGTTGATTCTCGGACGCTGGCCTCTCGCCGCGTGGATCCGCAGGCTCGTTCATGTTTGAGTTCCTCGTATTCATGTAGGCAATTGTGCCGCAGTGGGCTGGGGTGCATCTGTAACGATTCTGCTAGCCATATAAGAATAACTGTTAGAATTCTGTATGTCTTGACCTGCAGCGCAACTCCTTTTTATGCCGCAATAAGGTCGGCGCAGATTAACCCTGATTAAACCAGCGCTCGGCGAAAATGGTGCCGCGATCAACTGCCGCCTCATCTTCTTCGTTTGCGGAAGGATCGAAAAGGCCATCAACGAAGGTCTCGCCTTCCCCACGGTACCCCGGCAAGATAGCCTCCATGCGCGTGCCGCCGTCGTTCGAATCCTTAATTTCAATAGAGCCCTCGTGGCGCTCAATCACGGATTTGACGATGGCCAGACCCAAACCAGAGCCCGGCATCGAGCGGGCTTCTGCGGAACGATAGAAACGTTCGAATACCTTCTCCCGCTCATCCGGCGGAATGCCCGGGCCAGAGTCGTCGACCCGGAGACGGACCTCGTGCTCGCTGATCTGCTGCATGAACACACGCACGGTGCCGGTCGCAGGCGACCATTTCGCCGCATTGTCCATCAGATTAAGCGTTGCACGGCCCAGGGCGAATGGATCGCCTTCTAGGACCCACGGAATAAAGCGCACACGGAACTCGACGTCGGGGCGGCGTCGCCTAGCGCGCGCTAGCGAAGACTCGAGCACCTCCATAAGGTCAACCGGCTCCGGAGCCTTCTCCGTGGCGTCCTCACGAGCCAAGTCGACCAAGTCACCGATGAGCGTAGAAAGCTCCGTCATCTGTGACATGACGTCATCTTCCAAGTCGCGGCGATCTTCTTCGCTGATACCAAACCCACCGCCGGACTTGTTCATCATCATCAGCAACTCAATGTTGGTACGCATCGAGGTCAACGGAGTCTTCAACTCGTGGCCCGCGTCCGCCACAAACTGGGCCTGCTGCACACGCGATTGCTGCAGCGCTTCCAACATCTGATTAAAGGAAACCGTAAGCTGCGCCATCTCGTCATTGTTGACAACCTCGATAGGTCGCAGATCGTTGGTCTGCGTGACGTAATCGGCCGCACGCTTCAGGCGCGAAATCGGCTGCATACCAGTCTTGGAAACGAGCATGCCGGCAAAGATCGCCAGCAGAACGCCCAGCGCAACGATAACGACCAGCATTGCACCAATGGCCGCGATGAGCTCATTCGTCTCGCTCAAGTCCCGGGCCAAGACCACAGTGGTGCCTAAGTCATGGCGTTTTGCGAGGATGCGCTCGCCACCGACGGTGCGCACCGAGATCTCGGTGTAATCATCATCCTTCTGAAACTTATCCCCCACCGGGATGGCATCACCAAAGGTAAAGCTCCAGGAAGGCGGGGAAATCGCGATACGAGTCGATGGATTATAGAGCTTAAACTTCGCGATTTCGGAATCGATAGATTCAACAAAACGCGGGTCCAGGCTTTCCTGAATCAACACGTCGGCTTTTTGCTCAAGCTGCTTGTCGACGGCCGCGGTCAAAGACTCAGACACGATCCAATAGGTTGCCAGGGTCATAAGCGCCACGGCGATGGCCACGACCAGACCCGTAACAAGCGAAAGACGCCCCCGCAGTGGCGCCCGAGAAGCCCAACTCCCCCTTCCGCCGGCAATCTCGTTAACAGGGGTGGGGTGTACCTGTTCGGAAGCCTCGGCGTTGGGCGCTGGCTTCCTCAAAATCACGGTGTCGACTTCCGCAGAACATAACCGACGCCGCGCACGGTGTGGATGAGACGCGATTCGCCCTCACCTTCCGTCTTCTTCCGCAGGTAGCCGATGTAGACCTCTAGTGCGTTGCCGGAAGTTGGGAAATCGTAGCCCCATACCTCTTCCAGAATCACGTTGCGCGGCATGACCTTGAGCGGGTTTTCCATCAGCAGCTGCAGCAAAGCAAACTCAGTACGAGTCAAAGAGATCTGCCGGTCGCCGCGCTTTACCTCACGGGTTTCCGCATTGAGCTGCAAATCCTCAAAGGAAAGCTCGGTCTCCGCGCTGTGCGGTGCTCCAATGGAGTCTGCAGCGGCGCGGCGCAGCAAAGAACGCACGCGTGCCAAAAGCTCCTCCAGCGCAAATGGCTTCGGTAGATAGTCATCTGCTCCGGCATCGAGACCAGCCACGCGGTCGGAGACACTATCGCGGGCAGTTAGAACCAGGATCGGGTGTTCCCAGCCCTCACTGCGGAGAGTACGGCAGACCTCAAGGCCGTCCATGTTGGGCATCATGACGTCGAGGATCAACAGCTCCGGATTTTCATTGCGGACAGCCTCCACCGCCTCAAGGCCGTCACTGGCAATCATGACTTCATAACCATTGAACCGGAGAGAGCGACGCAGCGATTCGCGTACCGCTTGCTCGTCGTCGACGACAAGAATCTTCATAAACATAATTATGAACTATTCACGGTGGATTTTCGAAGCCACCATGCAATCCAGCCCCTTTCCATCCCCCCAAAGCCACAAGCTAACGTTTCTCGCGGCGCCTTTAGGCCAT
This sequence comes from Corynebacterium sp. HMSC071F07, assembly GCF_001810285.1. Classification (NCBI taxonomy): domain Bacteria; kingdom Bacillati; phylum Actinomycetota; class Actinomycetes; order Mycobacteriales; family Corynebacteriaceae; genus Corynebacterium; species Corynebacterium sp. HMSC071F07. Next base: position 180,225 of record NZ_KV800675.1, read on the forward strand.
GTATCTGTTTAAAAAATCTGTTCAAAAGAAAAAGCCTGCGAAGAAGACGCCTTGTTTTAGGCGCTTCTCGCAGGCTTTTTAAAAAGTAGTGCGTTCTAGATTAGAACTGCTCCACGTCTACCAGGCCGAGCTTTGCAGCCTTGACCAGACGGCGCGGGATGCGCACGGTCTGACCGTCGATGGTGACTTCCTGAAGGGCGACGTTGTCTGCCTTCCACTGGGAGCGACGTGCGCGGGTGTTCGCGCGGGACATCTTGAACTTAGGAGTTGCCATTTTCTTCTATCCTCCTTACGCGTTCTTCTTCTTGCGGCGAGCCATTGCACCGAAGCGCTGGTTGAAGCGCTCGACACGGCCTGCGGTATCCATAACGCGCTGTGCACCGGTCCAGAACGGGTGGGACTCAGCGGTCACGTCAACGACGATCAGTGGGTACTCGTTGCCATCTTCCCACTCAACGGTGCGATCGGAAGTAGCAGTGGACTTGGTCAAGAACGAGTGGCCAGTGCCGGCGTCCTTGAAGACCACCGGGTGGTAATCCGGGTGGATATCCTTCTTCATAATTATTCCCTCAGGGTTGAAACTACGGGTCGGTTCTTCACTCTTCTACCTGGCTTAAGCCTTAAAGAAGGGCGAACTTTTTACAAAGCAGCCTTCTATCGGTGTCGAAGATCGTGCCCGAGTTGGGACGTACAGATTAAAAATGGCGTTAACCTCATCGCTCCGGGATATTGCTTGCGCTTCCCGTGGGCGGAGATGTCAACAACTTAAAGCATGTTACACCTTTGCCATCAGTTCCCCAAACCCACATACACGCTATTACGCTCCGTATATATAGGAATCGGCCCGCATAATTAACAACAGCCACAGGCGTTAACAAGACCAAATGGCGCAGGTAGTTCACACGAGCCCACTGCATCAGCTTGCAGCACTGGGACAAGGAAGGCGATTAGGTAATTTGGGCCACGGGCTGTAAGATTTCCCCTTGCTGTTGTCAAAGTATACGTTTTACGCCCCGTCTACTGGTGTTTGACGGTCTTGCCACCCATGCTCAACCTCACTTTTCGAGCACTGCGCCTCACCGCAGAAGGCATAGCCGTCAGTAGCCATGATGTGGGCGGCTAGGAGAAAGAAGACCCATGTCGGCTATTTGCCAGGTAACGGGCCGCAAGCCGGAATTCGGCAAGCAGGTCTCGCACTCGCACCGCCGCACTTCGCGCCGTTGGAACCCCAACGTGCAGCGTCGTCGCTACTACCTGCCCTCCGAGGGCCGTACCATCACCCTGAATGTCTCTACCAAGGGCATGAAGATTATTGACCGCGACGGCATCGAGTCCGTCGTCGCCAAGATTCGCGCACGTGGGGAGAAGATCTAAAGATGGCACGTAATGACATCCGTCCAATCATCAAGCTGAAGTCCACTGCGGGCACCGGTTACACCTACGTGACCCGTAAGAACAAGCGCAACAACCCGGATCGCATCACCCTGAAGAAGTTCGATCCGATCGTCCGCAAGCACGTCGAATTCCGCGAGGAGCGATAATCTATGGCTAAGAAGTCCAAGATCGCCAAGAACGAGCAGCGCAAGGAAATCGTCGCCCGCTACGCGGAGCGTCGCGCTGAACTCAAGGCCATCATCAAGAACCCGAACACCTCGGACGAGGATCGTCTGGACGCACAGTTCGAGCTGAACCGTCAGCCACGTGATGCATCCCGTTCCCGCATCCGTAACCGCGACGCAGCCGACGGCCGTCCGCGCGGTTACCTCCGTAAGTTCGGCCTGTCCCGTGTCCGTATGCGCGGCATGGCTCACCGTGGTGAGCTGCCGGGCGTTCGCAAGTCCAGCTGGTAAAGGGGTAATTGCACAATGGCTATCAAGCGCAATAACCAAAAGAAGTTCCGCATGGAACAAACCCGTCGCCCGAAGAAGAACCCGCTGAAGGCTGAGGGTATCGAGACGGTTGACTACAAGGATGTAAAGACCCTGCGTCTGTTCATCTCCGACCGTGGCAAGATCCGTTCCCGTCGCGTGACCGGTCTTACCCCACAGCAGCAGCGCCAGGTCGCTACCGCTGTGAAGAACGCACGCGAAATGGCTCTCCTGCCGTTCACCGCCCGCTAAATCAGTAGCTGGGTTTCTCAACAGCGCACTTTTGCCGCTGGCAAGTGTGACACGGTAAAAGAACCTTCGAAAGCCGCTTTCTTTCAATCACTTCGATTGGATGGAAAGCGGCTTTTGTGCGTTTTGTTCTTGGCCACGAGATAACTATCTGCTACTTAACCCACAACTTCCCTATGCGGGATTCGAGCTGGTGATAGATTAGTGATATTCACTTCCCCTCTCCTCGAAAGGGCTTTTAAGGCGCATGCCATTGCATCAATCCCTGGCGGATCTCAGTGAGCTCGCAGCGCACTGCCAGTCCCC
>NZ_KV800675.1:182747-220755 GCF_001810285.1 Corynebacterium sp. HMSC071F07
AAGCGCAGGATCTCCTGCACAATTCTCTAGACCACAGCGCGAACGAGCTAGAACTTGCCACGTGGTTTTCTCGCATTATCACTGACATCGTGCGCTCGCCCGGCGTCGCCAGCCCCGTGCGCCTTTCCGGCCCCGTCGCCCGCGGTGACGCACTTCCTTCCATGACCATCACCTGGCTGGGCGAGGACCCGCAGCTGGAATCTATTTTTAGGGACGTGGGCCTTGTTGGCCGTCCTGCGGAGGAGAACATGGCCAGCCGTGCCGACGCTGGCCTGGCGCTGGGCGTCGGCAGCGAAGATGCGCTGCTGAAGGAAGCACTGGATTTGCGCCCGCCAGCGCTCAAGGTGGTCGACGGCTTGCCGGATCGCAATGCGCCCGTGGATATCCAGGGTGTCCTGCTCGCCCCCATCGCCGCCATTGCCCGTTGGGCCGCGCCGGCGCCACGCCCTACTCCGGATCGCCTCGCGATCGGCGTTGAGCGTGAGCTTCTCGACGCCGCCGAAGCCGAAGCCTTATCCAGTGCCTGGGGCACCGGCATCGCGTTGGAGTTGCGCCAGTGGCACGCCGGCGTCAACGGACGCGATGGCGTCCTTGCGACTCTCCCACCCCTCGACCGCACCGCTTATGGCTCCGCCTGCCGCACGGTATCCGCAAACTTTGAGTCCATTGGTAAACGTCAGCAAGACTGCTCCACGCAGGACAATTAATTAGTTGCTGCGAATATAAACGAGTACACTTAACTGGCTTAATGAATTAAAATTCATTCACACGAAAGGAGGCGTCCTGCCCATGGCTGGAACTGTTGGTAGGCCGCGCAAGAACAGCCCGCGCCGCCGTGGAACTACCGCCCGTGAAGAGATTCTCGACGCTTCATCAGAGCTTTTCACCACGCAGGGTTTTGCCACCACTTCGACGCACCAGATTGCGGATGCCGTGGGCATTCGCCAGGCGTCTCTGTATTATCATTTCCCCTCCAAGACGGAGATCTTCTTAACCCTCCTTAACTCCACCATCGAACCTTCCCTCGAGCTCGCCGAGGAACTTGCTGCCTCCGAAGCCACGGCTGAGCAGCGCCTATGGTCCCTCGTCGCGGCGGAGTCCCGCCTGTTGCTAACCAGCGGCTGGAACGTTGGCCGCCTCTACCAGTTGCCGGTGGCTAACTCCCCCGAGTTCTCCGAGTACCACGAACAGCGTACTGCTTTGCAGTCTCGTTTCCGCGAAATTGCCGCCTCAATCGTCGGCGAGGATGACCCCCGCGTCGAGCTTCCGTTCCACATCGCGCTTTCGGTCATTGAGATGCGCCCGAACGATGGCACCCCGCCTTTCGACGCTTCCCAGCGCGTTCCGGAGACCGCCGTCATGCTTGCCGACGCCGCGCTAGCCGTTCTCGGCGCAAAGGTTCCGGACAACGCGGAAGAGACCACTCTTGAGCTGCTCAAGAACCGCCACGACTCCATCTCCTCTGCCGCCGCTGCTGCCGCGGATCGTAAGAAGAAGTCCGGCAATTAATTAGTGTGTGCAGCGTGGTGCTGCCAAGCAAACACCTATCGCTGCCAGTAGTCGTTCCAGGTGACGCTTTCTACGGCCGCGTTGTCTTGGTAGACGCGCAGACCGTCGGCATTGACCACGATGGACGAAGGATCGGCATCAACCTGGTAGGTGCCTTCGTGACCTTCGGCGGGCAGCTCCAAGGTGCCGCCGAACATATCGGAACGGTAGGTAGCACCGCCGGCGTTGCCGCAGACGACAACCTTGCCGTCATCGCTGGTGCCAGCGAGGATGAGGTCCTCGCCTGCGGTGCACGATGCATAGCTGCCGGACCAACCGCGGTCGCTCAAAATACCACCGCTGACGGTGGACTTATCGCGCCCGTGGTCGTAATGCTCTTCTGGGTTAGGCGCTGTTTCCGTCACGGTTACTACGGACGGGCTTGGGCTTTCTTTAGTGCTAGGCGCTGCGGAAGTGGTGCTGGCTGTCGAGGTGGTGGTCGATTCCACCGGCTTGAATTGCTGCTGCGCAGTCTGCTCAGTTTTCTCACCGCCCCGCCCAAGCAAGAAGAATGCAGCGGCGGCCGCCACGATTGCGACGAGAATGACGATTCCAACGACGATAGGCACCACGCCGGACTTATCTTTTTGTTGTGGATACGGATAAGTCATAGTGTGCGCCTTCTTTTCTGTGTCGATACGAGAAATGCTCTATGGGCTAGGTGCGCTAGGTCTTCCTAGACCTCAACGATAGCGCTGAACGGCATAGTGAGCCAAGCAGTTTTTATGAGGCTTATACACCGCTTCGCCGTCTTCCTTAAGGCTTTCAATCAGGCGATCGATCTTCTGGTTGGTCTTCTTCTCGGTCCAGCCAAGCGCCTGCGCCAGCTCTCGAATCGCCGGGATATTAGCATCCGTGGCACCCGGCGCGCGGAGGTAGCTAGCCAATTGGCGCAGCAACAGCTCCTGCTCGTCATTCGGGACGTGGCGGGTGCGCGTGCGGTCCCCCTCCTGATCCAGCGGGCGCGGGGTGCGGCGAATCATGTCGTTGTTTTGAACGTCGATGTGAATCTCGTACACGCAATCAGGCGTGGTGAAAGTGATGGCGGTCGGCCCCGGTGGGATGGGTGCCAAGCCGCGCGGTCCTACCTCGATGCGCGAATGGGAGCGCACATTGCGCTGGCTGATATACAGCGGGATATGGCGGCCCACATTGGCAAGCATCCAGCCTTGGCCGGAGTACCACAGCTGGAATAGCTGACGGTGCAGGTCCAAGTCCTCTGCGCCTACTACAAAGTCGCCTGCGCGCCCGACTATGAGTTCGTCGCCCGGGCCCATCCGGTGGACTTGCCCGACCAAGTCATTGATCTGAAGCCACGGTCCAAGGTTTGCCGGCGAGCTGGCGTTAGACTGCATAGATTAGGCGCTTTCGAAGTCGAGGATAGATGGATAGGTTTATTCCAAAAGTCCATACTAATACCTAAAAGCGTGGAAGTTAGCCGGTTACTAGCGCAATTGTGGTGATCGCAATCGTGATGATGATGAGAATCGTCGCCGCAATCATCAACGCATTGTTGTTGTCCTTCTGCGGCCTCGCAGGCTGCGCCGGCCGAGCAGACTGTACCTGCTGCGGCGATTGCTGCATTGGCCTTGTTGAAGGCATGGACGCACCCGGGTTGATTCCTGGGTTGAAGGGCGCATTGCTAAGCCCGCCATAAGAAGGCACCGCAGCTATCGAAGGATTGCTCCAGTTTTGCGCTCCCCCGGCGAGGTTATGTGCGCTGCCCATTCCAAAGCCCATGGCGGGAAGCTGACCACTTGCCGGATAGTTAGTGGCTTGGTTCTCCGGAACTGCGGAACGCGCGTTGAGTTCCGCGCCACCGTTTCTGCACGCCTCCAGTGCATCGATGAACTGGCAGGCCTCCGGGAAACGCCGATAAGGAGTGTTATCCAGTGCTCGTTCCATCACTGCATCAATCTGCTGAGTGGCCATTGCCGCCTGTGGATCAAGCCGTTCCATGATAGTCGGGGTGCCCATCGCCGGGACTATGCGCTTGGTGCGCCAGGCAGACTCCGACATCACCTCTTTGAGGTGATACATGGTCAGCATCTCAAACGCGATGAGTGCTAGCGCATAGTTATCACCTGAAAAGGATGCTTCCTGGCCGCTGTAATCACGCGAATTGCTCTCTGGTGAAGAGTAGTTTTCAGTTCCGATTACGTTGCCTACGGCGGTTAAACGCGACTGCCCCTCCGAGATAGCGATTCCAAAGTCGCTCAGAACGCTATAGCCGCTATCGGTGGGCCGGCGGCGTAGCAAGATATTGGCCGGTTTTACATCCCTGTGAATCCACCCATCCGGGCGCATCGAATGCATCTGGTCCAGTGCTTTGGCCACGGGGCGCAAGTACTTGACGACGTCGCTGATGCTAAAACCCGGCTCGTTACTATGGCGACGTTCACGGATGAGCTCTTCCAACGTGCCGCCTTCGAAAAGCTCCATCTCAAAGCCGAGATTGCCCTCGGTGTCGGCCAGCTTCTTATTTATGTGCGTGACATAGGAGCTATGGATGGCCGCCAGCGCCTTCATTTCATTATGGAAGCGCTTGAGCCCTTCTTCGTTGTGTAGCTCCGGCAACACCGTCTTGATTGCAACGTTGCGCCCTAGATCGACATCGGTGGCCGCGAAGACGGTTCCCATGCCACCGCCACCGATGCGCCGGACGTTTGCATATCCTTGGCGCTCCAGCCACATAACTACACGGGAATCATTCACGCGTATATTTCACCACACCCGATGTAGATGCAGGTTCTAAGAATCGCCCTATCTACCCCGCTTGTGGGGTAGCATAACCGCTCGTAGAAGGCAGCTACTATTTGTAACTACTCGGAAACTTTTAAGTTGCTGCCTGTATTTATTTCCTATCGCCGATTTCTTTGCCGAAGGATGCAATGACCAACCCTAACCAAGGCCCAAATCACTACCCTTCGCTGCCCACGAATATGTACTCGGGCGCGCAGTCGCAATCCCCATTTGGCGAGCAGAATCCCTATACCGACCCAAATGGCCGCTACCAGTCGACGCAGCCGATGGGATTTACAGCGCCCGCCGCGCGGCCCTCGCGAAACTGGGTTCCGATCCTGTGCATCTTGGCAGTCATCCTGGCCATGCTGATTGGCGGCGGCGTGGTCTGGGCGGATAAGAAGAGCGACGAGGCTCAGCAGCCACCTGTCGCTCCGGCACCGCCGTCGACGGAGGTTTCGGAAGAACCCGTCACGACCACGGAAGAAACCGAGTCTGATCCTACGCCTACCCAGGATTCTTCTTCCCCGGCGCAGAATAATTCGCCGCGCTATCAGCAAAGGCAGCAGCCGCGCCAGCAAACCCACACCACTACGCAGCGCAAGGATTATCCGGCAGGGCTTAGCGCCAATGGCTGGGACGGAATCTCCGGCGCGCAGTGCAACGGCGGCGAGGCCGTGTACGCGGCCAAGAAGTCCGCGCCACAGGCGCACGTCGTCATCTGTGACGAAGGCTCCGGCTTGGTCTACCGCGGCAATTGGTCCAGCGGCCCGGCCGTTGGCACTGCCTCAGGTAGCGGCACTTCGTACACCGCTACCTTCAACGATGTCAGCCAGCTGCTGATTAATGGCAGCGAGTTCACAATCATCCCAGACAGCACCTCTTATGACTCGAGCAAGCTAGACACCGGCCAGTTCAGCACCGTCTGGAGCGCCAACTAGCAAGCGGCCTTGGGCCACTGGACCTTCGCACCCGCGAGTTCGGTGGCCAAGGCGCTGAGCATTTGTTGTGCCGAGCCATAGGCACCGCTTGGCGACGTCGCGTAAATAGCCACCGCAACCTTCTTACCGTTGAGCTCTACCGTGCCCATCTGCCGTGCTTCATAGGCGCCGTTTGTATCTGGGCCCCAACCGCCCTTAAAAGATGAATTATCGAGGCTGCCTAAGCCATAGCTTTGGGCAGGATCAGAGGCAGCCATAGCAGTGAGCACTCCGCTGCCCTGTGCGATACAACCCAATTGCCCTATAAAGCGCGCTTGATCAGCGACTGTCCATTGGGTCTGCCCGAAGGCGGAAAAGCCCGGACGGGTAACCGTGGGCTGCACTTGCACGTCTAAGCCTGCTTCCGCTAGAACTGCGCTGGCGGCGCTAGCTGCAGACTGCCCGCCGCCTAGGGATTGCCAGAGATTTTCTGCGGCCGCATTATCTGAAAAAGTAATGGCCTGCGAGACCATCGCTGGTTCTGCAGAACCAGCGCGTTCCGCGGCAATTGCCACCGGCACCTTCGCGGTAGACCATGCGGCTCGCGGCTCAGAAATACCGGCACTATATACCTCATCCTGACCTGCAACGGCGATTCCGGCTTTCCCGCCGTACTTGCTCTGAACGTCTTCGACGATCTTCTGCAGTGCTTCCTGGACGTTCCCCCTCGCTGCAGCAGGAGCCGGGTCCTTGTCAGACTTTCCACCATCGCCTTTAGCATCCGCATCGGGCACCATCGTCTGCCCGCTCAAAGTGGGGCGCGGGTCCACATCCGTGCTGGTGGTCATGCTAACTTCCGCTCTTTCCTCCACATCACCGATCGTGCAGGCACTTGCGGCCAAAGCCACGCATAGTAGGCCCAGACCGCACAGGTTCTTTTTCTTCATCTAGTTGGGTCCTCTCTCGCTGCCGGAGCCGATTAAACGATGTAAACAATGGCGTTGTTGCCGCCGGTGCAGGTGACATATTCGCCGTTGTCACGGCAATCCATCGTGTAGTTGATGCCAGTAACCGGGCTATATGCGGGGATGACCGCGTTATATTCCTTGGTATCTAGGAAATGCTCTACATATGCATCGCGGACGGCGCGGGCGAACTCAGGAGAGGTCATCGTGGAATCACGGTAGACGTTGTTCAGGTCTCCGCCCGCAGCACCAGACATAGCTGCGTCGTTTGCGGCCACCGCACCGGCCGGAAGCGAGGGATACGCTGGGCGTTCCGGAGCCTTGGTCGTTTCTTCGGTTGTTGGCGCCTCGGTGGTTGCTTCTGCAGAGGTTGTCAGCATCGGGCTGGCGTTCTTCTCATCGCTGCCGCCCTTGAGAAGGAAAAATGCCAAAGCAGCGCAGAGCGCGATGACGGCAAGCACAATGAGAGCGATGATTGCCCACTTCGTACCGCTCGAGCGCTCTTCTTGGTACACCGGCGCCGCCTGGCTGTAATCCGCAGGACCATACTGCTGACTGTATCCGCCTTGCGCATAGTACGGCGCGGAGTCACCAGCAAATGGTGAACCCATGTTGGACTGCTCGTATTGCCCATAGTCCTGCGGCGGGTACCCCTGCTGTGAGGAACCTTGCGGGAATTGCTGTTGTGGTTGATCCGCCGCGTTCTGCCCGCCTGACTGTTTTGCCCAAGGGTTGGTATTGGGTGCTTCGTTTGCGCCTTGGTAGGGGCCAAAGCCGTTGTTTTCGCCAGACAAAACGTCTCCTATATGCAGGGATATGGTAATTACTTAGATTTCTGATTATGGCACACGCGTGCCCTTCGACCAGCTAATTTTTGTGCAGAACTCACCCAAAGTAGGCGGATCTGGGGAAATTTCCTTGGCAGTAGGCGAAGTAGCCACAACTTCGGTTACATTGTCACTATTGCTATCACTGCTTATGTGATTCGCCACCGTCTTTGTTGAGGAAAGGCCGTTTTAGAATTCCCTATGACGAACTATCCAGGTTTTGGCTCACAGCCTAATAACTCGCGCCCTAATTCATCGCCCCAGTTTGGCTCCCCGCAGTTTTCTGCGTCACAATCATCGCCACAATTTGGTTCCGGATCTTTTGCCCCCGGTACGAACCCCGCGCCCCCGGCATCGGCTACGCAACCTAATAACTTCGGCGCGCAAATGCCAGCGCACAACGGCAAAGGATTGATTAGCGGCGCAATCATCGGTCTGATTGCCGCCTTCCTCTTCCTCGCCATTGTCTTAGGCGCCGCGGCATATTTCCTGCTGCCAAAAGACATTCCAAACGCCCCAGCAGACACGGTGTCAACACCAACCTCGACGCCAGCCTCAACTGCGCCAACGACCATGAGCGACGTTCCATCCGAAAACGTCTAAAGGGGCCCAGCAACCATTAGTTGCCAGGCCCCCCTTAAGCGAATTAGTGGAAGAAGTGGCGAGTGCCAGTGAAGTACATGGTCACGCCGGCCTGCTTGGCAGCCTCGATGACCTCTTCGTCACGAATGGAGCCGCCCGGCTGGACGACGGCCTTGACGCCAGCGTCGAGCAGAACCTCCAGGCCATCAGCAAACGGGAAGAAGGCATCCGAAGCAGCGAAAGCACCCGCGGTGCGGTTCGCGCCGTCGGCAAGCGTGTTAGCGCGCTCGACCGCCAGCTTCGCGGAGTCAACGCGGTTGACCTGGCCCATGCCCACGCCCACAGCGGCGTTGTCCTTGGTCAGCAGGATGGCGTTGGACTTAACGGAGCGCACTGCGCGCCATGCGAACTCGAGCTCAGCTAGGTCGGCGTCGGAAAGCGCGTTACCAGCAACCAGCTGCCAGTTCTCCGGCTTATCGCCCTCGGCCTGGTAAGTATCCGGCTCCTGGCGCAGGACGCCACCGGAGATGTGCTTGATTTCCTCTGCCGGAGCCTCGTGCTCGGCAACGAGGATGCGGAGGTTCTTCTTCTCCTTGAGGATATCCACCGCGCCATCCTCGTAAGACGGAGCGACGATGACCTCGGTGAAGATGTCCTTGACCTGCTTGGCCATCTCGACGCTGACCTCGCGGTTGACGGCGATGACGCCGCCGAATGCGGAGAGCGGGTCGCACGCATGCGCGGCGCGGTGTGCCGCAGCGATGGATTCATCGGAAACGGCGATACCGCACGGGTTGGCGTGCTTGATGATGGCAACGCACGGACGCTCGTGATCCCAGGCGGCGCGCCACGCGGCGTCAGCGTCCTGGTAGTTGTTGTAGGACATCTCCTTGCCGTTCAGCTGCTGCGCGTTAGCCAGGCCCTTGCCGGAGCCATCGCGGGTAACGGTGGCCTTTTGGTGTGAGTTCTCGCCGTAGCGCAGCGTCGTGGTGGCGCCGCCCTCGGTGAGCTGGTCCACGAACCATGCGGAGACAGCCGCGTCGTAGTCAGCAGTGTGCAGGAATGCATCGCGTGCCAGGCCGCGACGCTCCTCCAAGGTGAAGCCGCCCTTCTTTGCAGCCTCTGCGACGTCGCCGTAACGCGCCGGATCAACGACGATGGCAACGGATGGGTGGTTCTTAGCCGCAGCGCGGACCATGGATGGACCTCCGATATCGATCTGCTCAACACAGCCATCGAAGTCAGCGCCGGAAGCAACGGTCTCACGGAATGGGTACAGGTTCACCACGACCAGCTGGAATGCCTCCACACCGAGCTCTTCTAGCTGAGAGAGGTGATCCGACTTGCGGGTATCCGCCAAGATGCCAGCGTGAACCTTCGGGTGCAGGGTCTTCACGCGGCCTTCGAGGCACTCCGGGAAGCCAGTGAGCTTTTCCACTGGGGTGACGTTGATGCCAAGGTCTGCAATCTTGGCGGCGGTGGAACCGGTGGACACAATCTCAACGCCGGCAGCGTCGAGGGAGCGGGCGAGATCCTCGAGCCCAGTCTTGTCATAGACGCTAATCAGCGCGCGCTTGATCTGCTTACGGTCATCGCTCATGGTGCGGAGAAAGCCTTCCTAAAAGTCTTAGAGCTGAATCGAAATGGTTGCGTTGGCATCCTGCGCTACCTGAACGGCGCGCAAGACTTTAACGATGAGTTGGCGCTCGACCACCTTGATGCGCTCGTGCAGCGAAGCCTCATCATCATCCTGCCGAACCAAGACTGGCTCCTGGGCAATGATGCGACCGGTATCTACACCGGCATCAACAAAGTGGACGGTTGAACCTGTGACCTTCACTCCGTACTCGAGCGCGTCACGTACACCGTGTGCGCCCTTGAAGGACGGAAGCAAAGCCGGGTGAGTATTGATGGTGCGGCCTTCGAAGCGGGCGAGGAAATCTGCGCCCAGAATCTTCATGAAACCAGCCGAAACAACAACGTCTGGTTGCGCAGCTTCTACTGCGGCAACCAGACGTTTATTCCATTCGGCGCGGTCTGCACCCATCTCTAATACTTCTGCTTCAATACCAGCGGCTTTCGCGCGCTCTACCCCCTGACAAGGAACGTCAGCGACGACCTTGACCACACGATAGTTCTCATCCTGCGCATCGATGATGGCTTGCAGGAGTGAGCCGGTTCCGGAGACCAGAACGACGATTTCAATCGGACGGGAGGTGCGGACGGTTTCGCCTTGTGGCTGATGCTGTGAAGTCACGGGACATAAGCCTAGTCCTTGTGAGGCTCCTGCGGGAATTCTTCGACAATTTCGCCGTCGATGACTTCCGCTTCTACCCCAGAATCGGCGGACTTTGCCGTTTCTTCCGCTGCTTCTTCGGCTGCTTCTTCGGCCGATTCGTTTGCCTTTTCTACAGCTGTTTCATCAGCCTCATCATCTTCTGGAGCGTCTGCAACCGACTCCCCTTCAGGGGCACCCATTGGTTCTTCCGGCACAGGCTCCTCTTCGGCCGATTCCTCACCCGTGGCATTTTCACTTGCAGCATCCGGTTTAATCGATTCCGCCACGGCACCTTCGGAAGTGTTTGGCGCAGTTTCTTCAGCTTGAGCGTCTTCCACTTCAGCTTCTTCTGCTTCGGCTTCTGCAAATGCAGCGTCCGCCGCAGCTTCCTCAGCCTTGTCGGATTCTGCGGCGGCTGCTGCCGAGGCGTTGCGGGATGCATGCCAGGCGCCGATTGCGAAGGCACAGGCAAAGCCCAATGCGATTGCCGCAAACCATAACGCCACGAGACCCGTTGCAGTCCACACGTTTAGGCCCGTTGCGCCATAGATGCCAAGCACGCCGGAAACAAAGTAGCTCAAAAGCAAGGTAAAGAAAGCAACAAAGGCGCTCGCAGCGACCGCAAAGAAAAAGTTCACGTGGCGGCGTGCGCGCCAGACCACATAGATGGCCGAGGCGATCGGAACAACGAGAAGGCCCACCGCCCAAGGCGCAATGGAAGAAGGAACTACGCCCACGATTGGCAGCGGCGGCAAGGAAACCATGTGGATGCTAAACAGGCTGATGCTGCTTTCCGGGCCGAACTGGAATTCAGAACCAGACAGAATGCCGCCTGTGCCGATAACTGCGTTTGGGATATACAGAGCGCTAATCAGGTAGAGCAGGAATCCACCCAAGCCATCGATGCTCGGGTACGCATTCATCATCTCGCTCTGACGGGACCAGCCCACAATGGCGACGATGAGGCACACTACTGCCGAGGCAGCAAAAAGCACACCGAGGTAACGCAGCGCTACTTGCGCGGCGTCGACAAGCATGCGCGGCATACCGAAACGTTTGGCCAATGCCTTCCACAAGCGCGAACCCATGCCACCGGCCAGCGCCGACAGATGTAGCAGAAGCATGCGCGGCAAGACCACGAAGAAATTAGGCGGCGAGACGTCAAATACCTTGCCGGCGTCCCACAACATCAGCCACGCGATGATCGTGAGAAGCAACGGCACACCGATAACACAGCCTAAGAGGACCAAAAGATCTTTGATGCTGACCTTATGCTTGATCGCCTGACGGATCCGGCGCCCGACAATTAAGGATAAGATTCCTGCGGGCAGCAGCGGTAAAACGGAAAGCTCAATTCCGCCTGCCGAAATCGGCGCGAGGTTAAACACCATCCACGCTTCGGCAACGATCGTGGGCAGCCATGCCAAAGGCGAGCTTGTTAAAAGCAGCGCCGCCAATGCCACTGCAAGCACTACCAACACCACGACGGCGTTAGGGATTGCCACCGTCCACAGCATTCGGCGGATGCGCCCGGCCAAAGTGGTAGGCGCGGTAGCTCGACGGGCGCGCGCCTGGGAGCCAACCTTGTTGGCCACGCGTGCAGCTGGTTTGGATGAGCCGGCGCCACCGCGCCCGCGCACTTGCGCGCGCGAACGGGAAGCCGACCGCGTTTGAGGGCTGGTGTTTTTGTTCATCGCGTCCACTTTGCCATGGCCCATCGTCCATTTTGGGTTGGCGCGACGATAACAAGCTGAATTGGCGGCACTTCGCACTAACCTTAAGGTGCTAGCTCAGGCGCACAACAGCGCAATATATACTGTATGGAACGGAAAGCAACCATTAACGCTACCGTGATGACCGTGCACTCTGAGCAAACATACACCGTCTATACTGGCCAATTACGATTATCGCTAGCTCTACCTAAAGTGTGACACAAACCCTTTCAGGCCCCTGTCCAGCTAATTTCACCGAAAAGGTCGAAAAATTTCCATAACGGCTTGCTGTTATTATTTCGAGACGCTACTGTTACATCTCGTTGGTAACAGGAAGGTCACAATCCAGTAACCAACCGCCCAAAGACGTAACGCTTAATTTTTTGGTTTCTAGTGCAGGTGCGGTTGGCGGATTGTGAAGACAATGGAAGAAGAAATCATGCGAAGCAAGACTCAGCGGAACGCCGGCCGTCACCGCCAGATCGCCACCTCGCAGACTGCGAAAGGTCGTCTAGCACTGGTGACCGTCGCTGCAGGAGCTGTGTCCACCGCAGGTGTCGGTGGCGCAGCGGCCGCCAATCTTCAGGCAGACAATGCCGGCATGAAGGCGCAGACCGTCGACTACAACCTTGCTACCGAGTCTGACGCCCTGCAGGACGTTCAGAATGGCGCCCAGGCTGCCGCCAAGGAAGCTGCCGCCGCTGCCCCACAGATCCTGAACGTTGCCGAGGCAAAGCCGGTAGCAGATCTTTCTGCTCAGCTGGATAAGGCAGTTCAGGCATCTGAGGCACGTGCTGCTGCCGATGAAGCATCCCGCGCACCATCCGTCGTCCGCCCAGCCGAGGGCACTTTCACCTCCGGATTCGGACCACGATGGGGTTCCTTCCACTCTGGCATCGACATCGCTAACGCTGTCGGTACCCCAATCCTCGCCGCTATGGACGGCACCGTCATCGATTCCGGCCCAGCTTCCGGTTTCGGCCAGTGGATCCGCATCAAGCACGATGACGGCTCCATGACCGTCTACGGCCACATGCAGACCCTGGACGTTGCAGTTGGCGAGCGCGTGCACGCCGGCCAGAAGATTGCCGGCATGGGTTCGATGGGCTTTTCCACTGGTTCCCACCTGCACTTCGAGATTCACCCAGCAGGCCAGGGCGCAGTTGACCCAATCTCTTGGTTCGCAGCCCGCGGAATCAACATCTCCTAAAGCACTAGCCTTTAAAATTCCTTCTTCCCACCCTCCTTCTCACCTGGTTTAAGCGGTAACAGGACTTCGCTTCCTGTTGCCGCTTTCATGGTTTTGGCCACCCACCCTTGCCGCCGCATTACTTACCCAGTAAGCTACGCTATAGGTTACCCGGTAATCAATGATTACTATCGGCTTGACCGGCAACTTTCCAAAATCTATATCCATCCCCCTGGCAGGAAATATGTCCATTAAACATTCTCTCTTGTCGCTCCTTAGCGCTGAGCCAGCTACCGCCAGCATGCTGCAAAGCCACTTCGCGGAAGCGCTGGATGGACTATGGCCACTCAACATCGGCCAAGTTGCGCAAACGCTAAAACGACTCGAAAGAGACAACCTCATCGAGGAGCACGGCACAGCCGTAGGCCCCACGGGCAGGCATGCCACGACCTATCGCATCACTACACAAGGCCGTGCGGAGCTTGCGGACTGGTGGACGCGGGGCGTCGCCAAGCATGCGCTCGAAAGAGATGAACTCGTCCTCAAGGTAGCGCTCGCTGCCCAACGCAGCGACGTCGATGCCATTGAAATTCTGGATGCCCAGCGCTTTGCCACCCTGAAGCAGCTTCGGCTTCTAAACCAGCAGGCCGCCGAATTACCTGAAACCCGCAGCGCCACGCGGCTGGCCCTCGAACGCGAAATCTTTGACCTTGAAGCACTGCTGCGGTGGCTCGACCGGGCTGAGGCTCTAAATCCCCACACCTCCGCTTCTACTTCCAATCAACCAAAGGAATAGACCATGCATAACAGCGAAGAAACCACCCACCCATTACCACTTGAGCTTCATAATGTCTCCCGCGAGTTCGGCTCTGGCGCGCGCCAAGTTATCGCACTTAAGGAGGCAAACCTGCAGCTTCATCCCGGCAAGCTCATCGCCATCATGGGCCCTTCTGGTTCCGGCAAGTCCACGTTGCTCAACGTCGCTGGGCTCCTGCTGCCACCGACCTCTGGACGCGTGCTTGTCAACGGCGAGGATGCTGCGGGGCTGTCCAAATCTGCTGCCGCTCAGTTGCGCCGCCGGAACCTAGGTTTCGTCTTCCAGGACTTCAGCTTGGTGCCCACCCTCAGCATCGGTGAGAACGTCACCCTACCCCTTGAATTAGATGGCGTTAGCCCTAAGAAGTGCCGCGAGGCCGCTGAAATTGCGCTTGCGGAAGTAGGCCTGGAAAATGTCGCTGACCGCTTCCCTGAGGAAATCTCAGGCGGTCAGGCGCAAAGGGCCGCAATCGCCCGTGCACTCATTGGCCCGCGCCAGGTATTGCTCGCGGATGAGCCGACCGGCGCGCTCGATACCGCCACCAGCGAAGAAGTCATGAAGGTGCTGCGCTCTCGCATCGACGCTGGCGCCGCCGGGCTTCTCGTTACCCATGAGCCACGTTTCGCCGCATGGGCCGACTCCGTTGTAATGATGCGCGATGGCGTCCTCAGCGGAAAGGAGCATTAGTCAATGTCTGCTCTTTTAGCCGCCGCCCGCCCCACCTATCGCGACATGTTGGCCCATCGCTGGCGCAGCCTAGCCGGGGTGGCATTGGTTGCACTTCCCGTCGCCGTTTTGGTGTGCCTGGGCATACTGGGCGTCAATGGCGATAGGTTCCACAACGTATTTTCAAGCAATCCGCGCACGATTGGCGTGGCGGCTTCAGAAGATACAAAAGCGGTGCACCTGGAACCTGCAGCGGGTTTTGCTTCCCGCGCAGAAGAAATCTTGCCTGGTGACCTGCGCCCCTCCCCGATTTTTGGGCCCGTCACCGTGGGAGTTCAGCACGATTCAAAGCACTCCAATATCCAGATCACCCAATTCGACAGTGCTTTACCGCCCACTAAAGCTCAACCCCTCATCGATTCCGCGCACCCCGACGAGGGAACGCTCATCTTGTCCTATGCAGATGCGCGTTCATTAGGAGTACACAAAGGTGATGTTGTCAGCATAAGTTCCCCTACCCCTGGCGGCTTATCGGAGGCAAAGGTCGCGGGCATCATCCCCGGCGGTAGGAGCTATGCCACGGCACCAGTCCTTACGAACACGGAGTTCTTGGCCCAGCACCCGGAGCAAGCTACGTGGGCCATCGTGGGCGATACCGTGCTCAACCAAAATGACATCGCACGGGTGCAGTCGGCAGGCTTTAGCATTTACGACAAATCTTTATCTGAAGCAACGATAATCGATAGCGGCGTCCACCTAAATTTTGAAGCCTTCTTAAGCTTCATCGCCATCGCCAGTTCTTTTGCTTTTGCGGTTACGCTGCTCCTTGCACTTATCGCGCCAGTGTTTAGCTTCGCTTTGCGCCGGAATACACGCATGTACGCACTCATGGCAGCACAGGGCGCACAACCAAAGCACATCGCTACAGCCGTATTAGCCTATGGCTTCTTCACAGGCCTGCTCGGCGCCACGAGCGGCGCAGTGCTCGGACTCGCAGGCAGCTATGCCATCGGGGCACTGCGTTTTCCTGGAGTAAAGCTCGATGTTCCACTGCTTTATCCACTTGCACTCTGGGCTATCGCAATTGTTGCTTCCACGGCCGCCGCTCTGGTGCCCGCGTGGCTCGCCGCCCGCCAGGCGCTTGCACCCTCCCTCCACGGCGGCATGCCGGATCGCATCCTCAACTGGCGCAAGGAAATGGCATACGGCCCTGTCGCATTGCCCGTTATCCTCATCGCGCTGCTTGCCCCATTCGGTAAGTCAATCTATTCACTGCTCATCCTGCTGGCTTTCCTCGCCACAGCCGCAAGCGTTCCCGCGCTGGTATATGCCACCGCACGCGTATGCAGTCACCACGGCCTCGCTTTGCGGATTGCCAGCCGCGATCTCATGCGACGTGGATTCCATACGGTCCCAACCGCTATCGCGCTCATCGCCGTAACCTTAGCTGCGGCCGCGGGTTCCGTAGGCGTTCGCAGTGACGAAGCATGGTGGGACAAGGTGGACACGGTAGTAAATCCCTCCACCTCAGCAATAGTCAGAAGCACGGATTATCAAAAGAACTTGGGCGCACCGGCCAACAAGGTGGAACAGCGAGCCATCGATAGTGCGCTTGCACTGCAGCCTGGCAAGCCCCTTGAGACTTTTGGATATACCGATTGGAATTCCACCTCTATTCCTGGTTCTTCCATTCCAAATATTGCTCTCGAGATGGAATATGACTACACCTGCGAGCAGACTTCCTACAACGACTCTGTCGAGCAGGCTACCTTCATTGACAAAGATGGCCGCAGGACCGATGAGTCTGGAGAAGCACGGCAGAATTGTCTGCATGACATGATGACGTGGTTCCCGTCTAGCGCCTTCACTCGCTATGGCCGCACGCTAGAAGCAACGCCCGAAACGCTCGACCTCTGGAACTTCGACAGCGATGCTGACCGCCAAGCGGCGGCAGATACACTCCGTAAGGGCGGAGTTGTCTTGACCCATAACAGCCACCTCGATGGGCGCGACCATGCCGAGTTCACCGCTGTTCGGACCCCACAGGGCCAAACCGAACCGCGCGAAGAGGTTAGCGCTACGCTGCCTGCGGTCGAGGCGCTTCCCGCGTTGGGCCGCGATCTCAGGTTGGTTAGCCCTGCGGCGGCAAAGAAGCTAAAGATCTCCTCCTCCCGAATCGGCACGGCGATTGTCTTCGATAAGACTTTGGAGCGCAGCCAACAGAAGGAAATTGAAGAAGCCGTAGAAAACGCTACCGGCGGCGAATACGAGATTTCCTTCACAAAGACCACGAGCAAGGCAAAGGAATACGCCCCTGCCATTGCCCTATGGGGCATCGGCTTCATCTTGTTAGTGCTCATCATCGCCAACTCCGCGGCAGCGCTACGCCGCAGCGGAAAGCTCTTTGAGTCTTTGGGTGCAGAACCTTCCCTCATGCCGAAGGTCGCCGCTTGGCGCACGTGGTTGGTTGGCACGATCGGCATGACGCTCGGTTTCATCGTCGGCGAGATTATTGGAATCATCATGATTCGTGTGCCGCGTCCAGGCAGGCCCGAAGCAAACGAGCTGTTCTATCAGGGAGATCTCTACAGCATGGACTGGTGGCAACTTGCGGGCGTGTTCATAGTGCCTTTGCTTGGTGCGGGCGGTTCCTGGTTGGTGCACCGGCGCTTAAGTGCAGTCGAGGCTGAACAAAACGATTAGCCCAAGAGCCACAACAGCAAATTGACCCGAACGCAAGGCCTGTACCAAGTCTAGGTACAGGCCTTGTCGCAGCTCAGGAGGGGCTTTTACTGAATGAATCCTGGCAGCCCCATAACGTCACCCCCAATATCCACCCCCACAACCTAAACCCATACTTCACAGTCGTAACTATTTTCACATTAGTAACATGTGTAACATGCTGGCATGTTCGAATAATTTTCGAACATTTCCTGTCTTTACCTGCAATTTTCACAATTGCAACAGTACGAAAAGCTCGATAACTTTATCTCGTTGCCATAAACGGCCTCGATATTCCGGATTGAACTTTTTCGGCGTGTCGAAACGCGTCCGTTTGGCACTAAAGGCTTAACCGAGCCACCCCGACCATGCACCGCCATGAAAAGGACCCGAAGTTATGAAGCGCAATCTCCGCGCACGCAAGACTGTGGCGCTTACTGCTTTGGCAGTTTGCACCACCCTTGCCACCACCATGGGCGCTGCCGCCTCTGCCGCGCAGCCGGCAGCTAGCGTAGACGTCTCTGATGGCTCGTCACAGCCAGAAGTATCTACTAATGCAGATAACGCCACGCTTATCGACGCCTTCGTCGGGCTGACCAAGTCCACGGCCGGCGTACTCGCGGGCGCTGCTACCCCAGAGGTATCGAATGAGGGCGGGGCGCTGAACATCGTTCTCGACCCTTCGAGTGTTCCGGGGCTTGCCCAGGCTTTCGCGCCTTCCGGCAATCACTCCGGACTGAAGCCAACGAAGAGCCAGGACTCCGCGGGCAACACCGTGGTGTTCCCTACTTCCGGCACTCTTACTTCCGGCTTCGGCCCGCGCTGGGGCGCCTTCCACAGCGGAATCGACATTGCTAATCCGATTGGCACGCCGATTTACTCCATCATGGACGGTGAAGTTATCTCCTCTGGTCCGGCTCAAGGCTTTGGCCATTGGATCCGCATCCAGCACGATGATGGAACCATCTCCGTCTATGGCCATATGCCGGGCGACCAACTGCTTGTCAACGTCGGAGACCGCGTGAGCGCAGGTCAGCAGATCTCCGTCATCGGCAACGAGGGTCAGTCCACCGGCCCGCACCTCCACTTCGAGGTGCACCCGGGCGGCGGCGCAGCCGTGGACCCGGTCGATTGGTTCGCTCAGCGTGGCATCAACATCTAAGCGAACCGCCCTTTGCGCTTAAAGCTTTTCCATCGGCACGCCGCCGATGAGCATCAAGCGCACTTTGCCGGCGCTTCCAAAGTCCACCGTCACCGTGGCGCGTGGACCGGAGCCGGAGGCATCGATGACCGTTCCCAGGCCGTACTTGGCGTGGTTGACGCGGTCTCCCACAACTAAATTCAGCTGGTTGTTCTTAGGCATCGAGCTGGTAGGAGCAGGCTTACGCGTGCGTTGCGAAGGGGAAGACGTAGCGCGCGGTGAGGTTCTGCCCCAGCCGGACCAATCGGAGCCATAGGAGCGGCCATATTGGTAGGAATCATCTCCGCCCCATGCGCTAGACAACGAGCTGTCTGGTTCTTCACGGCGCCAGTCGATGAGGTCTTCGGGGACCTCGGCGAGGAAGCGGCTGGCCGGATTCGTCATCGGGTTACCCCAGGACGAGCGAAGTATTGCGCGGGTGAGATAGAGCTGCTCGCGAGCGCGTGTGATGCCCACATAAGCCAAGCGGCGTTCCTCACTGAGTTCTTTCGGGTCACCCAAAGAGCGCATGTGCGGGAATTGGCCATCTTCCCAGCCTGTGAGGAAGACGACTGGGAATTCCAAGCCCTTGGCAGTGTGCAAGGTCATCAGCGTGACCACGCCAGTTTCGTTGTCAGGGATTTGGTCTGCGTCAGCTACCAAAGACACCTTCTCTAGGAAAGCCTGGAGCGAGCCGGGTAGGGCCTCCCCCTCGGCGAGCTCTGGGCTTAAATCTTCTACAGCGTCGGCTCCGGTAAACGCCATCTGATTTGCCGCCTCGGAGCTAAATTCTCGGGCAACGGAAACCAACTCGTTGAGGTTATCCAGCCGCGCTCCATCCTGCGGATCATTCGAGTTCTCCAACTCCGCACGGTATCCAGTGGCATCGAGCACGGCGCTGAGTAGATCACCAAGATCCGGCTGATGAGTAACCTCGTTAATCATGCTCGGAATCTGAGCGCGGATGCCCTCCATCATCTCGTTGAACTTCGACACTGCATTAACGGCCCGTGTGCCCAGGCCCGCAACGTTGCCCGCGGCGGCATCGTACAGGGCCTTTCCAAAGCTCACTCCTAGGTTCTCTGCATGCAGCGCGATCTGGGATTGTGCTTTATCACCGATGGCGCGCTTTGGAACGTTGATAATGCGGCGCAGGCTCACTGTGTCATCCGGATTATCAATGATGCGCAGATAAGCCACCATGTCACGGATTTCGCGGCGTTCATAGAAGCGAGTGCCGCCCACAACCTTGTACGGGATTCCGGAGCGAACAAAGATATCTTCCAACGCACGCGAGGCATTGTTCGTGCGGTACATGATCGCCATATCGGAAAAGGCGCGGCCCTTATCTGCCAGAGAGTCGATCTCAGAAGCAATAAAACGGGCCTCATCATGCTCGTTATCGGCGACATAGCCGACGATCTTCGCGCCTTCGCCGTGCGCAGTCCACAGGTTCTTCTCACGGCGGCCCTCGTTCTTCGCGATGAGAGCGTTCGCCGCATTCAGAATGGTCTGAGTGGAGCGATAGTTCTGCTCCAACAAAATGGTGTGCGCCTGCGGATAGTCACGCTCGAATTCCTGAATGTTGCGGATCGTAGCGCCACGGAAGGCATAAATGGACTGATCTGAGTCACCCACCACGCACAATTCTGGTGCATCGGGGCCTAGCTCTCCCCTACCCACCAATGCAGAAACCAGCGCATACTGCGCATGGTTGGTGTCCTGATACTCATCAATAAGAACGTGCTTGAAGCGGCGACGATAGAAATCCACCACCTGTGGGTGCTGATGGAAAATACGCACTACCTCACCGATGAGGTCATCGAAGTCCACGGAGTTAGCTGCACGCAGGCGGCGCTGATATTCATCGAAGACGCGTGCAACCGTAATCTCGAAAGGATTCTTGGTCTTTTCTGCTTCTGCCAAAGCGTCAGCCGGCGAGACCAGCTCATTTTTGTGATTCGAAATCTGATTGGCCAGCACGCGGGCGGTGTACTTCTTTAGATCCAACTGCATGTCTTTGGCGATCATGGTCAAAAGGCGGCGTGCATCATCACCGTCATAAATAGTGAAGTTGGTGTTCAGTCCTGGCACCAGCTGCGCGTTTTGGCGCAGGATACGCACGCAGATGGAGTGGAAGGTAGAAACCCACATGCGCTCGGCCACTGGCCCCACCAGCTGGCCCACGCGCTCTTTCATCTCCGTGGCGGCCTTGTTGGTAAAGGTAATAGCCAAAATCTCCCACGGAGCCACCCCACGATTGCGCATGAGATAAGCAATGCGGCGGGTAAGCACAGCAGTCTTACCAGAGCCCGCACCCGCCACAATCAGCAGCGGCGAACCAGCGTGCGTTACCGCCTCAAGCTGCTGCGGGTTCAGGCCCTCAGTAAGCGGATCGGGGTCCACAGCGCCAGGCGCGCCAGCTGGGTTCGATGCAGCACCAGCAGCAGGTCCCCTCGAAGTAGGAGCCCCAAAGCCACCCGACTGTGGCTGCGGCGCGGCAGGCCGAGCGGGCCCACCGAAACCGCCGAAGCCGCCAAAAAGATCCGGCTGGCTGTTGGCAGAATTTTTTCCATCTGGGCGTGGAGCTGGGGAGAATTCAGACGCATTACTCATAGTGCCTACCAACCTACTAGCACCACCGGACATCCCCTCATAACACGCCTTATGCAGGGGAATTCGAATTTATCTGCTGCAGTTTCCTTTTTGGTTTCTAAGTGGCAGAATCTTGGGCTATGTCCTCTGCGAACAACCCGACTGAAAACTCCGCACACGCCAATAGCCTCGATACCAACGTTGTGGACAACGGCATGGAGATCCGCATGCCCTCCGGCACCGATGATCCCTTGAGCGATGCGGAGATTCAGAACTATCGCAAGGAAATCAACCGCTTGGATCGCGTTATCCTCGACGCTGCGAAGCGCCGCACGGAAATCTCCCAGACCATCGGGCGCACGCGCATGAACGCCGGCGGCACCAAGCTGGTGCACACCCGCGAGATTGCCATTCTCAACCAATTTCGCGACGAGCTCGGTGAGGAAGGCCCAGCCATCGCCTCTGCACTGCTGCGCATGGGCCGCGGAAAACTCGGCTAAACCTTTCAATAAATTTCATTTTTCTGGATAAAATCCAGTAATCTCTTCGCCATGAATGCAGTTCTTGTCGCGGTCATCGTCATGCTCGTCCTCGCGCTTTTGCGTGAGCATGTTGTTGTCGCACTATTCCTTGGCGCGCTGACGGGCGGCCTGCTTTCCGGCATGGGACTCGACGCCACCATGGTCGCTTTCCAGGAGGGCCTCGGTGGCGGTGCCAAAATTGCCTTGAGCTATGCATTGCTGGGTGCCTTTGCCATGGCGGTCGCCGCGGCGGGCGTGCCGCAGCTGCTCGCCAACGCCTTGATTCGGCGGATCGGCGGGGACGGGGCGTCGCCAGGCGCAGCACAAGCCACCAAGTGGATCTTGGTCGCCGGCCTCATCGCTATGGCTGTGATGAGCCAGAACGTCATCCCCGTGCACATCGCGTTCATCCCGCTTATCGTACCGCCACTACTCAAGGTCATGAATGCCCTGCGCATCGACCGACGTCTGATTACCTGCTGCCTTACTTTCGGCCTGGTCACCACCTACATGTTCCTACCGGTAGGTTTCGGCTCCATCTTTTTGAATGACATTTTGTTATTCAACATCGACCAAGCAGGCCTTAATACCGAAGGCATTTCCATCATGCATGTCATGGGAATTCCTGCCCTTGGTATGCTCTCTGGCCTGCTGATTGCCATGTTCTTCAGCTACCGCAAACCCCGCGATTACGCCGATACCCCGCTCAGCAATGAAGAGCCAACCGAAGAAGCCCCGTCGCGTTACAAGATTTGGGTCTGCGTTGTCGCCATCATCGCCACCTTCGGCGTGCAGATTGCGATGCAGGCGATGGATTTCGAATCCGATGGTCTTATGGTCGGCGCCCTGACAGGACTTGGCATCATGTTGGTCACCGGCGCCATCGATTGGCGCAAGGCAGACGATGTTTTCTCCGATGGCATGCGCATGATGGCGCTCATCGGTTTCATCATGATTACTGCCCAGGGCTTTGCCTCTGTCATGACGGCGACAGGTCAGGTCGAGGAACTGGTGAATGCAACCAGCGATATCTTCGGCAGCAACAAGATGATGGCCGCCGCGGTCATGCTCATCGTGGGACTTGTCGTGACGATGGGCATCGGTTCTTCCTTCTCCACGCTTCCCATCATCTCCGTCATCTATGTTCCGCTGTGCATGTCACTGGGCTTTAGCCCCGCCGCGACGGTGGCCATCGTCGGCACCGCAGGCGCGCTTGGCGACGCCGGCTCCCCCGCCTCCGATTCCACCCTCGGCCCCACTGCGGGCCTCGGCGCGGACGGCCAGCACGATCACATCCGCGATTCGGTCATCCCGACCTTCCTGCACTTTAATATCCCGCTTCTCATCGCCGGCTGGATTGCAGCAATGGTCCTGTAGCTAACGGCAAAATGCTCCCGCGTGGACTACGGTGGTATCCGTAATTTTTAGTGTCTGACTAAAGCCAGAAAGGCCCTTGTAATGGACATCACCACCCAGCCCCAGTGGACCGCACTTGAGCAGCTCTTTGCGGAGAAGAAAGACCTCAATCTACGTGAGCTCTTCGCCGCTGACCCGCAGCGTGCGGCTCGCTTAACTTTCGACGCTGCGGGGCTGCATGTCGATCTTTCCAAGAACCTGGTCGATGACGATGTCCTCACGGCATTGGTAGAACTTGCACGGGCTGCAGACGTAGAAGGCCGCCGCGATGCCATGTTCGCCGGCGAACACATCAACAACACTGAGGACCGCGCCGTATTGCACACCGCCCTGCGTCAGCCGGCAGACTCGGAGCTTAGCGTCGATGGCCAAGACGCAGTAGCTGACGTTCACGAAGTTTTGGGCCGCATGCGTGCCTTTTCTGATTCCCTGCGCGATGGCAGCTGGCTGGGGCATACGGGCAGAAAGATCCGCACCGTGGTCAACATCGGCATCGGCGGCTCCGACTTGGGCCCGGCCATGGCCTCGAAGGCGCTGCGCAGCTACGAAGACGCCGGCATCAAGGCACTTTTTGTCTCCAACGTTGACCCGGCTGACATGGCTGCAGCGCTGGACCAGGTAGAAGCTGAGGAGACTCTGTTCATCATTGCTTCTAAGACCTTTACCACCCAGGAGACCCTGACCAATGCGCACGCGGCGCGCGCGTGGCTCATCAATAAGTTGGGTGATGAGGCGGCAGTGGCCAAGCACTTCGTTGCTGTATCGACCAACGCCGAGAAAGTCTCCGAGTTCGGCATCGACACTGCGAACATGTTCGGCTTCTGGAACTGGGTGGGCGGCCGCTACTCCATGGATTCCGCCATCGGCCTGTCCCTGATGTGCACCATCGGCGCGGATAACTTCACGGACATGCTTGCCGGCTTCCATGCGATGGACGAGCACTTCCGCACCGCGGAGCTTGCGCAGAACCTACCGGTCCTGATGGGCATGCTCGGCGTGTGGTACTCCGACTTCCACGGCGCACAGACCCATGCGGTCCTGCCTTATTCTGAGGACCTAGGCCGCTTCCCTGCTTATCTACAGCAGCTGACCATGGAGTCCAACGGCAAGTCCGTTCGCCGCGACGGCACCGCAGTTTCCACCGGCACTGGGGAAATCTACTGGGGCGAGCCGGGTACCAACGGCCAACACGCTTTCTTCCAGCTCATCCACCAGGGCACTCGCCTTATCCCGGCGGACTTCATCGGTTTCGCTCGCCCGCAGCAGGACTTCCCTACTTCCGACGGCACCGGCTCCATGCACGATCTGCTGATGGGTAACTTCTTTGCTCAGACCAAGGTTCTGGCATTCGGCAAGACTGCCGAGGAAATCACGGCGGAAGGCGTTGCCCCTGAGCTGGTTCCTCACAAGGTCATGCCAGGCAACCGTCCGACCACCACCATCATGGCGGAGCAGCTGACCCCGGCTGTGTTGGGCGCGCTCATCGCGCTCTACGAGCACATCGTCTTCACCCAGGGCGTTATCTGGGATATCAACTCTTTCGACCAGTGGGGCGTGGAGCTGGGCAAGCAGCAGGCTAATGACTTGGCGCCGGCAGTCTCCGGCAAGGAGGAAGCCGCATCCGGCGACCAATCCACCGACGAGCTCATTGGTTGGTACCGCTCCAACCGCTAAGCGCCTAGCACTTAACGGTTGGCTCGAAACTAATTAAGCCCCGGCCCGGGAATAGGGCTGGCAATGCGGGCACCACCAGATGATGCGCTCCAGCTCGCCTTCTTCCCCGCCGGCGTCAACGCCGCCGAGCGTCGACTTGGCAATTGGCGTGCCACACCGCCTGCACTTGGCGTTATTTCTGCCGAAGACATAGGTGATCTCCCCGGCGCGCCGCACACCCGTGGTCACGCGCACTGGGGAGTTGCGGTTGGCCCACATGATGCGCCGCGATATCTCCAGAATCCGCGGCACATCCACTTGGGCCACGCGAAGGGCTGGGTGCACGCCCGCGATGAAGCAGGCCTCCGCCCTGTATTCGTTGCCGATTCCGGCCACGTTTTTCTGATCCAGCAGCGCCGCCCCGATGGTACGGGTGGGCTGGCTTAAGATTCGCCGCGCGGCTTCGTCCGCGCCCTCAGACTCCCACTGCTCGCTCAAGATATCTGGGCCCAAATGCGAAATCCGCTCGTTGTACAAGGAGGCAGGATAGGCCTCGACCATGCCCAGCCAGTGGCCCACCAGCTCGATGTCGCGCGGGCTACTAGCGAGCTGCAGCACCACCCGCGCGCTATGGCCCGGCTTGCGCCACCTATCGCCCTTGTAGTGAATGGCCCACTGGCCTTCCATCTTCAAGTGAGTATGCAGCACCAAGCTTTCGGCATCGGGCCGCGCGAACTGCATGAAAAGATGCTTTCCATAAGGCCACACACGAGAAACTGTGCTGCCCTCCAAATGCACGGTGGCATACCGGGGCACCCTAAGCGACGCCCCGGTGACCTCACGGCCGGTCATAAACTGCAGCTTTTTGGACAACTGCAGGACGGAATCACCTTCTGGCATGCAACCAGTCTAACTAGATGGTAAAACCAGCTCGTTAAAGATGAGGTACCCGGTAGCTGCTGAGGCAATTTACCATCCTGGTTTTACCGTTTGAGTCCTGTTTCTAGCGGCGGCTGCCCCGCGGACGAAATCCACCCGGCGCGCCACGGCCTGGTTCGGGAGGATCGTCAAAGCTTAAATCCGGTAGCTCCGCCAGAGCTTCCGAAACGCTTCGGCCGCGGCGTGGCTCCATGGGCTTTTGCCAGGGGTCGCTGCGGTTGTCTTCGATGCGGCGGGACGTGCGCGGCGGCGCAGCCTTGGCCGAGATCCGCACGCCACGGGGACTGATACCTGCGCCAAGGCCTCGCAAGCGAGTGGAGATTTCCGATTCGAATGCGGGCGCTCCGTTGATTTTCTCAATCACCAGCGGGCTCAAACGCCCTGCGGCGATGAGCTCCGTGAGACCTTCAAGCACTTTGCCAAGCACTTCATCAGCATCGATGTCTTCAGGCAGGGCGTCCAAGAAAGTTGTCAGCGTCTTTCCACCGCTGGTTAGATGCGCCACGCAGAGCCCGTCCATCAGCACCACTAGGGCACCGGCGCTACGGGTGGGGCCGTGGCCGCTGTCCGCGCCATCGCGCTGCGGCCAAGCAAGGGCTGCACCATATGGGTTGGCGGGATCCGTCGCGGCGAGCACGTAGGTATTGATTTCCGCAGTGCTCGCAGTGCCAGATGGCCAGCCCGTCACGTCGGGAGAATCGTTCATGCCACGCAAGCGATCGATGACCGCGGGAGTAGAAAACTGCGCCGCGCCAAGCCCTTCAATCACATAGCCGCGCACCGCCTTGCCAGATTCCTCAAAGCCAGAGAGCACTTTATAGGCCAGCGCGAAGCCGCCGAGCACGTCCTCGGCCACCACGGAACCCCGAGTGAGCACACCATAGCGGTCAAGCCAAGCCTCACCGTGCGCTACGGAGCGGCTCGTCGCGTCGACGCCTTGGCCTGACACGGAAGCAGCCCAACGGCCGGCCACGTCTGGGGCGGTTGCGGCCCCGCCGAGGCCCTGCGTTTGGGCAAAGGACGTGCGTCCCATGCGCAGCCGGGAACGGGTGGGGCGTCGCTTAGCGCGGTGCGCAGTTGCTCCCGAGCGCGAGCCGGCCGCGGCAATGTGTGTGCGGATTGGCGCAAAGGAATCGGGACTAACCAGGCCCATTTCTACCAGCTGCCACAGCGCTTCCCGCAGCTCCTCGGCAGTGCCCGGCACCTGCGCCGCGATATCGTTGAACAGGTAGCTGCCGCCACCGCGCAGGACCTCCAACGCCGCTAATTGCAACATGCTCAGCCCCTGTTCATCCGGGTTAACCTGCGGCGCCAACTGCGCCGCATAGTCCACCGGCAGCAACATGATCCAAGGGTCATTCGTGCCAGCCTTGCCAGCGCCCACGATGAGCACCTCGCCGTTAGAGGTCAGCTCATCGAGCATGGTCGGTGAGTAATCGCCCACGCGCGTCGGCAGAATCAGCGACTCCCACGCAGAGGCTGGCAGACGCACGCCGGCGAGCTGTTCAATCACGCTGTAGACGCCATCCGCCCCGCGTAGCGCAGGACGCTTGCCCACGGGCGCTACCTGCTGCCAATCGGGCAAGAAGCGTCCGAAAGCGGCGGCGCTAACAGGCTCCGTTGCAGCGCGTGCCGCTGCCAGCGAGCGCGAGCGAATGGTGCGCAAGACCTCCGCAGCGCAGTACTCGGTCTCCTCGATTCCTTGGCGGTAGCGGCCTTCCACCACGCTATCGAGGCTGGCCAGCGCGGTGGGTGCCGCCGAGGCCGAAAGGCCGAAGGCCGCCTGCACATCCCCCAGCACGAAAGGCCCGCGGGTGCGCGTCCAACGCGAGACCAGCTGTTGCAAGGCATCGGCGATAGTGGACTGTTGCGCGGCAACACCAGGCGGGACGGGCACGCCGAGTCCGTCGCGAAGCAGCGGGGCGTCAAGGGGCTGTGCGAAGTGCTCGCGTCCGGCAATGCGCACCCGCATCACGCGGACACCCAGAGAATCAATTGCGCTCAGCGGAACAGAGGCATGCTCTGCCATTTCCTCTACCGGAATCGGCCCCAGCACCCGCAGCAGGTCCGCGACTTCCTCCGTCGTGCGGGCCCGACGCTCCGCAGCGGTGCGCTGCAGCTGGGCATGCACCTGCTCGATGACCTCCGGATCTAAAAGCTCCCGCAGCTCCACCGTGCCCAAAAGCTTGGCCAGAAGCGCCGGATCAAGCGCTAGGGCCGCCGCCCGCTTTTCTGCCAGCGGAGAATCACCCTCGTACATGAAGGCGCCGATGTAATTAAACAGCAGCGTCGAAGCAAAAGGCGAAGGCTGCTCAGTGGTCACCTCCGCGATGCGAATGCGACGCAAAGCCAGCTCGCGCATGGTTTCCGTCAACGCCGGCAGATCATAGACATCCTGCAGGACCTCGCGGACCGTCTCCAGGATGATGGGAAAGGAAGGGTACTTCTGCGCGACGTCGAGAAGCTGTTCTGCCCGCTGACGCTGCTGCCACAGCGGCGCGCGCTTGCCGGGATTGCGACGCGGCAGCAACAGCGCACGCGCGGCACACTCACGAAAACGCGAGGCAAAGAGCGCGGAACCGCCCACCTGCTCGGCCACGATGTCCGAAATTTCATCGGCGTCGAAAAGAAAAAGCGCAGCATCCGGCTCCTTTTCCCCCTCGGGCAAGCGCAGGACGATACCGTCGTCCCCAGCCACTGCCTGCGCGTCCATGCCGGTCAGCTCCGCCACCCGCTGCCCCACTGCAAGCGCCCAAGCGGCATTCACGCCCCGGCCGAACGGCGTGTGCAACACCGCGCGCCAATCCCCGAGTTCGTCCTTAAAACGCTCGAGAACCAAGGTCTTCTCATCCGGAATAACACCCGTGGCCTCATGCTGTTCCTGCAGATAGGCCACGATGTTATCCACCGCATGCCCATCTGCGTCCTGGATGATCTCTGGAGAAAGGTGCACCTGCCGGCGATACGCACCCAAGGCCTTGCCCAGCTCATAAGGACGCCCTGCCTGGTCGCCATTCCAGAAAGGCAACCGGCCAGTGTGCCCCGGCGCAGGGGTGACAATCACCTGATCGCGCGTGATTTCCTCAATGCGCCAGCTAGTAGCACCCAAGGTAAAGATATCGCCCACGCGGGATTCATAGACCATCTCCTCGTCGAGCTCACCCACGCGCCGGGGCGCGGCATTTTCTGCCCCTGCAGGCAGGAAAACGCCAAACATTCCGCGGTCCGGAATCGTGCCGCCGTTGGTAACAGCCACGCGCTGCGCACCGGGGCGCGGGCTCAGTCGGCCAGTGATGCGGTCGAAGACCACGCGGGGTTTGAGCTCCGCGAAGTCCGTGGAGGGATAGACGCCGGAGACCAGGTCGATGACGGAATCGAATACCTCCCTGGCCAAATCGCGATAAGGCCACGCGCGGCGCACCATGGCGTACCAGGCATCCACATCTAGGCCACCCGCATTATCTGGGGAGGTAACCGGAGCAACCTCGGCGGCGGCGACGGCTGCCACGGTCTGCTGTGCCAACACATCTAACGGGTTCTGCGGGGAGTGCATCTCCTCGATGAGGCCCTCGCGCATACGCGCCACGGTAAGAGTGGATTGCACAAGGTCAGCACGGTGCTTCGGATAGAAAGAACCCTGCGATACAGCGCCCACGGAGTGCCCGGCACGGCCCACGCGCTGCAGACCAGAGGCTACCGAAGGCGGTGATTCCACCTGCACCACTAGATCGACCGCGCCCATGTCGATGCCCAGCTCTAGCGAGCTGGTGGCCACCACTGCTCGCAGTGTGCCTTCCTTGAGCATCGTTTCAGTCAATGTGCGCTCATCCTTCGACACCGAGCCGTGGTGTGCGCGAGCGATGACGGCAGGTGCCTTGCCGGCGACGTCGACTTGCTTCATCAGCTGCGCTGGGTCCCGGCGGGTAGCAGGCGACAAGCTTTCCGGTTCATGCTCCATGGCATAAAGCTCATTGAGCCGGGAGGTCAGGCGCTCCGCGGTACGCCGCGAGTTCACGAACACGAGCGTGGAGCGATGCTCCACGATTTCGTCGTAAAGGTCTTCTTCAATAAACGGCCAAATGGATTTCGCGGTGGGCAATGCCGAATCAGCCACCGCCGCGGGGCCAGTAATGCCCAGCGGATCATCCACTGTCATCTCACCGATAGTGGAGCCTTGCTCTGGGGTGGGCAGATCCGACATGTCTTCCACGGGCACGTGGACATCAAGCTGCCAGCGTTTTTCAGCCGGCGGTGCCACGATTTCCACGGGCCTGTCACCGCCCAAAAAATTCGACACTGTAGAAAGCGGGCGCACCGTTGCCGATAGCCCGATGCGCTGGAACTCCCCCGCCACGGCCGCCAGCCGCTCGAGCGTGAGTGCCAGGTGCACGCCACGCTTGGTGCCAGCCAGGGCGTGGATTTCATCAATGATGACGGTATCGACGGTAGATAGGATTCCCGCGGCCTTTGAAGTCAGCATCAAATAAGCCGACTCCGGAGTGGTGATGAGGATATCCGGCGGGCGGCGTACCTGCCGGGAGCGTTCTGCAGAAGGTGTATCCCCGGAGCGTACGCCGACGGTGATGTCGGGGGCGTCAAGTCCTAATCGTTCTGCCGCACGAGCGATGCCGTTCAGCGGAGCACGCAGGTTATTTTCCACGTCCACACCAAGCGCCTTCAGCGGGGAGATATACAAAACCTTGACGCCTGAGTTGCCGCCCTTTACCGGCTGTCCTACGGGCAGTGCAGTTTGGCCTTCCTTTTCCACGAGGGAATTTAAGGCCCATAAAAACGCCGCCAGGGTTTTACCGGAGCCGGTGGGGGCGACCACGAGCGCATGGTTGCCGGATGAGATCTGCTCCCATGCCTCGCGCTGTACGGGCGTAGGCGCTGCGAAAACGTCCTCGAACCATTGCCGGACTTGAGGCCGGAAGCGGGTTAGGACGTTTTTGTTCATGCCTTACTTTATCGCGCGCGGTAATCTAGCATACATGACCGTCGAGATTTCTGATTCCCGCCTGACCAATTCACTAGCCAACGGCTGCGGTGAGATCCTCAAAGGTGTGCGCAACGGTGGCCTGCTGCGCGGCCTCGCGCTTGGCGACGCCGGCGATGAAGCCGCACAAGAATGGATCACCCGGGTAATTTCGCAACACCGCCCCGAAGACGGCCTGCTTTCCGAGGAAGCAGCAGACGATCTCAGCCGTTTGAAGAAGGAACGCGTGTGGATCGTCGATCCCCTCGATGGCACCAAGGAGTTTGCCACCGGCCGCCAAGACTGGGCTGTCCACATCGCACTCGTGGTCAACGGCATGCCACAGCATGCGGCCGTGGCCATGCCAGATTTGGGCGTGACCTTCCGCTCCTCCGATGCCCGGGCCGTTACCGGCCCGCTTTCTAAGAAGTTTGTAGTCTCCCGCAACCGTCCGCCCCAGGTGGCTTCCCATATTGGGGAGAAGATGGGATTTGAAACCGTCGGCATCGGTTCTGCCGGCGCCAAGGCAATGCACGTTCTGCTCGGTGACTTTGACGGCTACATCCACTCTGGCGGCCAGTACGAATGGGACCAGGCTGCGCCGGTGGGCGTTGCCATGGCAGCGGGCCTGCACTGTTCCCGCTTGGATGGCTCTCCAATTCGTTTCAACAACGAGGACACCTTCATCCCAGACCTGCTCATCTGCCGGCCGGAACTCGCCGATGAAATCCTGGAGCACGCTGCTGCCTATGCCGAAGAAAACGGCGGCTTTTAGGCGTTCCATAACCTTTTAGGCGTTTCAGCAAAAAGGCTTCTAAACTTGAAAACCATGATCCAGACCCCATATGAGGACCTCCTCCGCAAAGTTTTGGAAGAAGGCGCGGACAAAGGTGACCGCACCGGCACCGGCACGCGCTCAATTTTCGGAGCGCAGTTGCGCTATAACTTGGCGGAGTCTTTCCCGCTGCTGACCACCAAGAAGGTCTACTTCCACGGTGTTATCGGCGAGCTGCTGTGGTTCCTCAAGGGCGATTCCAACGTGAAGTGGCTGCAGGACAACAACGTCCGCATCTGGAATGAGTGGGCTGACGCCGATGGCGAGCTGGGCCCTGTCTACGGCGTCCAGTGGCGCTCGTGGCCTACCCCGGATGGCACGCATGTTGACCAGATCCAGCAGGCTCTGGACACACTGCAGAATAATCCGGATTCTCGTCGCAACCTGGTCTCCGCCTGGAATGTGGCAGAACTAGACAAAATGGCGCTTATGCCCTGCCACCTGCTATTTCAACTCTACGTCGCAGACGGCAAGCTCTCCCTGCAGGTCTATCAGCGTTCGGCGGATATGTTCCTGGGCGTGCCTTTCAACTTGGCTTCCTATGCTGCGCTGGCCCACATGTTTGCGCAACAGGCTGGCCTGGAGGTCGGCGAGCTCATCTGGACCGGCGGCGACTGCCACATCTACAACGACCACCTAGAGCAGGTCAAGGAGCAGCTCTCCCGCGAGCCACGCCCCTATCCGCAGCTCAAGCTCCACAAGGCTGACTCGTTGTTCGACTACACCTTCGACGATTTCGAGGTCGTAGGCTATGACCCACACCCCACCATCAAAGCGCAGGTTTCCGTCTAATGCTGGGTGCTATTTGGGCGCAGTCCCTGGACGGCATCATCGGCGATGGCTCCGTCATGCCGTGGCACGTACCAGAGGACCTCAAGCACTTTAAGGAGGTCACGCTGGGCTCGCCCGTAGTGATGGGCCGACGCACGTGGGAATCGCTAAACCCGAAGTTTCGCCCGCTGCCAGGCCGCGATAACTATGTTCTCTCCCGCAAGGAGCCGGGCCAATGGTCCGCTGGGGCGAGCACAACCAGCAACCTCAACGACGTAACTTCCACGCTTTCCGACGCCTGGATCATCGGCGGCGGCCAGCTATACGCCTCAACCTTGGATGAGGTCGACGTCATCGAAATTACGTTGATGGGCGTTAACATCGGGGATGTCTACGGTGATGACGCAGTCTATGCCCCCGCAGTTCCGGAGACTTTCGGCCTAGCGGCTAGCACTGATTGGCTCACTTCTGAAAAGGGCCACCTGACCATTCCGGGGCAGCCCCCGAGTGAGCTGCCGATTAAATACCGCTTTTTAACTTATGAACGAAAGGACGCCGCTTAAATGACCGTCGCAACTCCCGAAACCACCGAGCACGTCACGATCTTCTACGCCGACTGGTGCCCGTTTTGCGCGAAGCTGCTCAAGGCACTGAACCGCACGGAGACGCCATACGCGCTTGTCGACGTCGAGGCCGAAGGCACTGAGGACATAAACGAGTGGATCAAGTCCGTCAATGACGGCAACCGCATCGTGCCAACCGTGCTCTACTCCGACGGCACCTCCGTTACCAACCCAGCAGCCTCTGCGGTACGCAAGAAGCTCGCTGAGCTCGACGGCTCCGCCGAATAGTGCGAATAACTCAAGTAGCTGCCGCCTCCAGCACACAAACGCCGAAGTTAAACATCCGATTTAACGCAGCCACATACCGTGCTGGTAACCTAATTGCGTTGCTTTAAAGCAACCCCCGCCCCAGTAGCTCAGGGGATAGAGCACGGCTCTCCTAAAGCCGGTGTCGGTGGTTCGAATCCACTCTGGGGCACAAAATCTTTCACAAAACTTCCCCGTTGACCAGCGCAGACAGGGGGTTTCAGCAGTACGCCCGCTTTCGGGCCACCCCGGCTCCTACTGTTCCTCATTCTCGCGCGCTATAGGAATCGTGAGCGCCACATAAACGGTGAGGCTAACCAGCAAACGAGGTGTAAAGGCTCGGCGAACATCGCCCGCGAACCGTTCTTTATCCATTCGTTGACCAACACGACAATAATGCCTAGGGTCTGGATGACAAACGCAATTCTGATATTGCGCAGATTCTTTGCGAGTAAACGTTCGTCAGAGATCTTGTTTAGGATTGGCAATTCTGTTCCTCCCAAAATAGTTGGTCGAGCGAGCTATCCAACCTGTGACAGATCGCAAGGCAAAGCTTGAGGGTCGGGTTATACCGGCCGTTTTCAAGCAGATTGATTGTTTGGCGCGTAACCCCGCCATGGAAAACGCTGGATGAATGTGGCCATCGGAAAGCGCCTAGCACACTGCACAAAGCTAGTATTCCAGCGGGTCTGCCAGCATCTGCACCGATATCTCTAGGCGCTCTCAATAACGGCCACCGGTGTACGCCTCACCGTGGTCTCCAGCCACGGCCGAATATGACGATAACGCGCCGAGCCATCCGCCATAATCGCTCGCGTTGGTGGGATCAAAGAAGCGGATACCGTTTAATGCAGTCTTGAAAGGGCGACTTAACCACCTCACCCTCCAAGCACCCGATCAAGGGTGCTAAAAATTTACTGCACGTTTACATCGATCCCAAGTTGTCTTAACTTCAGTGCAGTTAGATTGATGTTCCTGATCACTATTCTCTCTGGAGGAACTCCCACGATGAAGTCGAAGCACACTTCTCTCTCTGCCATAGCCCTTGCTTCAACCGTCCTTCTTACTTCGTGCGGTGAGCCTGCGTCCAACCAAGAAGATTCACAGGCGACCAGCGACTCAACCTCAATAACCGTCTATACCTCCGAACCAGAGGAAAAGGTCGATGAGATCAATGCGGCCTTCAACGAGGAATACCCCGATATCGAGGTCAATGTATACCGCGCTGGCACCGGTGATTTGAACGCCCGCATCTCTTCAGAGAAGCAATCTGGCGACATTGAAGCGGATGTTTTCTGGGCAGCCGATGGACCTACCTTTGAAAATTACGCTGAGGATGGTGACCTCATCGAGCTTGCCGATGTCGATTCCGATGACATCATCGACGAGGCCAAGGACGACAAGAATTTTTATGTCGGCACGCGCATAATCCCTACGATAATTGCTTATAACACCGACGAGATCGCAGAAGACGATGCCCCGACCTCCTGGGCGGATCTCACCGATCCGAAGTACAAAGACAAACTCGTCTTACCTAACCCAGCGGTCTCCGGTGCAGCGGCATTCAACGCCTCAGCGTGGAAGAATAATTCAGACCTCGGAGAAGCGTGGATCGAAGATCTGGGCAAGAATGCCCCGATGATCGCAGACTCCAATGGCCCTACCTCCCAAGAAATCGCCTCCGGTTCCAAGCCCGTGGGCGTGGTCGTCGATTACTTAGTCCGCGACCTGGCGGATAAGGGGTCCCCAATTGCCCTCGCCTACCCCACCGAAGGATCACCATATATTTCTGAGCCTGCGGGCGTATTCAAAGACTCCCAGGAACAGGAAGCAGCCCAGAAATACATCAACTTCCTGCTTTCAAAGAAGGCACAAGAAATCGCCGTCGAGCAGTCGTACCTCCCGGTGCGTGAGGACGTGGGAACCCCAGCAGGCACCCCTGAACTCACAGACATTGAGCTCATGGACCAGGACTTAGGGAAAATCACCAAGGATAAAGACGCCGCCGTCGAGGTATTCCAAAAGGCAGTGTCTTCCTAGTTCTTGGTGGCCCACTTGTTGAAAAATCCCTCCGTATCCGCGCTACGCGTTGGCGTGTGGCTGATTGCCATTGGCCTGTTCATCGCGCCTTTGACCCTTGTTGTCTCCCTTGCACTGGGCGGAAACCAAATTCCCATCTTGCTAGAGCAAGGGCTCGGCATCGCCACATGGAATTCGCTATTTACCACGGCGCTTTCAGCTCTCGCTGCCGTCATCATCGGCACCGTTATTGCCATCGCGCTAGACCGCACAGATATCTACGGCTCTTCGGTACTGCGCCTATTCTTGCTTTCGCCTCTCTTGGTTCCGCCATTTATCGGAGCGATCGCCTGGATTCAACTCTTCGGCCCGAATCAGGGCTTGAATAAGCTTTTTGAGTTCGAAATATGGAATATCTACGGCGCAGACGGGGTCATTGCGCTGATGACTATCCATTCTTTTCCCACGGCATATGTCATCATTTCTTCAAGCTTGCGCTCCATCTCCCCCGATTTTGAGCTAGCCGCCCGAGTATCTGGGGCTTCCGTGGTGACAGTTCTGCGCACGGTCACCCTTCCACTCCTGCGCCCCGCACTATTGTCCGCGTTCACTCTCACAGCAATTGCTAATCTGGCTGATTTCGGCATTCCCGCTATTATCGGATCGCCGGCTCGGTTCGAAACGCTCGCGACGATGATTTACCGGTTCATTGATTCCGGCACCGTATCCAACCCCTTACAAGTGGTATCGACCATCGGCGTTGTCCTCTTATTTTTGGGAATCGGCACAGTAATCATGGACTATCTCACCTCCCTGAAAAACTCGTCTTCTACACATGACTCCGGAAGTCCGGCGCGTTTCGCACTGCACTCGGCGCGCTGGCCGGTCACGATCATCATGTGGGTGTGCGGGCTCGCCATTTCCATTGGCCCAATTCTCGGTTTGGCCTACCGCGCATTGCTGCCAGCTCCTGGGGTTCCATTTACCTTAGAAACCATCTCGCTGGCGAACTTTAGCAGCGCTTTATCCAACCCGCGCGTCATCGACGGACTCAGTAATTCCGCATTTCTGTCAATAACCGCCGCGATAATCTGCGGGGTTCTTGGTTGGGTCATCGGAATTCTAGTGACCCGGACTCAGGCTCGAGGAAATACGCTTTTAACCCTTTCTGCACTGCTACCGAGCGCGCTGCCTGGGCTTATCATCGGTGTCGCCTGGCTGATTGCCGGGCGCTATACCGGGCTGTATAACACCATTTGGATAATCCTTATCGCCTACGTCTGTGCTTTTACCGCACTCGTTGTCCAGGCCGTGCGTGCCCCGCTAATAAGCACCCCGGTCACCGTGGAAGAAGCAGCGCGCATTTCCGGCGCCACGCCGCTTAAGGCGCTATTTACTACCACCGGCGCGATGACCATTCCAGCGGCGATATCCGGTGCGGTGCTCGTAGCGGTGACCGCGATTCGAGAACTTACTATTTCCGTACTCCTCGTCGCACCCGGAACGACAACACTGGGTGTCCAAGTCTTCAACCTGCAACAGGCAGGAAATTATAACCAGGCATCGGCACTCGCCCTGCTCTTTGCGCTACTTGGCATCATTGCCGTCGCACTGACTATCCGTGCTCCCAAGGTAAGGACTTAATAATGGCGAAAATTGCAGCTTCCCACCTCACGGTCACTTTTCCGGACGGAACCACCGGCTTGCGCGATATCAACCTCTCCATCGAACCTGGGGAACTCATTGCACTCGTTGGCCCGTCAGGCTCCGGTAAAACCACGCTCTTACGCACCATCGCTGGTTTTATTTCTCCATCGTCAGGTGAGCTTTACATAGATGGCCGGAAGATGACTGCTATTCCTCCCGAGAAACGCAGCATCGGCATGGTCTTCCAACAGCACGCGATCTGGCCGCACATGTCTGTTAAAGACAATGTTGGCTACCCGTTGCGCCAGGCGAAAGTAGCAAAGCCCGAGCGCGAAGAGCGCATTTCTGAGACTTTAGCTCTCGTGGGCCTGCCAGGATTCGAGAACCGTACTCCGGACAGCCTTTCTGGTGGGCAGCGCCAGCGCGTTGCGCTGGCCCGGGCGATCGTTGCTAATCCCACGGTTTTATTACTGGATGAAGCTCTTTCAGCCCTCGATGAACCATTGCGCGATAATTTGCGCCGCGAGCTGGTAACCCTGACGCAAAAGCAGCGCTTAACCACGGTGCACGTCACCCACGATCGCGCCGAGGCGCTGGCAATCGCAGATAGAGTCGTGGTTCTAGATGGCGGCGAAATCCAGCAGATTGCTACCCCACAACAGCTGCTGGAAAGTCCCGGAAGCCCGCTGGTCGCGGGATTTATTGCGGATGCCACAATAGTCCAGGCCGCTATCTCAGGAGGCCGCGTCGAGTGCCCAACCCTTGGCATTTCTTGGCCATTGAGTGAAGTCTCCGTGCGGGGCGAAGGCACTAAGGCCGCCATCCTACCGCACCACGCAACAATCGTGGAGGAAAACCATCCAGGTGCCACGGTTCCAGCAGTAGTTGACTCTGCCATTTACGAAGCCGGCCACTACTCCGTTACCGCCACCCATGGATCGGGAACCACATTCCGCACCACCGCGGACGATAAGCCAGCGATGGGACAAACGGTGCGCATCCGCTTCGCGCCGCCCTTGGTTTTTTAGATCACCACCCCGCAAGAACCATGACCAGCTCAGCGATGGCACGGTGCCGCCGTTTTGCAGCGGTTACACCCGCCGTCTTAAGCATAAAATTTTAGGCTAATACCGATCACAGCCGACACGGAACGCTGGTTATCACACCCATCTTCATCACCATGCTCTCAGAAGGCAGTGTCGTATATAGTCTGAACCCGCTTGAACTCTAAGCCATAAGTGAGAGCACTAAGCAATCCTGCATTGACCTTAACGGCGTGGAAATTTCGGTATACCGCGCCATCAATCCGGATGACGCCAGCATCTCGCTCGTCCGCCGGGAACGGCTAGTTATCGTTGGAGGGACACCTTTTGGCGGCCGTTGCGGGGTCTGCCGCAGTGGAGGTAGACGTCGTAACGTCCCAGCGCGCGGAGCCGAAATCTTTTGATGTGCACATGGAAGGCGACCGCGTAAATGAGGACGGGGCATCGCGCCAGTCGGAGGTTCGCGTGGGCTTCGATCTATCGTTCCCGGATACCCCCGAGGGCAACCAAGCGCGCAAGCTCGTGGACAACCTGATTCGCATCTCTCATGAGAAGGACTGCACGGTATTGTCAGATGC
>NZ_KV800676.1:0-680 GCF_001810285.1 Corynebacterium sp. HMSC071F07
GAATGGACGTCGGCAAATACTTCCACCACGCCTGCGTCCTCGATCCCCAGGGCAGACAAGTCCTATCCAAACGCATCAACCAGCACGAAGGCTCGCTACGCAAGCTCTTCGGCAAATTCCTGGCCAATGACGCCGAAGTCCTTGTCGTCGTCGATCAGCCCAACAACATCGGCAGGCTAACCGTCGCAGTCGCCCAAGCAATGGGAGCCGACGTTCGCTACCTCCCCGGGCTTGCCATGCGACAGCTTTCACGTATCCACGTCGGCAACTCCAAGACCGATGTACGCGACGCTTATGTCATCGCCCATGCCGGCCTCAACCTGCCAGATGCCCTGCGTAGCGTCGACCGCGTTGAGGAAGTCTTCCTCCAGCTGAAAGTCCTCAACGGTATCGACGAAGACCTCGCCCGCGCCTACACACGCCTGATCAACCAGATGCGATCCGCGCTCGTGGGCACCTACCCCGCATTCGAACATGTCCTACGTGGGCAGATGATTCACCGCAAGTGGATTCTCCACCTTCTGGCGAAATACGGTGGCCCCACCAAGATTCGACGCGTCGGCAAAGCACGGCTGACAGCTTTCGCACGTGGTCACAGGGCACGTAATCCTGAACCAGTTATCGATGCCATGCTTGCTGCGATCCACGGCCAGACGGTATCCATCGCCGGCGCAGAATAC
>NZ_KV800677.1:0-914 GCF_001810285.1 Corynebacterium sp. HMSC071F07
CTCGCGGTACCAACTACCCCAAATCGACAAATAGCCAAGCTTTAGGTATTAATATCATCTCTCCCTGTTCGGCGCTTGAAGCAAGCTTTTGTTCAGGTAAGGCAAGTCTCTTTTGCCTAGTTCTCAGAAAGAGGTGTGAAATCCGGTGAAGAAAATAGTCGTAGCAGGGCTGACTGTAGCCTTGGCGATCACTTCATTTGTTGTCCCAGCTAATGCTGAGGGGCATTTTGAAACCAGCGTGAATGGAATTCGCGATGGCTTTAAAACTCGTAGTTGGTACGATCGAAATATTGATGGGTTTAACACGGAAATCACAGCAGCTACCTGCTTGAACACTCCGCACGGATCGCCAGGAAAAGTCGAGATGACCCTACGCCGAACTCTCGCAGGGCAGCCGGATCCGGACCTGGGTTCACGTTCTCTCAACAGGTGCTATGGGGGTTGGGATCGAGGTGGCTGGGGGCGTCAGGCTGCAGGCAACTATCATGCCGATATTCATACGTTTGATTGGAACCGTTTGACCATCAATTGGATGAAAGTCGTATGGTAGATACGATTCGAGTTGATGCTTTAAAGATAAGGCGTTCAAACAAAACAATTCTGGATATACCGCAGTTGACGATAGATGAACGTCCAACGCTTCTTCTTGGGGCAAACGGTGCAGGAAAGCCGACTCTTTTTTCCGTCCTGGCATCAGATTCTTCTCCGCACGACGGGGTCGTCTTAAGGGTGGGCTCTATATCGTTAGTCGAGCAGAAATTCATGCCGATTGTGGGTTTCACTTCTGGAGAATACTGCGCTTATGTTGCGTGGCTGTTTGGTCAGGATAGGAAAATCGCAAAGAAACATAGCTTGGAGTGGCTAAACTTTGTTGATTTGTCGAAGGCTGCCGATCAGAGATGTGAAAGTCTTGG
>NZ_KV800678.1:0-273 GCF_001810285.1 Corynebacterium sp. HMSC071F07
AACCACACATCAGGCCCCACGACGCACACCAACCAACAACACAAAGTGTCATCGAAAAGTGCTTGTGGTGGTTAGTATCAGTGCTTTATCAGGGGCGCATATACTCGGGTACCAGAATATCAACTGGTTATCCATCGACTACGCCTGTCGGCCTCGCCTTAGGTCCCGACTCACCCTGGGAAGACGAACTTGACCCAGGAACCCTTAGTCATCCGGCGGGAAGGATTCTCACCTTCCAATTCGTTACTCATGCCTGCATTCTCACTCGCACAC
>NZ_KV800679.1:0-732 GCF_001810285.1 Corynebacterium sp. HMSC071F07
CTCCACGCCTCCTTACGGTAACGCTTCAACACGTGCACGACGCTCCCCTACCCAATAACAAAAATTATTGCCGCGGCTTCGGCGGTGTGCTTGAGCCCCACTACATTGTCGGCGCAGAACCACTCGACCAGTGAGCTATTACGCACTCTTTCAAGGATGGCTGCTTCTAAGCCAACCTCCTGGCTGTCTTCGCGATCCCACATCCTTTTCCACTTAGCACACCCTTAGGGGCCTTAACCGGCGATCTGGGCTGTTTCCCTCTCGACTATGAAGCTTATCCCCCACAGTCTCACTGCCGCACAACACATTAATGGCATTCGGAGTTTGGCTGACATTGCTAAGATTGTAGTCCCGCTCAACCAACCAGTAGCTCTACCTCCACCAAGCTAATGCGACGCTGCACCTAAATGCATTTCGGGGAGAACCAGCTATCACGGAGTTTGATTGGCCTTTCACCCCTACCCACAGCTCATCCCCGCAGTTTTCAACCTACGTGGGTTCGCGCCTCCACAGCATCTTACTGCTGCTTCACACTGGCCATGGGTAGATCACCCCGCTTCGGGTCCAGGACATGCCACTTAACACCCCATTAGGATTCGGTTTCCCTACGGCTACCCCACACGGGTTAACCTCGCGACATGCCGCTGACTCGCAGGCTCATTCTTCAAAAGGCACGCCATCACACACAAACGGTGCTCTGACGGATTGTAAGCACATGGTTTCAGGAACTAT
>NZ_KV800680.1:0-263 GCF_001810285.1 Corynebacterium sp. HMSC071F07
GCCATCATCGACACTCAAGACTTGGAAAAAATACGCGAGGAGCTGCGTCCACTACGACTTCCTGGCCAGGTCAAACTTCACTGGACCGACGAACGTAATAGCCGACGCCGAAAAATCGTGGACACCCTTTCTGAGATCGACTCCATGCAAGCGATCATCACCCACCAGAGTGAAGTGAGCAAGAAGACGGAGAGGCACCGCAGGAAATGCTTGGAGCAGATGTACTTCGAGCTCTCCGAGATGCACGTCCACAACGTCACTTT
>NZ_KV800681.1:0-1943 GCF_001810285.1 Corynebacterium sp. HMSC071F07
AAGAAGCGGAACTAAACCCAGGACGCTTCATTTTGAGGCATTTAGCTGGCGACTTCTTGGCGTGCTGTTCTCTGGATACAACGCTAGATGTGAAAGCAATCGGTATAGCAGTTGCGGGGATTGTGGGAGTGACGCTGCTCGTAGTTTCGGCTGCGGCTTTGCTTAGGCACCGAAGAAAGCTGTACATGGCAGCTTTGCTTTTAGGACTTCTGGCTATCGTAGGTTCTACGTTTTGGGCTCAGAAACTTACAGAATTTGGCCTTGTACAAAGGGACTCTGCGCAGATTGTCTGTGTTTCGGATGTCTGCGCTTGGCCGGAGGTCCCAAAAGAAAACATATTACTGAACATCCAAGCGCGGGAAGCCTTCTCTAAAATAGTGCCAGCTGAGTGGGGAGATTTCTCAAATCGACCGGTGGTGTGGGGAGATTTTTCAGAAGATCACTTAAGCCTAAGTAGCCAACCAACTCTGGAAGGAGTCGTTGGAGAGTTTGTGGATCAAGTTGGAACTGCGGAATTGATTCGTGCAAATGCGCAAATTTGT
Source organism: Corynebacterium sp. HMSC071F07 (assembly GCF_001810285.1). NCBI lineage: Bacteria > Bacillati > Actinomycetota > Actinomycetes > Mycobacteriales > Corynebacteriaceae > Corynebacterium > Corynebacterium sp. HMSC071F07. Next base: position 543 of record NZ_KV800681.1, read on the forward strand.
GGAATTCCGGCGAAAGATTTGGGAATTTCGGTTAGTGGCCTCCCTTGGGATCCTAACCGACAAGTTGACGTAAGCGATGTTGTTCAACGTATCGAGCAGTCGACCTGTAGAGTTAGCGGTTAGCCTGTGAAATCATTTGCGTTCTTGTACTTCCATGGTCACAGAATTTTGTGGTCTTGCTGATGATGTTGTTTATTGGTTTAGCTCTATCCTTCTCTGAAGGCTGGCTGCTAAGAATTCCCTGGCTTAGCGGTACTGCAGGGGTGAATGTAGGTACCATATGTTCATTTGCTTATGCGGCGTTGCCAGTAACTTTGTTCCGTAATCAGCTTTCCAAGCTAGAAGCTCGTTCTCCAAGGAAGTGGTTAGTCGTAGACAGCACGCTTCTCGTTGTCTTGTGGAGCGTCCCTTGGGTATTTTCCCTGACCGGCGTAGGAAGCGTCAGGTTTGCTTATGTATCCACCGTCCTTATGGGAATAACATTTTTCGCAGGCAAATATTTGAACGTGGATACACTCGCATTGTTGCTTATAGCGCAACTCGTCTTGCAAACGGCTCTTTGGCTATCGGCATCCGAAACGAAATGGCGTTTTGTTCTTTTTGCTCTTGCTGTCCCGCCAGGCCATGTCCCACTTTTAATAAGTGGCCTTTCGCTCCTTGTGAGTATTCCTTCTTTGCACAAATTCAAACAGGCTGGAGCTTAGTCAGTGCCGGCAGGCTAGAGCTGCTCCTTTCCCTGTCTAGGGGCTAGGGGGAGCTCATGCTCAATCTAGTCAGACCTTTGAAGTGTCGCTGAAGATTCGCATGATGTGTTGGTTGGGGGCGTTAGCTCTTAACCAGCTTGCGAATAGCCGTCATGGCTTCCTCGAGCTTTTCCTGGGCCACTTGACCATCCTCGGCGGCGGCACCGGCTACGCAGTGCTCAATATGGTCTTCGAGTAAGGCCAAAGAGACATTTTCTAGCGCGGAGGTTACTGCGGAGATCTGCGTGATGATGTCAATGCAGTATTTGTCTTCTTCGATCATGCGGTGGATGCCGCGCGTTTGACCCTCGATGCGCTTCAAACGCGCCAAATACCTCGCTTTGTTTTTGCTATCCGCGTTATACCCGTGCGCGTGAGGCTCATGGCAGGCGCAGGTATGTTGCTGGTCAGACATGGTTTTCTGCGTTCATCTAGGGGTTCCTTTCGGGGCGATTTTGTAACGCGCGATTACTCCAGTATATTTTTAAGACGTTGCTCCAAGGCAATGGGCCCCCATCGTCTAGCGGCCTAGGACACCGCCCTTTCACGGCGGCGGCACGGGTTCGAATCCCGTTGGGGGTACGAAGCTTCTTGCTTCATGCCGACCTTTTAAAGGTCAAAATTCAATATGGCCCTGTGGCGCAGTTGGTTAGCGCGC
>NZ_KV800681.1:2043-2596 GCF_001810285.1 Corynebacterium sp. HMSC071F07
ATCACTGTGTAGGGGTGAGTTGGGGTGGGGGAGTTGTTTCACCGGGGCGGGGCTTAGAGGCGCGGCGCGTGCTTCAAAAACGTCTTTATGGCGACGTAGAGGGCCGCTGAAGCCGTGAGGTGTGGCTCGGCTCGAAGAGGCGGCGTCGGCAAGCGCACGCGCCTTTACAGCGCCTTATATGGCTTGGCCTGAAATCTTTGCGTGTGCGCCTGCCTATATTTTGCGTTGCCTCATGCGGCCTTTTGAAAAACTGGTGCGCAAGAGTAGAGAAAACCGCAGTTAAACTGCAGATTTGTTTGATTTCAGCAACGTTGTGTAAAGTAACTATCCGTGCCCAATGAGGTACGAAAAATTGAAAAATGGCCATGTGGCGCAGTTGGTTAGCGCGCCGCCCTGTCACGGCGGAGGTCGCGGGCTCAAGTCCCGTCAGGGTCGCCATATTGATAAGCCGGTTCCAGTGATGGAGCCGGCTTTTTCTTTTGCTTTCTTTCGTTTAAGTCCCCGCTCGAGATCTACTGGGGCCATCACTGTGTAGGGGTGAGTTGGGGTGGGG
>NZ_KV800681.1:2696-6754 GCF_001810285.1 Corynebacterium sp. HMSC071F07
GTCGCGGGTTCAAGTCCCGTCAGGGTCGCCGAAGTCACTTGTGGCTTCTGGCCAGATAGCTCAGTCGGTAGAGCACACGCCTGAAAAGTGTGGGGTCGCCAGTTCGATCCTGGCTCTGGCCACAAATCAACCCCCTTCTGTAGAAGGGGGTTCTTTTGGTTTGCAGAAATGGTTTAATGGGCCACATGACTACTTCTGTTGCACACCAAACTGACGCCTCCCGTTTCGTAATTGCCGTCGATGGGGAAGAGGCCGGCTTCGCGGAGTACGTCGACACTGCAGAAACCCGCGATTTCCACCACACCGTGGTCCACGAGGGCTTCCAAGGCCAAGGCCTGTCCAAACCGCTCATCAAGGCCGCTCTGGAGGATGAATCCACCGCCGGCAAGCGCGTCATCGCCAGCTGTTCTGCCGTCGCGAGCTTCATCGAGAAGAACCCGGAATACCAGCACCTGCTCGAGAACTAAAACCTAAAAGTGGGCCCCACGTTCGTGTGGGGCCCACTTTGCCGCGCTTGGCGACGTCGCAAAGCAACAGCTAGATGTAATAGTCGGGGTCGACGAGCTTGATGCGCTCTTCCTTCTTACGCGGACGGTTCTTTGCTGGAATACCAATAGCAATGTGCTCTGCAGGCACATCCTTGGTGACAACTGCGTTTGCGCCAATAGCAGAGCCTTCACCGATGGTGATGGGGCCTAACACCTTGGCGCCAGCGCCAATCGTGACGTTGTCTTGGACAGTGGGGTGGCGCTTGGTTTGGGTGAGCACCTGGCCGCCCAACGTGACGCCGTGATAGATCATCACGCCCTCGCCGATTTCGGCGGTCTCACCAATGACGATTCCCATGCCATGGTCGATGAAGAACCGACGTCCAATGGTGGCTCCAGGGTGGATTTCGATTCCGGTCCAGAAGCGATTGATTTGCGCAAGGATGCGCGCAGGGCCGCGCCAACCGCGCTTCCACATCCAATGACAGATGCGGTGCACCCAGATGGCATGCAGGCCAGAGTAGACTATGGCGTTCTCCACATCTCCTCGGGCCGCGGGATCATGGTCACGGGCATTCGCCAAATCCTCGCGAATCATCTTTAGGACGTTCATGTGGTACATACTACTGGCAAAGAAAAAGCACCCACCAACAAGATGGGTGCTTTTCATTCAAACGACAGGAAAATTATGCCTCGCGGATGTCCTCAAACAGGACGGTGGAGACATAACGCTCACCAAAGTCCGGCAGAACCGCAACGATGGTCTTGCCCTCAAACTCTGGGCGAGCAGCCAGCTTGAGTGCTGCGGAGATGCTTGCGCCGGCGGAAATGCCCACCAGTAGGCCTTCCTCGGTAGCTAGCTTGCGGGAGGTCTCAATTGCCTCTTCGTTGGTGGCGGTCATGACCTCGTCGAGCAGCTCGCGGTCTAGTACCTCTGGGACGAAGTTTGCGCCGATGCCCTGAATCTTGTGCGGGCCAGCGTGGCCTTCAGACAAAACAGGGGAGTCAGCCGGCTCGACGGCAACTAGGTGGAGGTCGGCATTCTTGGACTTCAGGTAGCGACCAACACCGGTGACGGTGCCGCCGGTGCCGACGCCGGCGACGAAAGCATCAACCTTGCCTTCGGCGTCGTTCCAGATCTCTGGGCCGGTGGTTGCCTCGTGGATCTTCGGGTTTGCCTCGTTGGCGAACTGGGAAGCCAGGATGGCGTTGTCGTTGTTGGCGATGATCTCATTCGCCTTGTCGACGGCGCCCTTCATGCCGGCTGCACCTGGGGTCAGGACGATCTCTGCGCCATAAGCACGCAGCAGCACCTTGCGCTCGTTGGACATGGTCTCCGGCATGGTGAGGATGACCTTGTAGCCAAGGGTGGCGCCAGCGAAGGCGAGCGCGATGCCGGTGTTGCCGGAGGTGGCCTCGACGATGGTGCCGCCCGGCTTGAGCTCGCCGGCTTCTACCGCGGCGTCGATAATAGCCTTGCCAATGCGGTCCTTAACGGAGTTAGCAGGGTTGAAGGATTCGACCTTCACCAGCACCTCTGCGCCGAGGCCCTCCGTCAGGCGGTTCAGGCGAACCAGTGGGGTATTGCCGATGGTTTCCAGAATGTTGTTGTAGACAGCCACTTTGAGGACTCCTTGGAAAATATCTTCGTGCGTACCCTAGCTACTGTACACCACGCTACTAGACAAAGCGGTACATAGCTTCTGAACCGATCATTCGGGCACTGGCTGTGGGATTTGGATCGCGCTTTGGCAGTAAGGCGATTTATTCTTACCCCCATTGGCCGGTTATACTGCGGGGAACGTGTTCTTTTACCCCCGAATCGCATGGTGGGTATGGGTGCACCTACTGGTTACCCCCAACTAGGAGAGAGATTCTCATGGAGCCGCATCGCCTCAAAGATGACGACGAAGCCGTACGCGCCGCACTGTCTTCCCTGAAGACCGCAACCGGCATTCCCGTCACGATGTACGGAACCCTGCTTCCCGATAATCGTCTGCAGATCACCCAGTGGGTCGGCCTGCGCACGCCGGCTTTGCAAAACCTGATCAGTGACGCCGGAGTCGGAGTGGGCGGCCGTGTTGTCAGCACGCGCCGTGCAGTAGGTGTTTCGGACTACGCTCGTGCGACCACCATTTCGCATGAAAATGACCGCTACATCCAGGACGAAGGTCTGCACTCCATCGTGGCTGTTCCGGTCACGGTGCAGCGTGAGATCCGCGGTGTCCTTTACGTCGGCGTTCACTCTCCAGTGCGTTTGGGAGACAAGGTTATTGAGGAAGTAACCATGACCGCCCGTTGTCTGGAGCAGGATTTGGCGGTTAATTCCGCGATGCGCCGCGCCGATGGCGGTAAGGGCGGCGCTGCCCGCGGCCACGTCATGAATGGCGCGGAGTGGGAGCAGGTGCGCTCCACGCACTCCAAGCTGCGAATGTTGGCTAACCGCGTAGACGACGAGGATCTGCGCAAGGAACTTGAGGCTTTGTGCGATCAGATGGTTTCTCCGGTCCGCGTTAAGCAGTCTACGAAGCTTTCCGCCCGTGAGCTTGATGTCCTGTCTTGCGTGGCGCTTGGCCACACCAACGTAGAGGCGGCTGAGGAAATGGGCATCGGTGCAGAGACCGTGAAGTCCTATCTACGCTCCGTGATGCGCAAACTCGGTGCGCATACCCGTTATGAAGCGGTCAATGCCGCTCGCCGTATCGGCGCATTGCCCTGATATACATGGTTCTTCTACCCGGATGCCCCTGAAACTTGCAGAAGTTTTTCAGGGGCATCCGGTAGTTTAGGAAGATGTGAAAGACCAATTTATTGTCTCTGGTGGTGCACGGCTCGAAGGCACGGTTGTGGTTGATGGCGCGAAAAACAGCGTCCTGAAGCTCATGGCCGCCTCGCTTTTGGCGGAAGGCACCACGACGTTGACCAACTGCCCGCAGATTCTCGACGTCCCGTTGATGCGCAAGGTTCTAGAAGGCCTAGGCTGCGAAGTAACTATCGACGGCGACGTCGTTACGATTACCGTCCCCGAAAAGCTCCACTCAAACGCGGACTTCGATGCTGTACGTCAGTTCCGCGCTTCTGTTTGCGTGCTGGGTCCGCTGACCTCTCGCTGCGGTCATGCGAAGATTGCCCTCCCCGGTGGCGATGCCATCGGTTCGCGCCCGCTGGATATGCACCAATCGGGTCTGGAGAAGATGGGTGCACGTACCCATATTGAGCATGGCGCGGTAGTAGCTGTGGCCGATGAGCTCCACGGCGCCAACATTCGCTTGGACTTCCCATCCGTCGGTGCAACCGAAAACATTCTTACCGCCGCTGTCCTCGCAGACGGTGAGACCGTCTTGCGTAATGCAGCCCGAGAGCCAGAGATCGTTGATCTGTGCATGATGCTCAAGGAGATGGGCGCAGATATCGAGGGCGAAGGCACCTCCACCATCACGATCCGCGGCGTAGAAAAGCTGCATCCCACCGAACACAGGGTAATCGGTGACCGCATTGTTGCCGGCACCTGGGCCTATGCTGCAGCGATGACGCAGGGGGATATCACCGTCGGCGGTATCGCGCCGCGTC
>NZ_KV800681.1:6854-7508 GCF_001810285.1 Corynebacterium sp. HMSC071F07
TCCGCTGGCGCCGAAATCGAAGATTATGACAACGGCTTTCGCGTTCGCATGAACGGCCGACCAACTGCGGTGGATTACCAAACGCTTCCATTCCCGGGTTTCCCAACTGACTTGCAGCCGATGGCGATTGGCCTTTCCGCCGTTGCCGAAGGCACCACGGTCATCACGGAGAACGTCTTCGAATCCCGCTTCCGTTTCGTGGATGAGATGCTCCGTCTCGGCGCCGATGCGCAGGTGGATGGCCACCACGTTGTTATTCGTGGTCAGCAGAGACTTTCTTCCACCCATGTTTGGAGCTCCGATATTCGTGCCGGCGCTGGGTTGGTGCTCTCCGCATTGTGCGCAGATGAAGTAACCACCGTTCACGATGTCTTCCACATCGATCGTGGCTACCCGAACTTCGTTGAGAATCTCTCGCGTTTGGGCGCCGACATCAAGCGCACGCAGGAGCCGGAGACGTACTAAGCGCTTTACGACGCCCTGTTTATCCCCAGTATGCACCTAAAAATGCGGTGTGTACTGGGGATTTGTGTTGTTTGTGGGGTGGGGGCTAAATTAATCCAGGTCGCAACGAGTTGGCCGTGAGGTTAACTAAGTTGTGGTTCGGATGAATTTTTCTTCTTCGATTTGACATTGATTGAATCGGTGGGTAAG
>NZ_KV800682.1:0-803 GCF_001810285.1 Corynebacterium sp. HMSC071F07
TTTTGTGGAGAGTTTGATCCTGGCTCAGGACGAACGCTGGCGGCGTGCTTAACACATGCAAGTCGAACGGAAAGGCCTCAGCTTGCTGGGGTACTCGAGTGGCGAACGGGTGAGTAACACGTGGGTGATCTGCCTTGCACTTCGGGATAAGCTTGGGAAACTGGGTCTAATACCGGATAGGACAGCTGTTTAGTGTCAGTTGTGGAAAGTTTTTTCGGTGCAAGATGAGCTCGCGGCCTATCAGCTTGTTGGTGGGGTAATGGCCTACCAAGGCGTCGACGGGTAGCCGGCCTGAGAGGGTGGACGGCCACATTGGGACTGAGATACGGCCCAGACTCCTACGGGAGGCAGCAGTGGGGAATATTGCACAATGGGCGGAAGCCTGATGCAGCGACGCCGCGTGGGGGATGAAGGCCTTCGGGTTGTAAACTCCTTTCGACAGGGACGAAGCTTTTGTGACGGTACCTGTATAAGAAGCACCGGCTAACTACGTGCCAGCAGCCGCGGTAATACGTAGGGTGCGAGCGTTGTCCGGAATTACTGGGCGTAAAGAGCTCGTAGGTGGTTTGTCGCGTCGTCTGTGAAATTCCGGGGCTTAACTCCGGGCGTGCAGGCGATACGGGCTGACTTGAGTGCTGTAGGGGAGACTGGAATTCCTGGTGTAGCGGTGAAATGCGCAGATATCAGGAGGAACACCGATGGCGAAGGCAGGTCTCTGGGCAGTAACTGACGCTGAGGAGCGAAAGCATGGGTAGCGAACAGGATTAGATACCCTGGTAGTCCATGCCGTAAACGGTGGGCGC
>NZ_KV800683.1:0-2569 GCF_001810285.1 Corynebacterium sp. HMSC071F07
CATCTGACAACGGAGCGACCGAATGCCTAATATAGGGGAAGCAAGTAATTAACCTAGAAAGGTTCTAAATGGCAACCGCAGAAAAGTCGGCCACGAAGTTTAACTCGGTATGTGTTGTTGGTCTGGGGTATATCGGGCTCCCTACCGCGGCTTTTATTGCGTCAAAGGGTGTCAAGGTGACCGGTGTTGATGTTAATCCGGAGTTTGTAGATTCGATTAATAAGGGAGAGGTTCCCTTCTTTGAGCCTGGTTTTGAGGCTTTGCTAAAGCGTGTCGTAGATGAGGGATTCTTGAAGGCGCAGGCAGAGCAGATTCAGGCTGACGCGTACATTGTTTGTGTGCCGACGCCATTCCGTGACAACTACAAGGTTGATACCAAATACATCAATGCAGCCGCAGAAGCTATGGCACCCCACCTACGGCCAGGTGCACTCGTGGTCCTTGAGTCGACCTCCCCTCCTGGTACCACTGAGGCAATGGCGAAGCACATTATCGAGCTTAGGCCTGACCTTTCTTTGGATGAAGATGCAGAGGGCGCGATCTTTGTTGCACACTGTCCTGAGCGAGTTTTGCCTGGGCGAATTATGGAGGAGATGGAGAACAACGATCGAGTCATTGGTGGTTTAACTCCTAAAGGCACTCAGATGGCCTGCGACCTTTATGGGACGTTCTGTACTGCCGAGCTGCTGCAGACCAATGCAACTACTGCAGAGATGGCAAAGTTGACGGAGAACTCTTTCCGCGATGTCAATATCGCCTTTGCAAACGAACTCTCCCTGATTAGTGATCGACTTGGTATCGACGTTTGGGAGCTAATTGATCTTGCCAACCACCACCCGCGTGTCAACATCCTTCAGCCTGGCCCAGGAGTCGGCGGACACTGTATTGCAGTGGATCCTTGGTTTATCGTTTCTTCGGTACCTGAAGAAGCACGGATCATCAGAATGGCGCGTGAAGTTAATGACGGAAAGCCTCAATGGGTAATTAAGAAGGTTAAGGAAGCCCTTGCCGATAAGCAAGATGCTGTCGTTGCTGCGTTAGGCATCGCCTTCAAGAACGATATCGATGATTTGCGCGAATCCCCGTCCTTGAATATCGTCAAGCAACTTGGGCAGGAAAACCCAGAGTTGGATATTCGTGTGGTCGAACCAAATGTCCCAGAACTCCCTGAGCCGCTGTCGGCGATTTCCAATCTCAAGAAGCAAGATCTTCAAGGAGCTGTTGCAGACGCCGACATTGTTTTGCTTCTTGTTAATCATAAGGAATTTATCGAGATGGATCCGGCCATTATCGAAGGAAAGACTGTGATCGATACCAAGGGAATCTGGAAATAGGCGCGCACCCCCGTTTCTGGCGGCATCTTTCAGTTAATTCGGATTGGGATGGCTAGACGTATTATTGTCGTTCTAGAGTCTTGACCAATTCGCTGTTTGATGGAGATTTTGATGAATGTCCAGCTGACTCGTGTAGAAGATGGATGAAAAGCTTGCAAATCCTCGTTATTTCCCAATACTGGTACCCAGAAAATGGTGTGCCTCAACGTCGATGGGGATGGCTGGCAGAAATCCTGAAAGAGCAAGGGCATTCGGTGACTGTTGTCGCGCCGCCTGCGCACTATGACCGAAGGATGTCATTCCCCCGATGGGTAAAAGCTCGTGGGTTTCTCCCTCGAAAGGAATCTGAGACCGGCCCATCCGGTGAGCGTATCGTGCGCAGTGGTTTCTTTCCTGGGGGTTCATCACTAACGATACGTGCATTTAATCAAGCTGCCGTGGCTTTGGGATCATTACAGGTTCTCCTTGCCGCTGGAGGCTCGTTAAAAGGCTACAGGCCGGATTTAATCTTCGGGACTGTTCCTGCTTTGCCGACGTCGGCAGTGACTTGGCTGGCTAGCAAGAGATTTCAGGCTCCCTACGTTATCGATCTGCGTGATGCTTGGCCTGATTTGCTAAAAGAGGCTGATAGCTGGAACGAAGGAACAGGGAAAAAGTCATTCAGGCAGAGAGTGCTTTCCATTGGGCTTTTTCAAATCGTTTCGTGGTTAACGCAGCGAGTTCTATACCGGAGTATGCGAGAAGCAGACGCCATCATTTCGACGTCAAGCGAGCTTGCTAAGGACCTAAGACAGCGAGCTGTGCTAATACGAAACGGAGCCACGCCTCTGGTTTTTACGATTCGAAACGTCTTTCCTGCGGCTACAAAGTTCAAAACTAACAGGAATCTGGCTACTTCCGGGACATTGAGAGTTTTGTACGCTGGGACAATAGGGCGAGCGCAAGATCTTCAGAATGCAGTTGATGCCCTCAAACTCTGTATCCAGCAAGGCGTGGATGTGCGGTTGAGATTTGTTGGAAGTGGAGCGGCAAAGCCTGAACTGCAACGAATCTCCAAAGACTTAGGAAGCGCAGTGAGCTTTGAACCTAAGCACCCCGCAGACAGCCTAGAAGAGTATTACCAGTGGGCTGATACCGCGCTTGTTCATCTTGCGGATTGGGAACCCCTTAAACGCACGGTCCCATCCAAGGTGTATGAATTAATGGAAGCAGGTATTCACATTTCTGCTGTGGTC
>NZ_KV800683.1:2669-5108 GCF_001810285.1 Corynebacterium sp. HMSC071F07
AGAGCTTTGGACACAACTAGTGTGGAACCCTAAGGGCTTGGAGGTATCTGATAGTGGAGCAAGTTGGGTAAAGCAGCAACGTAGTCACGAAACCCCTCGCACGCTCAGTAAGATTATTTCAACTGTAGTAAGGCGAAGTGAATGAATATGCGTAGACGGTTAATACACTATGCTCGCACTTCGCGGCTTTTGTGTTCGGCAATGTTTAAGATGGCCTCAGACGACCCAGCACTCTTTCTCGAGAAGGTATTTCAACGCCTTAAGCTTTCGCCTCTCCGTGCAGGTCTCAAGTATTTTCCGTCTATTCCACATCGGAAGACTGCCGTCCAAAGAATGCTCGACGAAGGCGAGTTGAGTGCGCTTCAAGAGATCCTCGCATCAGGAACGGAATCTACCAGCTATGAAGAGCTAAGCAGAGCGGACAAACATAGAGTAGCCAGAGCGAGCGAACGCCTACAACTGCTAGAAAAGAAGGTTACGCGGGTCAACGCTGCTTCAGAGCTTCGCAAGCCGAAACAGGACGGTGCACCTTGCGTACTGTTCTACCTAACAAATAGTTTGCCTCACACCATGTCGGGATACACTTACAGATCCCACAACACGCTGCTTGCTCTGAGTCAATCAGGAATCCGTGTTGCAGCTATGACCCGTTTGGCCTATCCGTTGGTCGTCGGCAAATGGCCCAGAAAAAATTGCGAAGTTGTGGAAGGGATTCCCTATTTTCGGAGCCTTCCTAGCAGCTACCCGGGTTCACTTCTTAAACGACTTGAGATTGAAGTTGAGCTATTAGTCGACCTGGCGAGAGAAGTCGGCGCGAACATTCTTCACACCACGACTGATTACAATAATGCATTAGTAGTGGCGGAAGCTGCGAGACAGCTAGGCATACCGTGGGTATACGAAGTTCGAGGGGAGCTTGAGAGTACTTGGCTGTCGAAGCAGCCGGCTGAGCGACAACACGTTTTGCTGAAGTCTGATTTTTATCAGCTTGCTCGTCGTCAAGAAACGTTATGCATGATGGCTGCCAACGCGGTAGTAGCTTTGAGCGAAGTTTCCAAAGCTGAGCTCCATGACCGAGGCGTTTCACGAGAAAAGATTACCGTGGTACCGAATGCCGTTCACGATGCACCAGTAGAAGGAGAGCTTGATCGGTCATTGTTGCGGAAAGAACTAGGGCTAGAAGACGTTAAAACGGTTGGTACCGTTACTTCAGTCGTCGGGTATGAGGGACTTGACGTCCTGTTAAGCGCAGCAGCTCTCCTGTCAGATGTTCGAGTGTTAATCGTCGGCGATGGAAGCGCTCGTATCGAGCTCGAAAAGCAAGCGAGAGAACTAGGGCTGTCGGACCGAGTCTTGTTCGTTGGGCGGCAGCCGAACGAATCTATTTGGAAGTGGTATGCAGTTCTTGATGCATTCGTGCTTCCCCGCCGAAATACTCCTGTCTGCAGGAAAGTAACGCCAATTAAAGCGTTACAGGCTCAAGCTCTTGGCGTGCCCGTCATAGCGAGTGACTTGCCCGCAGTTCGAGAAATTACAGGCCAATACGCTAAGTACTTTGAACCCGAGAATTCGGACGCATTGGCTAAGTGCATAGAACAGCTTGGCGAATACAGTGCATTACAACTAGAATTAGGGAGATCGTGGGCGAAGCAGCATTCTTGGAGAAGCAACGCGCGTAGGTACAGGAAGATATATCGTGCACTGTGATAATTCACCGGCACAGGGGTCTCGTTTGAGTATGTAGAACATTCCTGAATGCTCGATGTTCTCACTCAAGTGCTATATTTTTAACTCAAAAAGTCGCACCTGGCCGCCCAAAGGCAAAATCAGTATACAGATATTTTTAATGAAAGAATTGCCTTTGTTTAAGGTAAGTAGTGACAATGTAGAATTGAGTGATCTATAAAGCGCGAGGATGCTCAGGAAGGGCGAAAACGGAAAATTGTCACCTTATGTATCCAATATTCGTGTAGTAGTGGAGTGATCTAGGTCCCCCTCCAATCTTTCTTTAGACTATGTAGGAACCATATCTAGGGCGGTTTGGCCCTTGGTGCAACCTACCAGTTGTTAATCTGTTCAAAGCACTTACCGGTTTTAAGCAAACCAACGCTGTTCATCGAACAGCGTTGTATTGAGGATTACGGGGGAAGACTATCACATGAAAGCCGCTGTTTGGCTGTGTAGAAGGGACCGTTGAGAGATTTGTATCCGCCACGGATCCGATGGAGGGGCTAGCCAGTATTGGGCTCAATCACCTCAATTTACGTATGTGGCATACCCCGCCTCGGCTTGCTCTGTTATGTCCAAAAACCTATGGACATAACACCTCCGAACTAGGCTATTGTGTGGGAGACACGGACTAAGCTGTTGCAGACTTAGATGTAACCGCAGAGTGCCTGATCTATCAAACCAAACTTTGGTAACGATGGTCGAACAGGC
>NZ_KV800684.1:0-911 GCF_001810285.1 Corynebacterium sp. HMSC071F07
ACTCAACAAGAACGACACTCCAAAGATCATTAAGCCCAAGGGCGTCAATGGAAGCTCCGGGCAGCACGTCTACGAGGTGACGGTGCGCTTCAAGCTGGATCGAACCAAATTGAATAGCACATCCGTCCCTGCCGGGTACCCGAGTCAGCCTGCCGGTAACTCCCGCTGCTACACCAAGGATGGCCTACATGAACCCAACTTTGGCCTCATGAACGAGGCAGAGATGGGCGGTTGGAAAGACACCTCTTGTATCCCGCTGGAGACCAAGCAGATGGATGTCCTGCTTGAAAAGGTTAGCTATGATCCAGCCGCGCCGGACAAGATTCAAACCGACGAGTTGCTCGACGGCGCGCAGTTCACCGTCCACCGTGGGGACGCTGACGGCAACTTGAAGCTCAACGCGGATGGCACCGTCAATACTGATGCTAACCCCGTAGTGAAGCAGTCCACGACCACCACCACAGGCCGCGTCAAGCTCGAAGGCTTGGATGCCCCTGGCGTGTACTACCTCATCGAGACCAAGGCGCCGGACGGCTATAACCTGCTGCCCGCGCCAATCAAGTTCTCGACGGAGTGGGATCAGGATGGCAATGCAGTCATCAAGGTGCTCTCCGGAGGAACTGCTATCACCAGTAGTAGGTGCGCTGAGTCCGACACTGCTGCCAATTGCGTAAAGAAGGTCGGCATCCTTCAGGTCGCCGACATCACCAAGGGTGCACTGCCCAAGACCGGTGGTGAGGGCGTAGGCCTGTGGGCTCTCGCTGGTGCCGCTATTGTCGCGGCAGGGTGCCTCGCTTTGCGACGCCGCTGGGTATAGAACCACCGCTTGCGGCTACTTTTAGAAAAGGCCCGCTCTTCCAGGGAAGGGCGGGCCTTATTGCATGTTCATTGGCGGTTAGGAGTCTTGCGGG
>NZ_KV800684.1:1011-34651 GCF_001810285.1 Corynebacterium sp. HMSC071F07
GCGGTGTCCTTGGCGTTGCTGACATATTTGCGCCACCAGTAGATGAGCAGAAGCACGATGATGGCAGCGGCAGCCAGGATGGCCCACATCCACCACTGCCAGTGAATACCAGAGCTGTTGAATGCGGCCTCGTCTTCCGGATCCATTGGCACTCGGTGGCCGGTGACGAGCAAGCGGTGGGTATTTACACCGTAGGGGGTGCAGGTAATGAGCGTAACGAGGTCCTGGCCAGACTCACGGTGAAGCGAGCTGGTGTCCGCAGGCTCGACGACCCGAATATCGTGCACCTCGTACTTGAGCTTCTCGCCGCCGGCGGCGATGTAGAAAGCATCGCCCTTCTTGACCTTGGTGAGGTTGTCCCACAGCGTGGCATTCTGTAGACCCGTGTGAGCAGAGAGCGCTGCGTGCCTGCCCTCGCCGTTCCCCACGCCACCGACAGGTAGGTCCGTGCCGTAGAGGTGGCCAGCGCCGCGGGAGAGTGCTTTTTCTGAGGTGCCGTGATAAATGGGCAGATCGGAATCAATAGAGGGGATGACGATGCGACCCATGGCATCGGTCTCCGACAGCACAGACAGGTATTGGCGGTAGCGCTGGTACTCGGGAGAGTTCTCGTCATCGGTGGTGGTCCAAGCGTCTTCCACACTGATTTGGCCCAGCTGGGCGTTGTAGGTCTGTGCCTCGTCCCACGCGGTGTGCAGTACCTCAGGCGGGGCTTGTTTCTCCAGCTTGGCGTATTCCTCCGCGGCGCGGGATTGGGTGTGGTTGTTCCACTGCGTGGCCACCACGGGGTAGAGCAAGACGCCGAGGCCGACGAGGATCAGAATTAACGCAATGATGGCGTTGGGGTTGACGCCCTTTTTCTTGGGTGCGTCGGTGTTTTCCGCTGGTTCGTGCTTGCCCATTGTGTCCTGCCTGTGTGGGGGTCTGTTGCCGCGCGTCCTAGGGGTTGACGTGGGGTACATAACGTGAGTGTTAGAACCTCAGACTAGATCGGAGAGAATCCGAAACTGTGCCTAGTCGCCGATAACGAAGCACAGGGCTTCATACCGATTTAGAGTGGCCTCATCGATGGCTAAGTTTTGATCAACCGCGCACAGTTCGCGGAGTTCATCGATTGTGCGGGGCGCAAGCTCTTGGAGTAGATGCTCACACTCAGCGCGAAGATCCGCTGTGGTTTTGGGCGTGAAGATAGGGGCTGTCATGGTCCATCCTGTAAGTATGAAATTAGTCCATGAACTGGGAAAATAAGTGGAGCCGACGACGGGAATCGAACCCGCGCCAGCAGCTTGGGAAGCTGCAGTTCTACCATTAAACTACGTCGGCGCAATGCATCTTGTGCATCGTCGTAAAGCTTAGCACCGCCGCCGCCTAAGGCCATAAAAGGCCCAGTGGGGAGGTAGACTATCAACCGTGCTTCTTTCTGATCGTGATATCCGTGCCGCCATTTCCGCTGATGCTCCCGAGCGTTTGAGCATCGACCCTTTCGACGCCGAGATGGTCCAGCCTTCCTCCATCGATGTGCGCTTGGACAAGTTCTTCCGCGTGTTTAATAACTCGCGCTATACGCATATTGACCCCAAGCAGGAGATGCCGGACCTCACCAGTGAGGTGGAGGTGGCCGAGGGTGATGCCTTCGTCCTACACCCCGGCGAGTTCGTGCTGGGCGCCACGCTGGAAAAGTTCACCTTGCCGGCCAACCTGGCAGGCCGCTTGGAGGGCAAGTCCTCCCTGGGTCGCCTAGGCTTGCTGACGCACTCCACGGCAGGCTTCATCGATCCGGGCTTCTCCGGACATATCACACTCGAGCTGTCCAACACCGCTAACCTGCCCATTTCGCTGTGGCCCGGGATGAAGGTGGGCCAGTTGGCTATCTTTAAGATGTCTTCGCCGGCGGAGGCTCCGTATGGTTCCGGCGCGCTGGGCTCGAAGTACCAGGGCCAGCGTGGACCGACGCCGTCGAAGTCCTATCTGAACTTCCGTTAAACTTTTCGTTCTCGCCGCGCGCTTCAGGTCAACCGCGCCTAAAATTCCCGGTTATGCGTATGACTGTGATTGGTACCGGCTACCTAGGTGCGACTCACGCCGCCTGTATGGCGGAGCTCGGCCACGAGGTACTCGGTGTAGATGTTGATGAAAGCAAGATTGAAGCTCTCAAGAACGGCCGCGTGCCGTTCTACGAGCCCGGCCTGCCGGAGGTACTCGAGCGCAACATCGAGGCCGGCCGCCTAGATTTTTCCACCAGCTATGACGACGCCGCGGAGTTCGCCAACGTGCACTTCCTCGGCGTTGGCACCCCGCAGGCCCACGGCTCCTACGCCGCGGATCTCACCTACGTGAAGTCTGTCATCACGGAGCTCGTACCGCGCCTCAAAGGCGAGCACGTCATCTTTGGTAAGTCCACCGTTCCCGTGGGAACTGCGGCGGAGCTGCAGGAGATGGCGAATGAGTTGGCCCAGGAGGGCAGCCACGTGGAAATCGCGTGGAACCCAGAGTTTCTGCGCGAGGGCTATGCAGTAAAGGACACCATCACTCCAGACCGCATCGTTTTGGGCGTGCGGGGCGGGCAGTCCCGCGGCGAGGCTGTAGCCCGTGAAGTCTATGCCAAGCCGTTGGCGCAGGATACGCCGTTTATTGTGACTGACCTGCAGACTGCCGAGCTGGTCAAGGTCTCTGCGAATGCGTTTCTGGCCACCAAGATTTCCTTCATCAACGCCGTGTCTGAAATCTGCGAGATTGCGGGCGCGGACGTCGTAAAGCTTGCCGATGCTATCGGTTACGACGAGCGCATCGGCCGTAAGTTCTTGGGCGCGGGTCTGGGCTTCGGCGGTGGCTGCCTGCCGAAGGATATTCGTGCGTTCATGGCACGTGCCGGCGAGTTGGGCGCGGACCAAGCGCTGACCTTCCTGCGTGAGGTCGATGCCATCAACATGCGTCGCCGTGACCGCACCGTGGACATGGCTAAAGAGGCCTTCCAAGGTTCGCTGTTAGGCCACCGCGTGACAGTTCTGGGATGCGCTTTCAAACCGAACTCTGACGACGTTCGCGATTCGCCAGCGTTGTCCGTGGCGGGCTCTTTGTCCTTGGCTGGCGCTGCGGTTACCGTCTATGACCCAGAGGGCATGGATAACGCCCGCAAGGTATTCCCTACGTTGAACTACGCCGCTGACTGTGAGGAAGCTCTGCGCGAGAGCGAGCTGGTTATTCTCGCCACCGAATGGCAAGAATTCCGCCAGCTGGACCCCGCCGAAGTGGCGGAGCTGGTCACCAACAAACACATCATCGACGGCCGCAACGTCCTCGACGTTGAGGCGTGGAAGCAGGCCGGCTGGACCATCGAGGCGCTGGGCCGCAGCCTCTAGCGAACGGACAGGGCGCTATTAGTAGCGTCAGGTTCGGGACCCGCCTCACGCTGCGGGATGGTCAGCGCTGCGATGAGAGTGGTGATGGGCACTGCTAGGGTCAGTGCCATTGCACCCACGGCGGAGCGCAGGAGCTCGGTGGCTACGAGGTCGCTGGAAAGAATCTGGCCCGCCGGGCGCTGAGCTGCTGTAATCAGCATGAGCAGCGGCACTGACGCGCCGGTATATGTGAGGACGATGGTGTAGACCATGGAAGCGATATGGTCGCGGCCGACCTTCATGGCGGACTTGAACAGATCCGCAGGGCCTGCTTCGGGGTTGAGCTCATTGAGCTCGCGGACGGTGGAGGCCTGCGCGATGGAGATATCGTTGAGGCTGCCCAGCGCGCCGATGATGAATCCGCAGAGCAGGACACCCACGATGGAAACTCCGGGCATGTAGAGCAGGAGCTTGAGGTTGTCTTCGGAGCTAAGTCCCTGCAGGCTCGTTGAGTTGATAGTGGAGCTGGCCAGGAAAGCCGCCAGCAGCAGGGCGATGAGTGCACCGCCCAAAGCAGAGGCGGACTTCCAGTTGAACCCGTGCACGAGTGGTACAACGATGAAGATGATGGCGGCGCTGGTTACCAATGCCAAGCCCAAGGGGTTTGTGCCCTCGACGAGAGCGGGAAGCAAGTAGAAGAATACGATTGCGAGCGAAATTGCCAGGCCAATGAGCGAGCGCAATCCGTGCCATGCCGCGAAAGCAATGATGACGATAGCGGCGATGATGGCCCAGAGGACGAGGTTGCCGCTGCGTTGATAATCGGCGAAGGCATAGTCTACGTCCCCGTTGGGGCCGGTGGCCTCGGAGAGCAGGATCTTGTCACCCTCCTGCAAGTCTGGGTCACCCGCGACGCCAAAGTGCACCAGCTGGGTCATCTTGCCTGCGTTGTCCCCGGAGGTGATATCGATGAGGGAGCGGGTGCAATCGCCACCTGGCTCCGCCGGAATGAGTGGTGGCTTGTCGAAGGCCTTGCCGGTCTGATCCGACTGGCAGATGGCGTGGTCGACAGTCTTGACCGTGCCCTCGGCCTGCGGGTGGTTCAGAGCGTAAGTCTGCGAGAACTCTGCGCTCGTGTGATCTACCGGAGAAGTGGTAGGGCGCAGGAAAATAGCGCCGATGATGGTTACAAGGACGGCCAGCGCAAGCCCGATAAGCAGCGCGAGACGCCACGGGGTTTGGTTCGTCGCTAAATAAAGGCGGCCTCCACTAGGAAAGGAGACCACCGGCTTGGAAGCCGTCGTGTGTTTGCCCATGCAGCTTATTGTGAACGATTGTCAGTTCAAATGGCAACTGCGCACAAAAATTGCAAACAAATACGAGGCCTTTCACTTAGAAAGGCGGCTTGAGCTACTGGCGGTAGCTGGCCAGGAAGTTGCCGAGGCGCTCGATAGCGTTTTCCAGCTGGGAAGCCCACGGCAGGGTAACCACGCGGAAGTGGTCCGGGTTTGGCCAGTTAAAACCAGTGCCCTGGACCATCAGGATCTTCTCCGAGCGCAGGATATCCAGCATCAGCTTGGAATCGTCGTGAATCTCGTAGACATTCGGATCCAAGCGTGGGAAGCAGTACAAAGCACCCATCGGCTTGGTGACGGAAACGCCCGGGATCTCGTTGAGCTTCTCGTAGGCCACGTTGCGCTGCTTGAGCAGGCGACCGCCCTCACCGGTGAGCCCGTAGATGGACTGGCGGCCGCCCAAAGCAACCTGAATTGCATGTTGTGCCGGAACGTTCGGGCACAGGCGGGTGCCCGCCAGTAGGTCGAGACCCTCGATGAAGCCGCGTGCATGGCTCTTCGGGCCGGTCAGAACCATCCAACCAGCGCGGTAACCAGCCACGCGATAAGCCTTGGAAAGACCGTTGAAGGTAATCGTCAGCAGATCCGGAGCGAGGGACGCGATCGAGATGTGCTTCGCGCCGTCGTAAAGAATGCGATCGTAAATCTCATCCGCCAAAATTAGCAGGTTGTACTCACGCGCTACGTCTACAATGCGCTGCAGAACCTCGCGGGAGTAGACGGCGCCCGTTGGGTTATTCGGGTTGATGACCACGATGGCTTTAGTCTTTTCCGTGACCTTCGCACGGATATCCTCGATCGAAGGATTCCAGTCATCCTCCTCATCACACAGGTAGTGCACCGGCGTACCGCCCGCTAGGGAGGTGGCGGCAGTCCACAAAGGGTAATCGGGGGCTGGGATGAGTACCTCGTCGCCATCGTTAAGCAGCGCCTGCGTGGTCATGGTGATGAGCTCAGAAACACCATTGCCCAGGTAGACATCGTTGACGTCGAAGTGCGGGAAGTCCTCCAGCTCGTAGCGGGTGACAATCGCGCGGCGTGCCGGAATGATTCCCTTCGACGTGGAATAGCCCTGGGAAGTCGGCAGCGCTGCGATCATGTCGCGCATGATGACGTCCGGGGCATCGAAACCGAATACGGCAGGATTGCCGGTGTTCAGCTTGAGGATGCTGTGGCCGTCGAGCTCCATGCGCTCCGCCTCCGCAGAGACCTCACCACGGATGTCATACGCGACGCCCTGAAGCTTGGTGGATTGGTCAAAAATGCGGTTGTTCGGTGTAGTCATGGAAAGTATTCTGCCACTTACAGACTATAAATGGGTCAACCGGCAGGCTTATTTTTTATTCCATTGCTCAAGCTTGCGCTTGGCCAGATTCATGGCCTCGCTGGTCAGCTCACCTGCTTGGCGGCGCCTCTCCGCCCACTGCGCTTGCTCCAAAGCCTTCTGCTGGGCGCGCTCTTGGGCCGTTAGCTGCAAAAGCTCGCGGCGGTGCTGGCGCTCAATCTTGCGCGGGGAGGGCTGGTGCCAGGACTTTGGGCCGATTTTGGCGACGTAGAGCATAATCCATAGCGCTGGGATGAGGAACAGTGCGCCCACGCCGCTGAGGAGAGCAATCGTGCCGGCGGTTTCGGAAACGACGAAGCAGGTGGTGGCGGCGAAGGTTAAGGCCATCGAGCCAATCAGCGCGGTGGCCAGGCGCGGCTTTTTGCCGGCTTTGTATGCACGCTCGACCTCGCCGCGGGAATAGACCTTGATTTCGGTGGCAGAAACCGCCGGGATGTCTGTGAACAAGGGGACCAACTCGCGGCGGGTGGTGGCGCGCATGACGTCGTCAGAGCGCTGCTCGAATTCCTCCATGCTGAGCCTGCCCTCGCCGACGGCGCGGGCGAGATCGTTGATGGCGTCCGTCTTCTCTGCGTCGGAAAGCCGCATTGAAGAGGAAGGATCGAAGGGCGAGGAACCGTAGCTGTGAGTCACAAATTCTACTATAGGAAAACTATTTGCCTTTGTGGTCAGCTGTTAGTGATCAGCTTTCTTCTGCTTCGATTCCGGCTGAGGTTTAGGCTCTGCGGGTTCGTTTTCTTGCTTGCCTTTGACCAAGCTAGATAAGAGCGGGAAGAGCGCTACAGTCAGCGCGCCACCGGCAACAAAGATAGAGGCGGTTTCGGTATCGACGATTTTGGAGCTGACCGCGATGGTCATGACAGCGACGATGATCGGAAGACCCGTGGCGGCGTAAAGGGCGACCTGCAGGCGCTCGCGGGTGGTTTCGATATCGGAGCCGGTGTGGTGGATGTTCTCACGCAGGAATACCGGCAGGCCGCGGGTGACCAGAATCAGCGCGGGGATGCCGATGACCTTGAGAGGGCTATTGGCGATGACGTGCCAATCGATGGCCATGCCGGAGACCACAAAGAAGACGGGGATCAGCATGGAATAGCAGACCACATCGAGGCGGGTTTCGAGGCGCTTGTGGAACTCGTCCGGAATGATCCGGTTGAGGATGATGCCTGCGGCGAAGGCACCGAGGACGATGTCGAGCTCGAAGACCGAGGTCACGGCCATGAGGATGGCCAGGATCAGGATGATGAGGCGGAGGATGGTTTGGTTTGTGGAACCTGCGCCGGAAAGGAACGCCGTCTTGAGCCACGGCACTGCGACGATGAGCGCGCGCGGCATGACCGCAACGACGACCGCGATGATGATGAAGGCCAGCAGAATTAGCATCGTGGTCAAGGTGGAGCGGGTACCGAGCAGCAGAGCCATGGCGGTAATCGGTGCGACCTCGCCGATGGCGCCGTGGATGACGACGGAATTGCCCACCTTGGTGCCGAGGAGCTTGTCCTGCTTGAGCATTGGGGTGATGGTGCCCAAGGCCGTGGAGGTAAGCGCGATGGCCATGACGATGGCACTCGGAATGTCATCGAGCAGGAAATAAGCACCCACGAGACATGCCACCATGCAGATAAACCAGGTGGAAAAGCCGGTGACGGCTTGTTTAGATTTCAGCGTCGCAAGATCGATTTCGAATCCCGCGAGGAGGAACAAAGCGCCGACGCCCAGCTCTTTGAGCATGCCGATACCAGGGTCCTCGTGTGCGAGGTCTAATACAGACGGGCCCAGGATCATGCCGAACAAGATAAGCAGTGCCACGGCGGGCATCTTGTTTTTCAGCATGAAAGAAACCAGTGGCGCTAGGAGGGCGGCGGCCATGATCCAAGCGAAGGAGACGAGGGACGGGGTGTAGTCAGCTTCCCCAGATGCGAGCACCAATGTGTCGGCGGCGCTAGTCGCGACATTAAGCATGTCAACAGCGTACGCGTCGAATCTTCCATGTGCCTATTCGGCGAAGCATGCGCCTTTTCCACCTAGTCCTGTCTATCTGCTGATAGCCCCTTTACTCGGCTCCTTTTATCAAGCTCCCCTTGCTGCCAAATGCCTTGATTTTCGGTTGATTCGGCTTTTAGTTACTCGATAAACAACCATTTGCAACGGACCGGATGACCGGGACCATTTGGCCAAAACGACGAAAGGGCAGCCTGGGTATCCCAGACTACCCTCGTTAATGACTAACCAGCTTTACTCTGACGCTGGCGGTTTCGGTGCCGCTGGCGGCTTGGGCGCTGCGGGTGGCTTGGGTGCTGCGGGTGGCTGTGGCGCTGTTGGCGGCTTTGGCGCGGCCGGTGGTTCAGGCGTGGCTGCCGCAGGTGGCTTTGGCGCAGTCGGTGCCGCAGGTGGCTGTGGCGCTGCTGGCGCCGGGGCACTAGGCGCCGCCGGCGCAGCTGGTGGTTTCGGAGCAGCCGCTGGGGGAGTAGGAGCACTCGGGGCCGTCGGTGCTGGAGCTGCAGGTGGTTGTGGTGCAGCCGGCGCGGCCGGTGGAGTTGGAGCTGGCGCCGAGGGAGCGGCAGGTGCGGCTGGTGCGGCGGGCGCCGAGGGAGCGGCAGGTGCAGCAGGAGCAACCGGGGTAGCCGGTGCGGGCGCAGCTGGCGCTGCAGGCACGGCCGGAGAAGGTGTAGAGGGCGCAGCTGGCGCTGCAGGCACGGCCGGAGAAGGTGTAGAGGGGGCAGCTGGGGTTGCGGAAGCGGCCGAAGCAGACGCAGCTGGGGCGGAATCGGCAGATGCTGGGCGCGCCGCGGAAGGCGCAGGCGTCTGGGAAGGTGCCTTGCGGCGGATTGGCGTGCCGAGGAACGCCTTCGGCCGCGGCTCGGGGAGGGCGCCGTCGGCGTCGGCGACGGAAGCGCGGAGCATGAGGGCAACGTCGGTGACGGCAGGTGCAGCGGACGCTGCTGCAGAACCGGGGGCGTCGGCAAGCGCTTTAACGCCGCCGGTGAACATGACGTTGCAGAATGGACAACCCGTGGCAATCTCCTCCGCGCCGGTGGCGATGGCCTGCTCCGCACGGAACTCGTTGATGCGGGTGCCTAGCTTTTCCTCCATGAACATGCGTGCGCCGCCAGCGCCACAGCAGAAGGCCTCGTCGCGATTTCGGTCCATCTCACGGAGGGAAACGCCAGTGGCTTCCAGCAGCTCACGCGGCGGATCGAAGACCTTGTTGTGGCGGCCCAAGAAGCACGGATCGTGGTAGGTAATCGGCTTGCGGTTTTCCGGCGTACGCGGGATCGGCTTGAGCAGCCCCTCACGCACTAGGCGGTTAAGCAGCTGGGTGTGGTGGAAGACGTCGAAGTGCCCATCGAAATCTGGGTACTCGTTGCGCAGCGTGTTGAAGCAGTGCGGGCAGGTGGTGATGATCTTGCGCTGGCCTTCCGGAACGCCTTCGAAAGCGTTGTTTAGGGTCTCAACGTTTTGCTGCGCCATCATCTGGAACAGGAACTCGTTGCCAGCACGGCGCGCGGGATCGCCGGTGCAGGTCTCACCAGTAGAAAGCACGCCGAACTTCACGCCCGCCGTGTGCAGCAGGTCCACCACGGCGCGGGTGGTCTTGCGGCCCTGTTCGTCGTAGGCACCGGCGCAGCCGACCCAGAACAGGTACTCCATGTCGGCAAAGTCCGTGGCGTCCTCGCCGATGATAGGCACCTCGATGCCGTCGGCGCGTGCCTCATCGATCCAGGCGCGGCGCTCAGAGTTATTGCGGCCCCACGGGTTGCCCTTGGTCTCAATGTTTTTGAACAGTCCGGTCAGCTCAGAGGGGAAGTCGGATTCCGCCAAGACCTTGAAGCGGCGCAGGTCAGCGATGTGGTCGATGTGCTCGATGTCGGTCGGGCACTGGTCCACGCAGGCGCCGCAGTTGGTGCAGGACCAGAGGACGTCGTCGTCAATAGCGTTTGCCATTGCCAACACGTTGACGCCCTCGTGCGGGTTGTAGTTCTCGACGGCGGCATCGCGCATGTCCATCACGAACTTCTTCGGACTCAGCGGCTTCTCGGTGTTCCACGCCGGGCAAAGGTCCTGGCAGCGGCCGCACTCGGTGCACGAGGTGGTATCGAGCAGCATCTTCCAGCTGCCGGGGGCGATGTCTTCTTCGAGGTCCGGGGTCGGAAGGGAGCCGAGTGCCTTGTCGCCGCTGACGTTGCGCTGGAAGAAGATGTTGAAAAACGCCATGAAGCGGTGCCACATGACGCCCCAGGTGAAGTGGCGCGAAATCAGGAAGATGAAAATCAGGCCGGTAAGCAGCTTGAACAGCGCGAAGAAGGACACCAGCGCTGGCGAGGCGGGAAGCAGCTTGGCCAGGTGGATGGAAAGGAAATCCGCCCACGGGGAGCCGTGGCCAAACGCCGCGATTTTCGACGCCTTGACCAGCAGCATTCCAAGCCCCTCCAGGAAGACCACGGCCTCGACGATGCGGGCAGGGCCTGGCTGGGAGTTGTAGAAACGGGAGCCGCGCTCGGTGTGTCCATACTTGAGGCGAACGCCGATGAGGAAGCTAATGCCCACAACGGTGGCGATACCGAGGACCTCTTCGATGAAGTGATAGACCGACCAATGCGATAGCAGCGGCCAGCCTCGCGACGGCGCGAAGGTCTGGATATAGGCTTCAAACCAGACGAGGATGCCGAAGAGGAATCCCACCATGACTGCCCAGTGCGCCGCGTTGACGAAGGGGCGGCCCTTGAAGTGCGTGTGGCCGAATACTTCCACCACGACCCGCCACAGGCGCTTGCCTAGGTGGTCGAAACGCTGCAGCAGAGTTGGCCCGCCGGAGCGAATGAAAGCGAACATGCCCCATGCGCGGTACGCAAAGTAGCCCCACACGGGGATCGAAACGAGGATGGCTAGCCAACCGAAGACGGCTGTCATTTCACGGACTCCTTATAAAGTTGCGCGCAGATATAAACAGCCTAAACGGTGGGCGCGCAAAGATGGGAGTCGGTATTCATCGCGGTTTCGAACCGAGCCCAGCCGGCAAACGCGAGGCACAGCTTTTCGACGCACTCGCCGAAAGGCTAGTCCTCTTCGGCGAACTGCGCCTGATTAAGCCGCCAGTAGGCGCCTTCGCGGGCAAGCAGCTCGGCGTGGGTGCCTTGCTCGACGATGCGGCCTTCCTCCATGACGAGGATGAGGTCCGCATCCCGGATGGTGGAAAGACGGTGGGCGATGACGAAGGAGGTGCGGTCGGCGCGCAGCGCATTCATCGCGTGCTGGACGAGCATCTCGGTGCGGGTATCCACAGAGGAGGTGGCCTCGTCGAGGATGAGCAACGCCGGCTGGGCCAGGAAGGCGCGTGCGATGGTGATAAGTTGGCGCTCGCCAGCAGAGATAGCGCCGGCGTCTTGGTCGATGAGTGTGTCGTAGCCATCGGGCAAAGCGCGCACGAAGCGGTCCACGTAGGTGGCCTTTGCTGCTTCGATGACCTCCTCGTCGGTGGCATCTAGGCGGCCGTAGCGGATGTTTTCCATGATGGTGCCCTCAAAGAGCACAGCGTCCTGGAGCACCATGCCCACCTGCGAGCGCAGTTCGGTGCGCGACATTTCGGCGGTGTCATTGCCATCGATAGTGATGGTGCCGGAATTCAGCTCGTAGAAGCGCATGATGAGGTTGACCAGCGTGGTCTTGCCCGCGCCGGTAGGCCCGACGATGGCGGCGGTCTGGCCCGGCTCAACGCGCAGGTTGAGATCCTCGATGAGCGGCTTGTCTTCCGAGTAGGAGAAGTCCACGCCGCGGAACTCCACCAAGCCCCGCGCGCGGCCTTCGAAGTGCGAGGTCGCGGTGTCCGGGCGCTGTTCCTCAGCGTCGAGGAATTCGAAGACGCGCTCGGCGGAAGCAACACCGGATTGGATTTGCTGCATCATGCCGCCCAGCTGGCCCAGCGGCTGGTTGAACTCGCGGGAGTACTGAATGAAGGCTTTTGCGCCACCCAAGGTGAGCTGGCCGTGGGCCACGCGCAGCGCGCCCATCACGGCGATGACCACGTAGGACAGATAAGAGATGAACTGCATGACCGGCATCATCATGCCGGAGAGGAACTGCGCTTGCGATGCAGATTTATAAAGCTCCTCATTGCGCTCATCGAATTCTTCGGTCATGGCGTCCATGCGGCCATAGACCAAGGCGAGGTCGTGCCCGGAGAAGGCCTCTTCCACCTGGCCGTTGAGTTGGCCGGTGGCACGCCACTGGGTGGCGAATTGCTTCTGCGAGCGCGCGCCGATGACACCAATGACGATGCCGGTCAGCGGCAGCGAAAGCAGGGCCACCAGTGCGAGCTGCCAAGACACGGAGAACATCATGACGGTAATGCCCACCACCATGAGCAGGTCGTAGAAGACCTGCGAGACCGCTTGCTGGAGCGCGGTCTGGATATTGTCGGCGTCGTTTGTCGTGCGCGAGAGCAGGTCGCCGCGGGAGTTGGTGTCGAAGTAGTTCAGCGGCAGCGCGTTGACCTTGGCCTGGATGCGTTGGCGCAGGTCATAGACCGCGCGCATCACCAATGAGTTGAGAATATGACCCTGCCACCACTGGAAGAGCGCGGAGACCAAGTACATCGCGATGACGATGGTGATGATGCGGCCCAATTGCGTGAAGTCGATGCCCAGGCCTGGGCGCAGGTCCATGGCGGAAGCCATGTCCGCGAAGGTGTCCTTGCCTTCCGCCCGCAGGCCCTCGATGACCTGCTCCTCGCTGGTGCCCGCCGGCAGCTGCTTGGAAAGCACGCCGGCGAAGATGACGTCGGTTGCCTTGCCCATCACCTTCGGTGCGTAGACCGCGAGGAATACGCAGACGATGTTCATCAATGCGATGATGATAAGCCGCGATTTGAAGGGCATGAGCAGCCCGAACAAGCGCTTCGCGGAAGGCCAGAATGCCTTAGCCTTGCGTGGGGCGTTGCCGGACCAATCGTCCCCGGCGGTCTTGGCTTCGAGTTCGTGGAGCTCTTCTTCGGTCATGCCGTGCGCATCTTGTGCAGTGCTTGCCATTACTGCTCACCTTCTACTGGTGTGGCTTGAGAATCGACGATTTCCTTATAAGTTTCAGAGCCTTCGACCAGCTCGGCGTGGGTGCCACGGGCAACGATGCGGCCGGCTTCCATGACCAGGATTTGGTCGGCGTCCATGATGGAGGACACGCGCTGGGCGACGACCATCATCGTGGCGTCGGCAAGCAGCGGGCTCTCGTGCAGGGCCTGACGTACGTTCGCGTCGGTGACCACGTCGAGGGCAGAGAAGGAGTCGTCGAAGAGCAGCACCTTCGGTCGCGCAACGAGCATGCGCGCGATGGATAGGCGCTGGCGCTGGCCGCCGGAGACGTTCGTTCCGCCTTGGGAAATGGGCATGTCCAGGCCCTTTTCGTCCCTTTCCACGAAGTTTGCTTGGGCGATGCGCAGCGCTTCCCACAGCTCCTCGTCGGTGGCTTCAGGGCGGCCGAGGCGCAGGTTAGAAGCCACGCTTCCGCTAAACAGGTAGGGCTTTTGCGGCACGAGGGACACGCGCTTGACGATGTCCTGGCGGTTCATGCGGGAGACATCCGCGCCGTCGAGAAGCACCTGGCCCTCGGTGGGCAGATACAAACGCGGAATCAGGTGCAGCAAGGTCGACTTGCCGGAGCCGGTGGAGCCGATGATGGCGGTGGTCTGGCCGGGCCGGGCAGTGAAGGAGATGTCGTGGAGGACCGGGGCGTCGGCGCCGGCGTAGGTGAATGTGACGTCACGGAACTCGACGACGCCGTCGTTGCGCTCCGGCGTCACGTTCTTCGCAGGCTCGGCGATGGAAGGCTCGTGCTCCAGTACCTCGGTGATGCGCTTAGCGCAGATAATGGCGCGGGGCAGCATCATGGCCATGAACGTGCCCATCATGACGGCGGCGAGGATTTGCAGCAGGTATTGCAAGAACGCGGTCAGCGCGCCGACTTCCACAAGGCCCTCATCCACGCGGTGGCCACCGAACCACAGCACGGCGCCGGTAGCGACGTTGAGGATGACAGTGATGATGGGGAACATCAGGACGAAAATCTGGCCGATCTTCAAGGAAAGCTGCGTGAGATCGTGGTTGGCCTTGGTGAAGCGCTCGGTCTCGTGGGCCTCGCGGACGAAGGCGCGCACGACACGAATGCCCACGATTTGTTCGCGGAGGGTGCCGTTTAGGGAATCGAGTTTGTCCTGCATGCTGTGGAAAAGCGGCATGAGCTTGGCGATGAGCGCGGAAATCACGCCGAGGAGAACCGCCACGGCGACCCAGACCAACCAGGACAATCCGGCATCCTCGCGCACCGCCATGACGATGCCGCCGATGGACATGATGGGTGCGGCCACCATGAAGTCCAACATCATCAGGTAAACCATCTGCACCTGCTGGACGTCGTTCGTGCCGCGCGTGATGAGGGTGGGCGTGCCGTAGTGGCCCATGTCCTCGGCGGAGAAACGAGCGACGCGGCGAAAGACCTCGCTGCGCAGGTCGCGGCCGACGCCCATGGCGGTGCGGGCTCCAAACCACACGGCGGCGACGGCGGTAATGACTTGGGCGAAAGCTACGGCGAGCATGATGCCGCCGGTGTGCCAGATATAGTCGATGTCCACCTTGACCACGCCGTTGTCGATGATGTCAGCGTTGAGCGAGGGCAGATACAAGGTGGCGGCGGTGGATAGTGCTTGGAGCACAATGACTGCAAGCACGAAGCCACCATAGGGTTTTGATCGAGAGACCAGAATGCGA
The DNA here is from genome assembly GCF_001810285.1 of Corynebacterium sp. HMSC071F07. Lineage (NCBI taxonomy): Bacteria > Bacillati > Actinomycetota > Actinomycetes > Mycobacteriales > Corynebacteriaceae > Corynebacterium > Corynebacterium sp. HMSC071F07. The sequence continues at coordinate 15,806 of NZ_KV800684.1, forward strand.
ACTAACTCCACTAGACCGACCTTTACTTAAGAATTGAAATTAACTCGGTCGAGTCTAATGCGAATGTGAAGAATGTGACTAGCCGCGTGCAGGTGGTATCGGCTGAATCAAGTTTGAGTGCTAAAAGCAGACTGGCGCAAGTTGCGCGCGGCGGGTGACGGTGGCCCAGTCTTCGGGCTGCTCGGTGGGCTGGCACAGACGAGGTCCACGCACATGCCGGCGCCGATGAGCCTTTCAGCTGTGGATAGCGCCGCCGGGCCATCGCCGACGATTGCGACACGCTGCATGGAAACCTCCTTGGTTTATTGTTTATAGACCGTGTTGTCTAATAATCTAGTCCGAGCTGTTCAGTTCTGGCAATTTTTATTCTTGCATTGCCCCAAGCTCATCGGCCTATTCACGTGCTCAGCGCGCAGTTTCTTCTGCACGAATGCGCCGCCTTGCCTAAAGTGAGTCGGCATGACCCAATCGTTAAACCTGCTGGACGGCGACAAGCCCTACCGCGACCCCAGCATTAGCCCGGAAGGCACGCGCGATACCGCGCCGCTCAACCAAGATATTGCCGCGAAAAACGAGCGCCTTGTCGATGAATGGGCGGACAAGCTCTATGCAGAATCCGCCGAAAACATCATGGCGTGGGCTGCAGAGCACGCGCCGGGCCGGCTGGCAGTGACGATGTCGATGGAAAACACGGTGCTGGCGGAGCTCGCGCACCGCGCACAGCTGGACGCAGACCTGCTCTTTATCGACACTGGCTGGCACTTTCCGGAGACGTTGGCTGTGGCCAACGAGGTTGAGGAGCGCTATGCGGATCTCCCCCTTGTCCGCGTGAAACCGCTGCTGAGCCCGGAGGAACAGGACGAAATCTATGGTCCGAGGCTATATGCACGTGATACCAGCGCATATAACCGTATGCGCAAAGTGGAACCGCTGAACATAGCGATGGATCCATACGTTGGTTGGGTGACCGGTCTGCGCCGCGCGGATTCTGAACATCGCGCCACGGCCCCAGCGCTGAGCCTGGACCAGCACGGAAGGTTAAAGATTTCGCCGATGATTACCTGGGATTTGGAAGATACGGATCGCTATATTGCGGACAATGATCTGATTATCCATCCCTTGACGCTGAAAGGCTATCGCTCTATCGGCTGTGCGCCTTTGACCTTCCCGGTGGGTAAGGGCGAGGACGCTCGTTCCGGCAGGATTTTTGGAGACGGCAAGACAGAATGCGGGTTGCACGAATGACACAGAAAAACACACTTTCGCCCCACTTAAAGGACTTGGAAAATGAGTCCATCCACATCCTGCGCGAGGTAGCAGGCCAGTTCGATAAGGTCGGCCTGCTTTTCTCCGGCGGCAAGGATTCCGTGGTGGTCTTCGAATTGGCGCGCCGTGCTTTTGCGCCGGCGGTGGTGCCTTTCGAGCTTTTGCACGTTGATACCGGGCATAACTTCCCGGAGGTCATCGAATTCCGTGACCGCTTGGTTGCTGAGACCGGTGCGCGCCTGCACGTGGCTAAGGTACAAGATTGGATTGACCGCGGCGAGCTGCAGGAACGCCCTGATGGTACACGCAATCCGCTGCAGTCGGTGCCGCTGGTTGAAACCATCGCGCAGCGCCAGTACGATGCCGTGCTGGGCGGCGCCCGCCGCGACGAGGAGCGGGCGCGTGCGAAGGAACGCATCTTCTCCATCCGCGATTCCTTTGGCGGCTGGGATCCGCGCCGCCAGCGCCCAGAGCTGTGGGATCTCTACAACGGCGGCAAGATGGCCGGTGAGAACGTGCGCGTCTTCCCAATCTCCAACTGGATCGAGTCCGATATCTGGGAGTACATCGGCGCACGCGAGCTGCAGCTTCCTTCCATCTATTACTCCCACGAACGCGAGCTGTTCAATCGCAATGGCATGTGGCTGTGCCCAGGCGAGTGGGGCGGCCCGCGCGAGGGCGAGGAGCTTAAAAAGAAGACCGTGCGTTATCGCACCGTGGGCGATATGTCCTGCACTGGCGCCGTTGAATCCACGGCCTCGACCCCGGAGGAAATCCTGGCGGAGATTTCCGTTTCCACCCTGTCCGAGCGCGGCGCGACCCGCGCGGATGACAAACTTTCTGAATCCGCCATGGAAGACCGCAAGAAGGAAGGCTACTTCTGATGACTAATTCTTCACTCGTCGAACGCCTCACCACCCGCGAGACGCTGCGCCTGTGCACTGCGGGTTCTGTGGACGACGGTAAGTCCACCTTCGTTGGCCGCCTTCTTTATGACACCAAGTCTGTGCTGGCGGACCAGGTAGAATCCATGGAACGCTCCTCGGCGGATCGCGGTTTCGACGGCATGGATTTGAGCTTGCTTGTCGACGGCCTGCGTGCCGAGCGCGAGCAGGGCATCACGATCGATGTGGCCTACCGCTACTTTGCGACGGACAAGCGCACCTTCATCTTGGCGGATACCCCGGGCCATGTGCAGTACACACGCAACACGGTCACCGGCATGTCTACCTCCCAGGCAGTGGTGCTGCTTATCGACGCCCGACACGGCGTCGTCGAGCAGACGCGTCGCCACCTGAACGTGGCTGCGCTGCTGGGCGTGCGCCACGTGATTCTTGCAGTCAACAAGATTGACCTGGTGGATTATGATGAGGCGACGTTCCGCGCGATTGAGGCGGAGTTCGGTGAGATTGCACGTCGCCTGGGAATTACAGATTCCACGGTCATCCCGATTTCCGCGCTGAAGGGCGATAACGTCGTGGAGAAATCCGCGTCGATGCAGTGGTACACCGGCTCGACGGTGCTGGAAACCCTTGAGACCATCCCGGTGGCCGGTGGCCGCGCGGAGGAGCTGGATTTCCGTTTCCCCATTCAGCACGTGATTCGCGAGCATGCCTCTGACTACCGCGGCTACGCGGGACGCATCAAGGCGGGCACGGTTGCGGTCGGTGACGAGGTGACCGCGCCGCATGGTCGGACGACGACGGTCACTCACATCGACACCACCGACGGGGAACTTGGCCCCGAGGAGCGCGCGACCGCCGGTGATTCGGTGGTGCTGCGTTTGGCCGATGAAATTGACCTAACTCGTGGTGACCTGCTGGCGGGCAGCGCCCGCCCGGCCGATGTCCGTGAGTTTGCTGCGACTGCGGTGGTGCTCACAGAAAAGGACATCACGCCGGGGCAGATGCTCAAGCTGCGCTATGGAACCTCGCTGGTCAAGGCCCGCGTGGCATCGGTAGACCGCATCCTGGACTTGGATGGTGTGGCTGACGATGAGGCGCCGGAGAAGGCGAGCCTCAACGATATCGCGTACATCACCGTGCAAACGCAGGCTGAGCTGCCTGTTGAAGGCTACGCGGCGCGCGGCGCGGTGGGTAACTTCTTGCTCATCGACCAGGCCAATGGCAACACTCTGGCCGCGGGCTTCGTGGGCAAGCGCCTGCGCGGCTAAGGCTTCACCGGTGTAACGGTAGAATTCTTTAATGTGATTGATTACAGCGCCCGCATTCTGTTTGTTGCTGCCGTCGATAAAGAAGCAGCCGCTCTTCCGGAAGGCACGCCTTTACTCGTTACGGGGATTGGTGCTCTGCCTGCGGCAATTTCGCTCACTGAGTACCTCACCGTCGCGCGTGAGGAGGGTACTTTGCCGGAGCGCGTGGTCAACATCGGCACGGTGGGCGCGCTGCGCGATGGGCTGGATGGAGTCTATGAGGTTGATCGCGTGGTCAAACACGACTTTCAGCTCAAAGTGTTAAGCGATATCTCCCGTTACCTGCTGCCTGCGGTTATTGAGCTTCCCACGAGCGGCAAGTTCCCGGCTCAGGGCCTGGCCACTGGTGACATGTTTGTTTCTGACACCGCCACTCGTGACCGCTTGGCTGTCGACTCTGGACTTTGTGACATGGAGGGCTACGCCATCGCCGCAGTGTGTCAGCGTTTCGGCGTACCAGTCACCCTGTTGAAGCAAGTATCTGACCCAGCTAACGAGTCCTCCGTTGGCGCCTGGGATGATGCGCTTCCGCGAGCAGCACATGAGCTAGCTGATGCTGTGCGGGAATTGGGCTTTCTACCGCGCTCCTAGCTCGGCGGAGTTGGGGCCGGTGCAATTTGGCCCGACCTTAGATGGCCCGACCCCAAATGGTGAGGAACAAATGGTGAGGTCACGCAACATGCGCCCCAGCAGGTAACTGTAGCCGCAGGAGTTGTGGGGCGACCTCACCATTTGGAGAGCGGGGCCGCGAAGAGGACTAAGCGGAAGCCTTCGGCGCAATCATGTTGTAGAGCTCGCGGACCTTGGCGCGTGGGGAATCCGGGTCGAGTTTCTCCACGGATCGGGCGGCGTCGAGCTCTGGGCTGCTGCCGGAAGCATCGATGTGGGCTTCGGAGTCTTCCTTCTGCTTCTGCAGGCGGGCCTTGCGCTTCGGCTTCGGGGCACCGGTGACAATCTCCGCCTCGTTCGGGTCAACTTCACCAGCGCGAATGGCGGTAACCAGCGCCTGGTAACGGAAGGTGACGCCAATGGTCGCCGCCACCGGCACCGCGAGGAATGCGCCGATAATGCCAGCCAGCGCAGAGCCCACCGTGACAGACAGAAGGATGACCGCAGCGTGCAGGCCCATAGCCTTGGACTGCAGGATCGGCTGTAGGACATTGCCCTCAATCTGCTGGACTGCAACGACCACGAGCAGGGCAAGCAGTGCGGTTGTCAGGCCGTGGGAAACCAGGGCCACGATAACGGCGAGGGCACCGGCGGTAATCGCACCGACCAGCGGAATGAAGCTCGCGAAGAAAGTCACGACACCGATGACGAATGCCAGCGGTACCTGCAGGACCATGAGGCCGAGGCCGATGAGAACGGCATCGACAAGCGCGACGGTGGCCTGGGCCTGGATGTAGCCCGAGAGCGTCTTCCAAATGCGGTTGCACAGCTCAGTCATGTGCCAACCGGCTGGGAATCCGGTGTATTTGCGCATCCACGGTAGGAACTTCTCGCCTTCCTTAATAAAGAAGAAGGTCAGGAAGAGCATGATGACGATGGTCACCACGATGGAGCTGACCGTGGAGAAGCCGCTCATGACGCCGGTGGCGATGTTGGAGGCTTGGCCCTTAACCGCGTTGGTTACATCATCGATGAGTTGCTGAACCTTGGTCTCATCAATATCGACAGGGAGCTTCTCGCCGAGCTTGATGAGCTCGTCGATGCCGCCTTGGGCCTGGTGGATTAGGTCCTGGCTCTGGTTTTTCACGGTCGGCGCCATTGCGGCGAAGATGCCGGTGACGATGGCGAAGAAGCCTAGCAGAGTCGTGGCAGCGGCCAGCGCGCCGGGGAAGCGCAGCTTCGTGCGCATCCATGCGGTCACAGGGTAGAGGACCGTGGCGACCAAGACGGCCAGGATGACTGGCAGGAGGCCAGTCCACAGGAATTTCAGCAGGTAACCAGCAATGGCCGCAGCCGCGACGATGAGGATAAAGCGGCCAGAGGCCTTTGCCAGCGTGCGGAAATCTTTTGCTAAGACCTCCGTCTTCAGGTCCTCGCGAATCGGCTTCGGCGCATCGGAGCCCACGCCCTCGGCGTCATTGCTGACGAGTGGCTGCGGTAGCCGGTGCTCGGCATTCTCGGCGCCCTGTGGGACTGCCACGGAGTCTTTTGCAGATGAGGCAGATGTATCTTTGGAATTCACTTGACCTATCTTGCCATATAAATACATCTGCCCGTCTCCTAAAAGTGCAGGAGACGGGCGATTGCCACGCAGCCACGGTTAGCGGCTGGTGGCGGCTGGGCGCTGGGCTAGCGCTCGATGCCGGCGACGGAGCGGATGATGCCGAAGCGGTGCATGGTCACCGATACGGCCTGCTCCAGGAGGTAAGGCAGCAGCTCACGACGGCCGTCGGCCAGAACTGGCTGGTCAAGAATGACGGAGTTGGACTCCACGGCTGCCTCGCGAGCGGTGTCCGCGACGGCGCCCAGCGTGCGTACACGAGCAGACTCGGCGCGGGAGAGCTCGGATGCGAAGGCAGCATCGGAAAGCTGGCGCACCTCGATGCCCAGGACCGCGAGCTGCTCTGCGACGGCCGGGGTAGCGGAGAACTCCACCTTGGTTCCGGTGACTGCGGCGGCGAGCACCTGGCGGATGACGTCGCGCAGTGCGAAGCCTTCGCCGATGCGCACGCGCAGCTTGCCCAGCAGCGGTACGTAGCGGAAGATGTTCGCCTCCGAAATCAGGCCGGTGCGGTCATGGTCGCGGCCGAATTCTTCCATCCAGGCCAGCTGGTCGAGCTCGGCGGCGCGCCAGAGCCATTCGACGTCGGCGTCGGAAAGCGCGGCGCGGCTTGCCAGGTTACGCAGCTCGTTGGCCACCGCCGTTGGGACGTCGACCTCGCGTGGGCGCAGCTCGCCGTCTGCCCAGGAGCCCATCTGCGGCACGTAGTTCGGGCCGCCTGCCTTGGCGCCTGGGCCCATGACGGACTTCTTCCAGCCTCCGAAGGACTGACGCTGGACAATGGCGCCGGTGATGCCGCGGTTGACGTAGGCGTTGCCGACCTCGACGTTGTCGATCCAGTACTGGATCTCATCGTCGTCGAGGGAGTGGATGCCGCCGGTCAGACCGTAGCCGGTGGAGTTCTGCCACTCGATGGCTTGCTCGAGGGTTTCGGCGTGCATGATGCCGAGCACTGGGCCGAAGCACTCGTTGAGGTGGAACCAGGAGCCCGGCTTCACACCATCGCGGATGCCTGGGGACCACAGGGTGCCTTCCTCATTGAGCTTTTCCGGCTTGAGCAGCCAGCTCTCGCCCGGCTCCAGCTGGGTGAGACCGCGCAGCAGCTTCTCGCTTGGTGCCTCGGCCAGGCCGTTCATGGTGGTGGTGATGTCATAGCCTGGGCCTACCTTGAGGGTGCGCACGGCGTCGAGAAGCTGGTCGCGCAGGCGCTCGGAAGTGCCGGCGGCGCCGACGAAGATGACCAGGGAGGAAGCAGAGCACTTCTGACCAGAGTGGCCGAATGCGGAGAGATAAAGATCCGCAATAGCCAGGTCAGGGTCCGCAGCCGGGGTGATGATAAGCGCGTTCTTGCCGGAGGTCTCCGCCATGAGGTTCATCTCTGGACGCCAGGAGCGGAAGAGCTTGCCGGTATCGGACGCGCCGGTCAGGATGACAGCGTCGACATCCGCGTGGGAGATGAGAGCCTTGCCTGCTTCGCCCTCATCGGTGAGCACGAGCTGGACGAGGTTGCGGTCGAGGCCGTGCTCCTCCAACGCGGCGTGTACGCACTCGACTGCCACCTTGGCACAGTGGACAACCTGTGGCGCCGGCTTGATGATGACGGCGGAACCCGCAGCTAGGGCGGAGAGCATGCCGCCTACCGGAATAGCGATAGGGAAGTTCCACGGTGGGGTGACCACGGTGACGCGGTTCGGGGTGAACTTAGAGCGTGCCTCATCGAGCAGGCGAGCAGAGTGTGCGTAGTAGACGGCGAAGTCGATGGCCTCAGAGATTTCTGGGTCGGTCTGCGTGATGGTCTTGTTGGCCTCGTAGGCTGCGACGTTGATGAGACGGGAGCGGGTAGCCGCCAGCTTGTCTGCCACGGTCTCGAGGACGGCAGCGCGCTCTGCGCCGGGCTTGGCGCCCCACGCGTCGGCAAGCGAAGAGGCGGTGGCAACTGCCGCGTTCACGGCCTCCGGATCGGTGACCTCGTCGATGCCGTGGTGGCCTGGGTCCTGGCTCAGCAGCTTATGCGCCCACTCGCGGTTGGCTTCCAGGGCTGGGTCGGTGTCCGGCTCGTTGGTGAAGCGGCCACCGCGTGGGGCCTGGCGGCCTTCACCCGCAGCCTCTTCTTCGATTCGGTTCTGGGTACGCTCTGGGCCGGCGAAGGTCTCCCAGCGGTTTTCTACTGCCGCGCGGAAGTGAGCTTCCTGCTGCTCAATTGGGGTGCCGGCACGCTTGTTGCCACGGGAATCGCGCTCCGGTTCATCCGGCGCGAACAGCGCGTAGAGGAAGTTCTGGCTGGCGGAGTTCTCCTCCAAGCGGCGGACTAGGTAAGACACGGCGACGTCGAAGTCCTCCGCGTGGACGACCGGGGTGTAGAGAATCTGACGGCCCTCGTAGACCTCGCGGACTGCAGCCTGCTGTGCCGGGGACATGCCCTGCAGCATCTCGGAGTCGAGCATGTGCAGTACGCCGCGGGCGTTGCCGAGCTCGTAGCCCAAAGCAGCGGTGAACAGATTGTGGGTAGCAACGCCGACGCGTACGGAGTCGGCGAACTCTTCGCGCACGATGTAATCCAGCAGGCGGTAGTAGTTCGCATCCACGTCTGCCTTGTCGGTGTAGGTAGCAACCGGCCAGCCATGGACCTCACCCTGGACGTGCTCCATGGACAGGTTCGCGCCCTTCACGATGCGGACCTTGACCTTGGCGCCGCCGGTTGCCACGCGCTCCTTGGCAAACTCCGCTACTTCCTGCAGGGCCTCGAAGGTATCTGGCAGGTAAGCCTGCAAGACGATGCCAGCTTCTAGGTTCTTGAATTCCGGCTCGGAGAGCAGCTCCTTGAACAGGCGGATGGTCAGGTGAAGGTCGTGGTACTCCTCCATATCCAGGTTGATGAATACGTTAGGAGAGCGCTTGACGGCCTCTTCATACAGTGGGCGCAAGCGCTCCTTCAGGCGCTCGACGGAACCATCGATGTCCCATGGGTTGAGCTGGGCCACCATGGAAGAAGCCTTGACGGAAACGTAGGTGACCTTTGGGTTCTTGATCAGGTCAAGCGTGCGCTTTGCACGGGAGCGGGCCTCGTCCTCGCCCAGAACTGCCTCGCCCAGCAGGTTGAGGTTGAGGTGCTCACCGGATTCGGCTGCCTTATCCAGCATCTTGTCCAAGGACTCGGACTCAGCGTCCAAAACGAGGTGGCCTACCATCTGGCGCATGCGCAGGCGTGCCAGCGGCATGACCAGGTTCGGCAAAATGGGGCCAAAGAAACCACCCATGCCAACCAGGGTGCCGTTGATAAGGCCTAGGAAGGCTGGGTCGAATCGCTGGGTGATCTTCTTCAGTGCGTTGGCTGCGACCTTATCGTCTTCCGGGCGCATGACTCGGTCGACGAAGTCCATGGTGAATGCGACGCCTTCAGAGTCGCGGAGCAGCTGGGCCAGCTGCTCGGTTCCCTTATCCTGTTCGCCTTCGCTGGCACGCAGCCAGGAATGGGCGCGGGTAACGGCCGCGTCGACGCAGGCCTCGACGTCGCCGGATTCAGGAAGGCGGGTGTGTGCAGAAGTTGTCATAAGCAGTGTGTACCTCAGGTGAATACCTGGCGCTTCCACGCGCTTTTAAATAGATCGGGGCCTTTTTAAAGACAGATGTGCAAAAGCTATCTGCGCGAGGAAAGCGTCCAGAGCCGGTTTGATTACTTAATTTCAAGAAGTTGAAAGTGCGGTCTCTAGCGCAGCGTCTGCGCACAATGCACCGGTGGGCGGTCACCCTGGCGACGGGTACGAGAATGATTTGAATTCATCGCAACCGTCCTTTCCAAATGTTTCCGCACCAATTGCCCTTCCACTCCGCCAGCGCCTGCCAGCGCCTTTAAAATCCCCGCCGGTAACTGCGAAAATTCGCGTATTCGGGCAGGCGAGAACTTAAGAGGAAAGGGAGTGTGTAGGAGTCAGCTTGGTGAGCTGGATTAAATAAAGTGCGAACCTGTGATCGGTATCGCTAATCGAAAATTAGCGGTCGAAAGGCAGGTTGGTCAAGAGGGGGGGAGTAAGGGGGTAGAGAAATCTTTTCCACCTATAGTCCAAATAGATTTTGGGCCGTTCAACTGGGGGAATATAGAAAATTTCAAAAAAGTTGAGCGAAGTGGGAACAACTTTGGGTTAAGCGCGGTTGAAGAGGTTGAGTGGATCGCGCTCAGGTTCTTGTAGCAAACACCGAAACTTCTGTTAGAGTGGCGCAAGAGCCAACGAGAAGTTGAGCCACCTGAAATCAACTTAAAGCTAAAAACAGTCTTCTAAGACAAGCAAGGAGAAAATTCATGGGACGCGCAGTAGGCATTGACCTCGGTACCACCAACTCGGTTGTTTCCGTTCTGGAAGGTGGCGAGGCTACCGTCATCGCTAACTCTGAGGGTGCACGTACCACCCCATCCGTCGTTGCTTTTGCAAAGAACGGCGAAATCCTGGTCGGCCAGTCCGCCAAGAACCAGGCTGTCACCAACGTTGACCGCACCATCCGCTCCGTCAAGCGCCACATTGGTACTGACTGGACCATCGACATCGATGACAAGAAGTACACCCCGCAGGAGATCTCCGCTCGTACCTTGATGAAGCTCAAGCGCGACGCAGAGGCATACCTCGGCGAGGATGTCACCGACGCAGTTATTACTGTCCCGGCATACTTCGAGGACTCCCAGCGTCAGGCCACCAAGGAAGCCGGTCAGATTGCAGGCCTGAACGTCCTGCGTATCGTCAACGAGCCAACTGCGGCTGCATTGGCATACGGCCTGGAAAAGGGCGAGCAGGAGCAGACCATCCTGGTCTTCGACCTGGGCGGCGGCACCTTCGACGTTTCCCTGTTGGAAATCGGCGACGGCGTCGTTGAGGTTATGGCAACCGCTGGTGACAACCAGCTCGGTGGCGATGACTGGGATCAGCGCATCGTGGACTGGCTCGTTGAGAAGTTCAAGTCCGCTAACGGCATCGACCTGACCAAGGACAAGATGGCCCTGCAGCGTCTGCGCGAGGCCGCTGAGAAGGCAAAGATTGAGCTGTCTTCCTCCCAGTCCGCAAACATCAACCTGCCGTACATCACCGTTGACTCCGAGAAGAACCCGCTCTTCCTGGATGAGACCCTGTCCCGTACCGAGTTCCAGAAGATCACCCAGGATCTGCTGGACCGCACCAAGGCTCCGTTCAACCAGGTCATCAAGGATGCAGGTCTGTCCCTGTCCGAGGTTGACCACGTCGTTCTCGTCGGCGGTTCCACCCGTATGCCGGCTGTTTCCGAGCTGGTCAAGGAACTGACCGGCCGCGAGCCAAACAAGGGCGTTAACCCGGACGAGGTCGTTGCAGTCGGCGCTGCTCTGCAGGCAGGCGTTCTGCGCGGCGAGGTCAAGGACGTGCTGCTTCTCGACGTCACCCCACTGTCCCTCGGCATCGAGACCAAGGGCGGCGTGATGACCAAGCTCATCGAGCGCAACACCACTATTCCGACCAAGAAGTCCGAGACCTTCACCACCGCGGAAGACAACCAGCCTTCCGTTCAGATCCAGGTCTTCCAGGGTGAGCGCGAGATGGCTTCCGCTAACAAGCTGCTCGGCTCCTTCGAGCTCGGTGGCATCGCTCCGGCACCGCGTGGCGTCCCACAGATCGAGGTCACCTTCGACATCGACGCCAACGGCATCGTCTCCGTTTCCGCTAAGGACAAGGGCACCGGCAAGGAAAACACCATCAAGATTCAGGATGGTTCCGGCCTGTCCCAGGAAGAGATCGACCGCATGGTCAAGGACGCTGAGGCACACGCCGAAGAGGATAAGAAGCGCCGCGAGGAGCAGGAGCTGCGTAACCAGGCAGAGTCCACCTCCTACCAGACCCGCAAGTTCCTGGATGAGAACTCCGACAAGGTTTCCGAGGACGTTAAGACCCAGGTCACCGAGGCTGCCGACGCCGTCGATGAGGCTCTGAAGGGCGATGACATCGAGGCCATCAAGTCCGCAGTTGAGAAGCTGGGCACCGTCTCCCAGGAGATGGGCAAGCAGATCTACGAGGCACAGGCCGCTGAGGCCGGTGCTGAGGGCGCCGCAGCTGGTGCCGAGTCCGACCCAAACGTTGTTGACGCAGAGGTAGTCGACGAAGACGAGACCAAGGATGGCGACAAGTAATGACTCAGAACAGCGGAATGCCGCAAAACCCAGGCGACCCGGACAACACTGATCCAGAGGTAACCTCGGCGGACCGCGCTGAGGCAGCTGCCGCGGAAGCACAAGAGGCTCAGGCTGCACAGGACGCGCAGGCTGACTCCGCCGAAGAGGCAGAACTTGATCCAACTTTGGATGCGGATCTGGAAGCCGCGCTTGCCGGCGTCTCCGCAGAAGACGCAGCCGACCAGGCTGAGGCAGCAGCCGACGCTGCCGCTGACCAAGGCAACTCCCTGGAGGCGCAGCTGGCTGAGCGCACCGAGGATCTGCAGCGTCTGAATGCGGAGTACACCAACTACCGCCGCCGCACCGAGCGCGAGCGCCAGGCTGTCATCGAGACTTCCAAGGCCAAGGTCCTGGCAGAATTCCTGCCTATCCTTGATGACCTAGAGCTCGCACGTCAGCACGGCGACCTCGAGGAGGGCCCACTGAAGGCTATTGCCGACAAACTCTCCGGCGTGCTGGAGAAGAACCAGCTGCAGCCATTCGGCGAAGAAGGCGACGCCTTCGACCCGGAAATTCACGAGGCTGTGCAGGATCTCTCCAGCGGTGGCGAGCAGGTAGTCGGCACCGTTCTACGCCGTGGCTACAAGGTGGGCGAGAAGCTGGTGCGCACCGCGATGGTAATCATCGCTGATGCACCGGACGCCTCCACGGAGGCCGGCGAGGGCAGTGCTGAATCTGCCGGTTCGGAATCTGCTTCCGAATAATGCGAGGTGGCGTCAGGGCTTAAACAAACAAATGCCTTGGCGCCATTTCACTGTTTAGTGAACTTAGAACAAATCTTATTTAGTTATATTTTGTCCTCAATAGCCGCCAAAGCTGGCGGTTTCAAGGAAGGAGGGGATGCCCAGTGAGCGCCAAACCCGAATGGGCAGACAAGGATTATTATGCGGATCTGGGGGTCTCCTCGTCCGCTACGCCAGAAGAAATCAAGCGCAGCTACCGCAAGCTAGCGCGCGAAAACCACCCCGATACCACCCCGGATACCCCCGGGGCAGCCGATAAGTTTAAGCGCGCTGCCGAAGCCTATGATGTGCTTTCCGACGCCACGATGCGTAAGGAATACGACCAGTTCAAGGCCATGCTGCGCAACGGCGGTGGGTTTGGACGGATGGGAGGCGCCGGGTTCCCCGGCGGGTTTCGATCTTCGCACATGGGTCAAGGATCTGCGGAAGAATTCGACCTCTCCGACCTCTTCGGAGGAAGAACGCCTGGAGGAGCGGCTCAAGGCGGCGGTTTTGGGGATATCTTCGGTAGCGTTTTCAACCGCGGCGGTAGTGCTGGCCACACAGCTCGGCCGTCGCGGGGGGCCGACGTCGAAACGGAAATAACCCTCGAATTCCGGGAGGCTGCCACCGGCACCACCATCCCGCTGCAGCTAACTGGCGACGCCCCCTGCACCACGTGCCATGGCTCCGGTTCCAAGTCAGGTAAGACGAGCTCCTGCAAGAACTGTAAAGGCACTGGCTTTACCTCTGAGAACCGCGGAACCTTCGGCTTCTCCGCGCCGTGCACTGAGTGTGGCGGCACCGGTCAGAAGATTGAGGATCCATGCGCGGACTGCAATGGTTCCGGCACCGTGCACCGCACGCGCTCTATCACCGTGCGTATTCCGGCAGGCGTCATCGACGGCCAGAAAGTGCGCTTGGCCGGTCAGGGCGAGGCAGGCCCCAATGGCACGCCAGCGGGCGATCTCTTCGTCGCGGTGAAGGTAAAGCCGGACAAGATTTTCACCCGTGAGGGCGACGATTTGCATGTTACGGTGCCGGTTTCCTTCGCGGAATTGGCGTTGGGTGACACCATTACTGTGCCAACCCTGGATTCGCCGGTTCGCGTGAAAGTGCCGGCGGGCACCCCCGATGGCCGTACGCTGCGCGTGCGCAATCGCGGCATCGAGAAGCGCGGCGGCAAGGCCGGCGACCTTCTGGTTACCGTCCAGGTCACCGTCCCGACCCACCTTGATGGCGCCGCCACGAGTGCGCTGCGCACCTACGCGCAGGCGGAGCGCGACTCCGGTTTCGACCCGCGCGCGGGCTGGGAAGGCAAAGTCGCCCATGGAAGCGCCGCAGGTAGCGCATAAAAGGAAGGTGCAACGATGAGCAAGGAAAATCAGGCAGGGGCCAACGCGGTCTATGTCATCTCCGTTGCCGCTGAGCTGTCCGGAATGCACGCGCAGACCCTGCGCACCTACGATCGCATCGGCTTGGTCTCGCCCGCCCGTACTCAGGGCGGCGGGCGCCGCTACTCCGACCGTGACATCGAGTTGCTGCGCAAGATCCAGACTTTGTCGCACGACGAGGGCGTTAACCTCGCTGGAATCAAGTCCATCATTGAGCTGACCGAGGAGCGCGACCAGCTAGAGGCCGAGCGCGATGCATTGCTCGCTGAGGTTCAGCAGCTGCGCGAACGGGTTGGTGAACGCCAGCCGCGCGGCGAGCTCGTGCACGTGCCGCGCTCGACGTCAGTGGTCATGTGGACCCCACGCCGCAGCCGCCGGCGCGGCGAAGCCGGCCACGAAGGCTAGCTTTTAGCCTCCACAATCTTTCCGAGACCCCGCAGAAATGCGGGGTCTTTGAAGTATGAGATGTGGTCTCCTGGCAGGCGGTTTGCGCCTGGTAGTGGGGAAGCCCCAAAGTTGGGAGTGCTCGGATCCGGGCCGTGAATGCCACCGCGCGGGCCGGTAACCACGCCGATGGGATCGTGCGCATTCGTTGCGGCCCAGCTGCGTGCCTGAATGTCATCGGCGCTTTCGGCGGTGGTGCCAGGGCTGCCCACGAAGACCACGTCTTCGGCCACGCCGGGCGCCTTCGCGGCTTTTCCTGCCACGACGGAACCATAGGAATAACCCACCACTATCCGCTGTGAGCGGGAAAAGCGTTTGCCTAATGAGCGTTGAAAGCGGCGTAGGTCCTGCGCGCCACGTGCCGCCGGGGAATCGTGGCCTGCCTGTGCGAGGCTGTCTGGTGCGCGGTAGCCAATCCAGGCCACCGCGGGACCGCCCGTTGCACGCGCTACTGCCCGCGCGCGATCGATACTGCTTTGCCAGCCGGACGGATCCGAAGAATGCACCCCGGAGACCACCGTGGAAACGCTCGCCGCGGAAGTGCCCAGCTGGCCGGGATCGACCAGTGCTGCAACGCGACCGGGGCCGGCTTCAAGCAGCTGCACGTCCGGATTGCTTTCCGCTAGCGCGACGGCCTCTGGCGGGGCGGTGCTCATAAGCATCTGGTGGATGGCCTCGATGGGTAGCTCCTCGTAATCCTCCAGATAGCCGCCGCCGGTGGGCAGCTCTGGCGTGCACAGCGCATCTATTTCTCGGGCGCAGGCCCAGTCCAGGCCGTCGCCCAAAGCATCGAGCGCATTCAGCATCGCGCCTATCTGGCTGCTCCACGGTTCTATCTCATCCATCCGTGCTAGCAGGCGGGTGGCCTCGGCGCGCAATTGTTCGACCCGAGCCAGGATGGGCGCATAGGCGCGAAGAGTCTCTGCCGCAGCCTCCATGCTCTTAGCGGGTAGTTCGAGTTGTTCCGTGGTGTTTGTCAGCTGGGTGCGCGCGGAGTCGGCAAAAGCGCCAATTATTTCTAGGCTCTGCCAACTATTGTGTAGGCCTTGTTTGAAAACGTGCAGGTTAGCAGCGCCAGACTGCATTTCTTGAGAGGCTAAATAAAGGCTTAGCGCGCGTCTCACGGCAGCCCTCCGTCCAGCTTGTTGGCTAGGGAGGCATCGATTTTTCTGCTGTGCCTGATGAACTCATCGAGGTCTTGGAGCATGGCGTCGTGTTGCTTAGCGTTAGCGGCAAGCTGACCGTCCCAGTGTTTTGCCACGCGCGCTAGGGCGCTGGCCGTGCGCGGATACTCGGGCGGCGGCGGGGTAGTGAAGCGGTGCCTTTGGCCCATGTGGGAGCGGATGGTGTTGCGTGCGTTGTCAGCGATGTAGAAATCCATACCTCAAGCTTTGTGGGCCAAGTTCAGTAATTTCTAGACCCAATTTCTGATTAGGGCGAAATCTGTGGATAACTCATCGCGACTCGGCTAGTTTGGGGTGTCATGTTGGTAGCAGCAGTGCAAATTTTGACCGGCGGTAACCTCGAGGAGAACCTTGAGCTGGCCGTGGAGAAGATCCGTGAGGCCGCTGAGAATGGTGCGCAACTGATCGTGTTGCCTGAGGCCACGTCCCAGGCCTTCGCGGCTGGCCGCTTAGACGAGCAGGCCCAGGGCCTTGATGGTTCCTTCGTCACCACCATCCGTGCGGTAGCGCAGCAGCTGGGGTCACCGTCGTGCTTGGCATGTTCAGCCCAGCGGACACCGTTGAGCGTGATGGCAAGACCATCAACCGCGTGAGCAACACCGCGCTCATCGCGGGGCCGGACGTTCTTGGCGGTTACGACAAAATCCACACTTATGACGCCTTCAATTACAAGGAATCCGACACCGTGCGCGCGGGTGAGGCGCTCGTGGCTTTCGACGTCGCGGGCATTACCGTTGGCGTGGCCACCTGTTATGACATCCGTTTCCCAGAGCAGTTCAAGGAGCTGGCTCGCCAGGGTGCGCAGGTAATCGTCGTGCCTACTAGCTGGGCTGACGGTGCCGGCAAGCTGGAGCAGTGGCGTCTGCTCACCGCGGCGCGTGCTCTAGACTCCACCTCTTATATCGTGGCTGCGGGCCAAGCCCGTCCAGGCGGCGCGGAGATGGCTGGGCAAGACTCTGGTCCCACCGGCATTGGCCATTCAGTAGTTGTAGCCCCCGATGGCACCCGCGTAGTCGAGGCCGGCTACGAGCCGGAGATCATCTACGCCGAAATCGACTCCGACCTCGTTGCCCAGACCCGCAAAGCGCTGCCGGTCCTCGAGGCTTAAGTTTGCGTCCACTCCGACTTCTTCCAGGCTGCCCACGCATCCCAGTCCTCCCAGCCGTCTAGGTCTGCGGCGGATGCTGCCCACTCGTGGCCGCGCTGCCAGGATTGGGCGTGGATATTGCCAGCTGGGATGCCGGCCGCCAGGAGGGATTCGCGTGCCACCTCGACTCGGTCGGCAGGGCCTACCAAGATGAAGCGCTTGTCCTTGGCTCCGTCCTTCTCGTGGTCCTTCTCGTGGCGTAGCACCACGGCGATGGGGTCTTGGGATTCGCCGGCGGTTTCGGATGCGAAGCCCTCTGCCTGCGGCTGTGCGCCGAGCAGCCAGGGATCCCGCTCGCTGCGGGAGATGTAATGAAACGAAAGCTCAGGCAAGAGGGCCTGGAGATTAGCCTGGAAGTGGGTGTCGTAGTGCTCGCCAGGGGAAGAAGCCACGCTGTAGACGCTAAGGTTCTTCGGTACTTCGCCGGCAGCCAAGCAATCTAGGAGAGCGGCGCGGGCGCCCGCCCATCCCGTGCCGAAGCTTATGAGCGCGGTGGCCTTGCCATCGTGCAGGCTCGGAAAGTTTCCGGCAGGGTTACCCAGGGTCCACCAATCGCCGGGCTTTGCCTTGGCCAGCATAGAGGAGGCGTCGCCAGCCAGCGCAATGTGGAAGAGCAGCTGGCCCGTAGTGTCCGCCGGATGTGCCGGGGTCAGCATGCGCCAGGTGCCGGGCAGCAGCTGCGAGGTGACGGGAAAATGCTGGCCCGCCTCGTATTCGATGGGTGCACCGGATTCCAGCCGCACCACCGCAGTGTTGCGGTTGGGGTGTTCTACGGCGACTACCTGCGCGCTGTGGGCTGGGGCGATGCCGGCGATGTCGGCAGCATGCGCCGCTTGTGCCATCGTGGTGCACACAGTGTGGATGGCGCGCTTTGCCACCACTAGCTGGTGCTGAGTCAGTCCCAACGCGGTAAACCCCTCGCTTAGGGAGGCCTCGAACTTGGGATAGATCTCTGTGGGGAAGCCGTGGCGGCGGTGCTCCTTGCCCAGCTCGCGGACGCGCTCGATGGTCTCTTCGGGGAGGAATCCGGCGTCGTCAGCCGCGTCCAATATCCACGCCACTGCAGGCGCCAGTGCCGGGTGGGTATCGCGCATGGATAGAGCGAAGATTTGGCGCGACTCCGCGACGGTGGCAAAGAAGTGCTGATGCACCGCATCGCGGTAATCGTCAGCGTGCCTGCGGATGTGTTCGCCCAATTCCTTCATGCTGGCCCATCCTACTTGCCCGCGGCCGCGGACGATCTGGTTTAGGAAAGCCGCTTCGAGGTGGCTTCTCCGTATGATGAGCGCATGGAGGTCGCACTACCGCACGAAGTTCGCCGAGCGGGCCGTTCGTATCTGGACGCCGCCGATCGGCTGCTGCCTGGAGCGATCACGGGTGTCGTGGTGGGCGGTTCTGTTGCGCTGGGTGCGTATCGCCCGAAGGCCAGCGACATCGACCTGATCGCCACGCTTGATGACGCCTGGCGGGAGCGCTCCGACCTGATCCCACGCCTGCGCGCTCTGCACCTCTCCCAGCTCCCGTGGCTGCTCGGGCGAGCTGTTCGAGGAATGGGCATCAGCGCGTGCTGCAACACCTCGTTCGTGTGGGACTCGGAGATCACGCGCCCTGTGACACAGATCGAGCCGATCGCTTCCCACGTGGGCGAGATCTTCAACCCCAGGGGCGCGTTCGATGTGAATCCCGTGATCTGGCACGAGCTCGAGCACGGCGGCATCGCGCTACGGGGAGGGGACGTCTCGACCTGGGGCCTAGACCCGCAGCCCGACGAGCTCCGGCCATGGACCCTGAACAACCTGCTGGGGTACTGGAAGCCGCTGATGCTGCGCACCGAGAGAGGGCGTGGAGCCCTCGGAGCCGGGAGGGTTCAATGGCGGCTCCTCGGACCTGCGCGGATGCACGCGACGCTCACGACGGGTGAGGTCATCAGCAAGCAGGAGGCCGGAGCGCGTGCTCTCGGATTGTTCCCTCATCACGCACCGATCCTCGGCGTAGCACTTGCTCATCTCAGCGGAGAGAATGCTCCAAGCGCTCCACCGAAAAGTGAATGGCGACGGCTGACT